>JALHOJ010000003.1 GCA_022843045.1 Phycisphaerales bacterium
GACCGCCGGCACCCCGGCGACCCCGGGCGCGGGTCAGCCCGTCGGCGGCGCGGCTCCAGGCGGCGCGGGTGCGCTGCTCTTCCCGCTGATGATGGTCGGCCTGCTGGTGTTCATGATCTTCATCAGCATCATGACCGGCCGCAAGGAAAAGAAGCGCCGTGAATCCCTGATGTCCTCGCTGGGCAAGGGCGACAAGGTCTCAACCTCCGCCGGGATCATCGGGACGATCACCGAAATGTCTGACTCCGAAGTGGTGATCCGCTCGGAAGACTCGCGCATTCGCCTCTCCAAGAGCGCGATCGCCGGGGTGCTGTCGTCGTCGGGCAACAAGTCCAGCGGCACCATCGAAGCCAAGGAAGCCGGCAAGCCCGTGGGCGTCTGACGACGTTCGGATTCGCCGCGCTGCGCACGCAGAGGTGTCCGCGAATCAGCTTCGGAGCCTGAGTTGCGCGTGCTTTTCTCCCCGCGCTCTCCGCGTCCTCCGCGGTGAACCTTTCCCTACCATCCCCACTTGATTTCCGGCGGACTGCTTCCGCCCTGTCCGAGACCTTCACATGCGACCACTCCTGAAGACCCTGTTCCTCGTCCTCGCCGTCCTCGTGGTCTTCACGTGGGCGATCATTCCGCCCGACAAGAAGCTCCGGCGCGGCAAGGACCTCGCCGGCGGCGTCAGCATGACGTACGCCGTGCAGATCGAAAGCAACGAGGACGCCAAGGCGATCCTCGCCAAGACGATCGAGGTCTTGAAGGAACGCGTCGACCCCAACGGCGTGATGGAAATTTCGATGGTCGCGCAAGGCCGCGACCGCATCGAGATTTCGATGCCCCTGCCCAGCGAACGCGTGAAGGCGCTGCGGAAGGAGTTCGAAGACGCCCTCGCCGAGATCGGCCGTAACCGCCTGACCCAGTCTCGCCTGCAGCAGGTGATGCAGTTGCCCGCGAGCGAGCGCGACGCCCAGATCAAGCAACTCAGCAGCGGCAACGCCAGCGTCGAGAAACTGCTCGCCGAAGCCGCCGTTGCCTTCGACGCCGCCCAAGTCGCCAACAAGGCCTACGAAGCCGACAAGAACAGCCTGCCCCTCGCCAGCGCCGCTGCCGAGGCCGAGACCGCGTACGAAGCTTCCCGCAACCGCGTGCTCGCGACCGTGCTCGACGCCGGGGCGATCCGCAAGGTCGTCAACGCTTCGACCCGCATCCGCATGATCGACGCTCGCGACGGCACCCGCGTGCCGCTCCCCTCGCCCCGCGAGATCGCAGAGCAGCAGCTCTACAGCGCGCACCCCGAGAGCAAGGACCAGATCGACAAACTGCTCAAGCTCCACGCCCAGTACAGCGCGGAACGCACCACACTGGATGACCCGCAGGACCTGATCCGCATGCTCCGCGGCGCGGGCGTGCTCAGCTTCCGCATCATGGTGCAGCCGGGCCGGCATCCCGAAGAGGCTCGCCTGCGCAGCGAACTGGCGACCCTGGGCCCGCGCAACACCGCCGCGCCCGACGCCCGCTGGTACCGCATCAACCAACTCGAAAACTGGCTCAACACCAAGGAACAGGCCGACGCGCTCAAGGAAGACCCGCGTGCTGCCTCCATCATCTTCGGACAGATGGGCTATGTGGTGGAGCCCTACGGCGGCGAGTATTACATGCTCGCCTACGACACCCGCAGCAGCCGCCTCACGCAGGAAGAAGGAACCTGGAGCGTCGCCAGCGCGACCCCCAGCACCGACCAACGCGGCCGCCCCGCCATCGCCTTCCGCATGGACGCCTCGGGCGCTCTGCTGCTTGGCCGCCTCACCGGCTCGCACGTCAGCGAGCCGATGGGCATCCTGCTGGACGACCAGGTCTATACCGCGCCCAACCTGCTCAGCGAAATCTCCAGTAACGGCCAGATCACGGGCGAGTTCCCCAAGGAAGAACTCGACTACATCATCCGCGTGCTGGGCGGCGGCAGCCTTCGCGCCAAACTCAGCACCGAACCCATCAGCATCAATGCCGTGGGCCCCGAACTGGGCGCGGACAACCTCCGCATGGGCGTCAAGAGCGGCGTGATCTCGCTGATCCTGACCGCCGCGTTCATGATCTTCTACTACTTCACCTTCGGCGCCGTCGCCCTGGTGGCCCTGGTCGCCAACGCATTGTGCATCCTGGGCGCGATGAGCTTCTCCAACGCCGCGTTTACGATGCCCGGCATCGCGGGCGTGATCCTGACCTTCGGCATGGCGGTGGACAGCAACGTGCTGGTATATGAGCGCATCCGTGAAGAAATCAATCGCGGGGCCGACCTCCGCACCGCGGTGCGGCTGGGCTTTGACAAGGCCTTCAGCGCGATCGTCGACGGCAACATCACCAACCTGATCGTCTGCGTGGTGTTGTACTACACCGGCACGCCCGAAATTCGCGGCTTTGCCATCACCATGGGCCTGGGCGTCGTGAGCACGCTGTTCGCAGCGTTGGTCATCAGCAAGCTGATCTTCAACATCATGCTCGCGGCGGGCTGGCGCAAGGCGAGCATGCTGCCCATGGCCGTGCCGCAGTTGCAGGGCTGGCTGACGCCCAAGATCGACTGGATCGGCCTGCGATACGTCTTCTTCGGGCTCTCGGCGATCTATGTCGCGCTGGGCATCGGCATGGTCGCGTACCAGGGCCAGAAGATGCTCGACAACGAGTTCCTGGGCGGCACGCAGGTGACGCTCCAGTTCAAGCCCGACGCCGCCAACCCCGCGGCCAACGTCAAGATGACTCGCGCGGAAGTGCAAGCGCGGCTCGAGGAGATCGCCAAGGACGTGGGCGAGGGCGACACGCTCCGCTCGCTTCAGACCGCGGACGTTCTGCCCATCAACCCCGACCTCGAGGGCGACGGCACGACCAGCGATCGCTTCGTGATCAAGACCCTGGCCCAGAACACCAACAACGCCGTGCTCGACGCGGTGCGCGAGAAGTTCGCGGACAAGCTCGAGGCCAAGCAGCGGCTGGAGTTCGTCGGCCACGACACCGATTCGCGCGGCGCCCCCGCGTTCGCCATCGAGAAGCCCAACCTGGGCGCAAACGTCGATCGCCCCGCGCTGCGTCAGGACGTGGCCCAGTACCTGGGCGGCGTCGCGATCATGCTCGACAAGATCGATCCGCCCACGACGCTCACGAGCCTGCGCCAGCGCCTCGAAGGCACTCGCCAGAGCGAGCAGTTCTCAGACACCCTCGCCCGCCAGCGCGATGTGCTGGTCGTCGAGGGCGATGAGAACGCCGTGACCGCCGCCGTGATCGTCGTCGCCGACGAAACCGCGACCATCAGCGAGAACGAGGCCCGCTGGGAGACTGAAGTTCGCGATCGCGAATGGGCTCTGGCTCAGGAAGCCCTGACCAAGGACTCCACGCCCGCGAGCGTCGTGACCTTCAGCCCGGCCATCGCCGACACCTTCCGGGCCAACGCCCTGGCCGCCACCATCGGCACGTTCCTGCTGGTGGGCGTCTATATCTGGCTGCGGTTCAAGGGTGCGCGATACTCGATCGCCGCGATCGTCGCGCTGATCCACGACGTGCTGACGGTGATCGGCCTGATTGCGCTCGCGGAGATCCTCTATGAGAGCAAGGCGACGCACGACTTCGCCGTCGCAATCAACCTGCTGCCCTTCAAGATCGATCTGAACCTGGTCGCCGCGCTGCTGACCATCGCGGGCTACTCGCTCAACGACACGGTGGTGATCATGGACCGCATCCGCGAGAACAAGGGCAAGATGCCCTACGCCACGCGGGACATCATCAACCTCTCGATCAACCAGACGTTCAGCCGTACGTTGATCACGGGCGGCACGACCATGGCCTCGTGCTTGATCCTTTACATCATGGGCGGCGAAGGCATGCGAGCCTTTGCGTTCGCCCTCCTGACGGGCCTGATCGTCGGTACGTACTCGTCGGTCGCCGTGGCGGCCCCGATCGTCTGGAGCCGCAAGGGCGAAAAGGGCAACGAGCAGGCGATCAAGCAGGCGTAGAAGAAGTCACCACGAAAGAACGAAGGTCACGAAGAAGCAGTGGGATGATGGAGGCTGGGACCAGCGATAGGGAAGTGGGACGGAAACTCAACCACCCACTTGCTACTCCGCGTTTCTCGGCTTGCCTTCCGCCCCCGTCCCCTCCGCGATCTACTCTTCTGTCAGGACATCAGGCCCGTCGGAGCACGGGCCCTTGCACGCTCGGAGAGCATCATGGAAGATCGAACGACGCGCGTGGTGATCGGCTTGTTGGCGATGGTGGGCCTGTGGGTGGGCGTGTATTGGTGGTGGCCGGTGGACCCGCCCGTCAGTTTCGCCGTCGTCGCTCAGACTCCTCTCCCAGAAGGAGGGGTCGGGGGTGGGCGCGAGACGCTGGCGAGTTCACAGCAATCCGCCGCGCCAGCAACGACATCAATGACGCAAGACTCGCCCACCCCAAACCTCTCCCTCCGGGAAGGGCTTGAAGGCGAGCGGCGCGGGGGGGTGGTGCGGCCGCGGTTTGCGACGCATGTCGTCGGCAAGGACGAAACGCTCGAATCGATCTCGCTGATGTACTTTGGCACTCGGGCCAAGGCCGACGCGATCGCGCGGGCCAATCCGATGCTGAGCCCGCCCGACTTGAAGCCCGGGCGCGAGATTCTCGTGCCGCTGGACCCGGCGAATGTGCAGGGCAATCCAGTCGGCGAGTCGGTGATCGCATCGAGCCGGGCGCAGCCGCCCGCAGGGCTGACGCAGGAGTACATGGTGCAGGCGGGGGACTCGCTGGCCAAGATCGCGAAGCAGATATACGGCAGCGAGCAGTTTGCGGACATCATCTTCGCGGCCAATCGCGACAAGTTGAGCGAGCCGAGCCGGATCAAGGTCGGGCAGCGGCTGCGCATTCCGCCCAAGCCCGCGGAGAAGCTGAACGCGGATGGCAAGAGCGAGGGAGGTCGCTGAAGTGGCCAAGCGCGGCGCGAAGTCGAACGGACGTCCATCGAGCGCTCGGCGGAAGGCCGCGACGCCTCGGCGGTACATCGTGACCGGCGGCGCGGGGTTCATCGGCAGCAATCTTGCGGCGGAACTCATCCGGCGCGAGCCGGACTGTCACGTGACCATCGTCGACGACTTTTCGAGCGGGTCGTGGGCCAACATCACCGAAGCCTGCGAGCGGCGCGGTGTGGCGTTTACGGGCGAGGTGCTGCCCGTGTCCACGCGGGCTTGGGCGTTGCCTTGGGGCGTCGATGACTTTGTGGACCAGACCAAGCCGTTCGCGGTGTTTCATCTTGGCGCAACGACCGACACGACGGTGACGGATCAGGCCGCGATGATCGAGAACAACGCGGGGCCGAGTTGGGGGGCGATGCTGGGCGCGTGCGCGGAGGCGGGGATTCGCCTCGTGTATGCGAGCAGCGCGGCGACGTATGGCACGCCGCCGCAGACCGCGCGGCGGGAGGCGTTTGCGCTTGAAGCGGCGGGCAATCCCAACAACGTGTATGGCTTCAGCAAGTGGCTGATGGAGAACACGCACCGCGCGTTTGTCGCGGAAGAAGCCATGCGGGGCGAGCCCGCGCCGTGGATCGTGGGGCTGCGGTACTTCAACGTGTTTGGGCCTGGCGAATCGCGCAAGGGGAAGATGGCGAGCATGGCGTATCAGCTTGCGACGCAGGCGCTCGCGGGGAAGCGACCCCGGCTGTTCAAGCATGGGGAGCAGGCGCGGGATCAGGTGCATGTGGATGATGTGGTGGACTGCACGCTCGCCGGGGCGGGGCTGGGGCCAGCGGGCGACAAGATCAGGCCCGGCGTGTACAACCTGGGGAGCGGCAAGGCGACGACGTTCAACGATGTGGCTCGCGCGGTGCGGGAGGGTCTGGGGCTGCGAAGCGGCGAGTTGGAGGTTGAGTACTTTGACATGCCGGAGAACGTGCGAGCGTTCTATCAGGACTTCACGCTTGCGGACATGAGCGAGACGAAGCGCGGGTTGGGGTGGGTGCCGATGCGCGAGCCGGTGGAGGCGGTGCGGGGGTATGCGGGGTGGATGAAGCAACGTTAGAAGAGAGCGGCGGAGAGGCAGCCGCGCAGGAAGCATCGAAGTCGGCTTGGGCCGACTTCAATGGCACGGGATGGTTTTCAGGGAACGCGCAGAAAGGCGGCGCGGGGCTGATTGCTCAGCCCCTTTCCTGGCTCCGGGCGATCCTGACGGGCGAGGTTGACTCGGCAGCGATTGGGTTCACGCCGGGTGGCGGCATCAGCGTTTGAAGCTGGCCTCTTGCTTTGGGCGCAAGGCGTGGCTTCTTGGATGATCCGCCGCGTGCTCAGGGTTGGGCGGCCTGCGGTGAAGCAGTTTCCGGGCGGGACCTTTCGTTCCCGCCTGGTTGTATCGCCAGTTCGCGCCTGAACGCGCCGTGCTCGACCGTATCGCGCAGGCTTGGGGCTGGTGCTCGTCCAAGTCCTGCGGGGCCGCCTGGGCGCTTGGTGGGTTGGGAAGGAGTGCTCGGGGCGAAGCGATCGCCTTTGAGTTCCGTTCCCTTGTCACTTCACGCGGACAGGAAACCGCAGGATGTGGACGCGCGGGCCTTGGGCCTGAGCGACATCGGTAGTATGACGAGTTGTTTTGGAAGTGCAAGGGGGAAAGGGGGGGATGACCTCAAAGTTGCGCGCGCACGTGGTCGTTGGGAGAAGATTTCACCGCGCCGGGCGACGCAGGAGAGAGAGTTGAGAAGTGAGAATGGGGGGAAGGGGAATTGGGCGTGGGCATCGGGGGAAAGAAAACGCCCCGGCTTGGGGCCGGGGCGTGTGGGAAGTTGGAGTTGGTAGATCGGGCTTAGATCAACTTGGTTAGTTGAACTTGATCTTGTCGGTGCCCATGGCGCCGTGGCTGGCGTCCATGCCGCCCTTGGCGGGGCCGCCGCCCTTGCGCTTCTTGGGGGCGTCGGGGTCGGGAGCGCCGGCTGCATCGGGGCCGCTGCCGCCGCCGCCCTGGCCGGTGGTGTCACCCCACTGGGCGCGCTTGAGCGAGAGGCCGATCTTGCGGTCGGACTTGTCGACGCGAAGGATCTTGACGTCGATTTCGTCGCCAGGCTTCACCACGTCCTGCGGGTTCTCGACCTTGTGATCGGCGAGTTCGCTGATGTGGAGCAGACCTTCGAGTTCCTGTTCGAGTTCGACGAAGACGCCGAAGTTGGTGATCTTGGTCACGGTGCCGCGAACGACCATGCCGGGCTTGTAGTGCTCGGGGATGGCGCCGATCCACGGGTCTTCGGTGAGCTGCTTGATGCCCAGGCTGATGCGCTGCTTTTCGCGATCAACCTCGAGGACGACGCACTTGACCTTGTCGCCCTTCTTGACGACTTCGTTGGGGTGCGTGACCTTCTTGGTCCAGCTCATGTCGCTGACATGGAGAAGGCCGTCGATGCCCGGCTCGATCTCAACGAACGCACCGTAGTTGGCGAGGTTGCGGACCGCGCCTTCGATGACGGTGCCGGTGGGGTACTTCTCGCCCACGAGCTCCCAGGGGTTGACCTCGATCTGCTTCATGCCGAGGCTGATTTCCTGCTTGTCCTTGTTGATTTCGAGGACGACGACGTCGACTTCCTGGTTCTGCTGGACCATCTCGGACGGGTGGTTGACCCGGCGCGTCCAGGACATCTCGGAGATGTGGACCAGGCCTTCGACGCCGTCTTCGAGCTTGACGAAGGCGCCGTAGGACATGATGCTGGTGACCGCGCCGCGGATGCGGCTGCCCACGGGGAACTTCTTCTCGATTTCTTCCCACGGGGAAGCTTCGCGCTGCTTCATGCCCAGAGCGATCTTTTCCTTGTCGCGGTCGACGTTCAGGACCTTCACTTCGACCTTCTGGCCGATCTTGAGCAGTTCGCTGGGGTGGTTGATGCGCGACCAGCTCATGTCGGTGATGTGGAGCAGGCCATCGATGCCGCCCAGATCCACGAACGCGCCGAAGTCGGCGATGTTCTTGACTTCGCCGTTGATGATGTCGCCTTCCTTGATGTTCTCCATGAGGCGCTTCTTGGCGCTCTCACGCTCGGTCTCGATGAGCTTGCGGCGGGAGACGACGATGTTGCGGCGTTCGAGGTCGATCTTGATGACTTCGGCGCGGATGCGCTTGCCCATGTAGCCCTGGACTTCGCCCGGGCGACGGACGTCGACTTGGCTCGCGGGCAGGAAGACGGGGACGCCGATGTCCATGAGCATGCCGCCCTTGATGGACTTGGTGATCACGCCTTCGACGACGTCGCCTTCCTTGGTGTTGTCGACGATGCGCTGCCAGGCCATCATGCGGTCGGCGCGGCGCTTGGAGAGCTGGATGAGGCCTTCGTCGTTCTCGAGGCCTTCGAGGAGGACGTCGATTTCATCGCCGATGGCGACGGGGGTGCCTTCGAACTCTTCTTTGGGAATGAGGCCTTCGCTCTTGAGGCCGACTTCGATGACGACGTCGTCGCCAGCGAAGCCGATCACCTTGCCCTTGATGAGCTTGCCCGGAGTCAGGTCCACGGTCTGGACCTTCAGCAGCGAGTCCATGTACTTGGGCTGGCTGCTCTTGTCTGCGGGCATGATGCCGGCCATGAGCTTGTCGAGCTCGTTGTCGGCGAGACCAAGGGAGGCGATCAGGGATTCATCGATCATGGATGGGACCTTTCGGAAATCACCACAAAGGCACAGAGGGCACGAAGAAGAGAAAAGAGAAGGGAGAGAAGAGACAAGAAAGGGGTTGCTCCAAGGACTTGGTCGGGGGAGAGTGCCTTGGGGCTTGATGTGCCTTCTCTTTGTGTTCTTTGTGGCTTTGTGGTGATTCCCTGGCGTGCGGAGTGTCGCGGTGGGATGACCCGCGGCGTTTGCACGTCGTCAGTCTCGCGAGCCCTGCTGTCGTGCGGGGGCTGGGGTGCGTCGCCGAATGGCGAGGGCAACCCAAGGGTCGAGACCCGCCCCGTGGACCTGGGGCTGGTACTGGAACAGGATTCCGCCCCTGGAGGAAACCAGGTGAAAGCGGGCCGGCATCCCGCCGGGGGAGAAGTTTAGGCTCAGGAGGTCAGCTTGGCAGGGTGATGGTGAATTGGGCACCCTGGCCGACCTCGCTGCGCAGGTCGATCTTTCCTTGCATTGCTTCGATGATGCGGCGGGTGGTGGCGAGGCCAAGGCCGCTGCCGCCGGAGCGGGTGGTGAAGTAGGGTTGGAAGAGCTTTTTTTGGGTCTCGGGGGGGATGCCGGGGCCGGTGTCGGTGATGGAGAGGGAGAGGTGGTGCGGGTGTGCCGTCTGGGCGTCTGCGGTGGATCGCATCGATGTGGTCGCCCCAGTTTTCAATGGGGGCGACGACATCGATGGCACGTCAGTGTGTGACACGAGTTGGGTTTTGATGATGAGTTCTTTGGGCTTGCCCTCGGGGTTGGCTTGCATGGCCTGGACGGCGTTGAGCATGAGGTTCAAGACGGCTTGCTTGAGGTGTGCGGCGTCGAGGGTGGCGGGGAGGGGTGCGGGGTGGAGGTCCAGGCGCATGCGGACGCCTTGGTGTTGGGCCTGGGGGGAGAAGAAGTCGGCGAGTTCTTCGATGATGCGGTTGAGGTCGGTGGGTTTAGGGTCCAGGCGCAGTTCGCCGGCGTAGGTGAGAAAGTCGGTGAGGATGCCGCGGAGGCGTTCGGTTTCGCGGCGGAGGCTGTCGAGGCGGCGGAGCAGTCGCTGGCGGGCGTCCTTGGGCGTGGGCTCGTGCTCGGGGAGGTCTTCGATGCCTTCGGCGAGGAGTTGGGCGTTGAGGCCGATGGTGCTGAGGGGGTTCTTGATCTCGTGGGCGAGGCCGCCGGTCATTTGGCCCAGTTCGGCGAGGCGTTCGGCGGCGCGGGCGCGGCGTTCGGCGGCGAGTTGCTTGGCGAGGACGCGGCGGACGAGGACGCGCGCGATGATGGCGGTGAGGGCGGCGCCGAGGATGAGGCCGAGGGTGAGGTGGACAAGGGGGGGCACGAGGTGGGAGGGTAGAGGAGAGCGATAAGGCGATATAGCGATACAGCGATAAATAGCTGCGGGTGTGGGGCCTCGCGGTGGTCACTACAGTGCGTGATGAAGACGGCATGGGTGGCGGCGGTGGTGGTTGGGGTGGGTGGCTTTGCAATTGGGCAGGTGAAGCCGGTGGAGGGGAAGCAGGGGGCGCCTGCAGCGGTGCCGCCTCCTGTGCGGGCACAGGGGACTTCGCCGGCGATGCCGCCTGCGCTGAAACTTGGGGATCGGGTGGCGCGGGCGCAGCAGGTGTTGCAGGTGGTGCCTGAATTGGTGGTGGTGGGGGATCGGGAGTCGTATCTGGCGGCGTTGTCGCAGTGGACGCCCACGCGGCGGTTTCCGGTGCTGATTGATGACGGGTCGGCGCGGGCGGCGGAGGTGATCGGGCGGTTTGCGCGGGGGTTTGAGCCGGCGCGGGTGGTGCGGTGGAAGAAGGAGGGGGCGGGGGCGGGTGGGTTTGATCTGGTGGAGACGCAGGCGCTGCGGGATGTAGTGGCGAAGGCGTGGGAGGTGCCTGCGAATCTGAATGACAAGGGGTTGGTGGTTGCGCTGCGGGAGCGGAAGCTCGCGCTGCAGGGCGTGGTGGTTTTGGATCCGCGGGATGAGGCGTGGGTGGCGGGGGTTGCGCTGGCGGCGCATCGCGGGCAGGCGATCATCGCGCGGGATGTGATTCGCAATCCCAGCGGGTCGCTGACGGTGGCGCAGGCGGATGAACTGGCGACGTCGATCGAGCGCGAGTGTGATGCGATGGGGCTGACCTTTCGCGAACTCGGTGACGAGATCGATGCGATCACGCTCACGGCGAACGCGCCGGCGAAGATCGCGGCGGGCGGCGGGGAATCGCTCGCGCTCACGGATCGGCTCGGGCGGCCTGGGCTTGGGACGGAGCTTAATGAGCGGTGGGCGTGGAGCGGGCAGATTTTTGGCGATGCGGTGCAGGCGGCGTATGTCGCGATGAGTTCGATTTTTCTGGTGCCGCGGTCTGCGTGGATGTTTGATGGGTATCCCAATGACGGGCCTTGGAAGCAGTATGACTTGACGGCGGCGGGGGATGAACTCAAGGGGCAGGCGTGGGATGTGGAGGTATTGGACACGCCCAGCAACGGAGCGAAGGACTGGCGGGTGCGGGCGTCGCGGGTGGTGGACGCGGGATTGCTGCTGGTGAACACGAAGGGGAACGCGGATTTCTTTGATCTGGAGCCCGGGCAGTGCAAGCCCGATGACGTGCCGATTTTGGAGCGGCCGGGGATGCTGCACATCATTCACAGTTGGTCTGCGTTTGTGCCGGGGGATCGTGAGTTGCTCATGGGGCGGTGGATGGAGCGGGGGGTGTACTTCTATGTCGGGTCGGTGCATGAGCCGTACTTGCAGGCGTTTTTGCCTGGGCGGAATGTGGTGGCGCGGGCGCTGGCGGGGGGGCCACTTGGCGCGGCGGTGCGGCATGACAAGGCGCAGTTGTGGAAGGTGGCGGTATTTGGGGATCCGCTGATTGTGCTGAGCAGCGGGATGCGGCGGACGACGGAGAAGGTGTCCCTTGAGGGCGACGATGTGATGGACAAGCTGCGCGAGCGGCTGAAGGCGGATGAGTTTGACACGGTGTTCCGGGATCTGTTGCTGGCGGGGCGTGAGAATGAACTCGCGAGACTCGGCGCGGCGGTGGTGCAGCAGAAGCCGACGGCGCTGAAGCAAGAGACGCTGGAGTTACTGATCCTGCCGCTGTTTCGGCAGGGGAAGATTGATGAGATGCTGGCGGCGTATCGGCTGCTGGATGGGACGCGGGCGGCGCGAGGGGATCTTCGTGATGCGCTGTGGCTGGCGACGTATCAGCGGCTGGCGAAGCCGACGACCGAGTTGGCGCAGTTGCTGCGGGCGAATGTGCGGACGGGGAACATTGGTCGCGATGCGCTGGCGGCGGCGTCGGTGATCGCACGGTCGGCGGAGAACCCGGCGGCGGGTCGGGAGGCGGCGCTGGCGTGGCTGGAACTGCTCAAGAACGGCATCACGGACAAGGCGGCGCGGGAGCGGCTGGAGGGGGCGATGAAGGTGGGGGTGGAGGCGTGGGGGAAGGAGTAGGCGGCGGGATTCGGGATTCGGCATTCGGGATTCGGGATTCGGGGGTCTGCGCCTTGGCGCGGGCTTGTGACATTCGGCGCGACCGGGCCTTGATTTCGCACCTCGGCGACCATCAAGCACCTCTCGCTGCGACGAATGCCGAATGCCTAATCCCGAATGCCGCCCCCGAGACTTCCCGCCAGTCACCACACTAGACTTTCGCATGAGAATC
This sequence comes from Phycisphaerales bacterium, assembly GCA_022843045.1. GTDB lineage: Bacteria > Planctomycetota > Phycisphaerae > Phycisphaerales > UBA1924 > BJHL01. Next base: position 12,254 of record JALHOJ010000003.1, read on the forward strand.
GCCCTTGCCGCCGACCATCGTGGATATGCCGGGATCAAGCAGCTTCAGGAGAAGTTGTCGCGGGAGGGGCATGAGGTGACGGTGTGTGGGGATATCTCGGGGCCGCCTGCGGACTATCCGGAGCGTGCGTATCTCGTGGGACAGGCGGTCGCGGGCGGCAAGGCCGACCTTGGTATTTTGCTGTGCGGCACGGGGATTGGGATGAGCATCGCGGCGAATAAGGTGCCGGGCGTGCGGGCGGCGGTGGTGCATGATGAACTGACGGCGCAGCTGTCGCGGAGCCACAATGCGGCGAACGTGGCGTGCATGTCGGCGGACCTCTTGGGTCAGCGGATCATCGAGAAGATCGCGGACGTGTTCATCAAGACTGAGTTTGAGGGCGGGCGGCACACGCGGCGGATACACAAGATTGAAGCGATTGAGAAGGGGAAGGATCCGTTTGCGGTGGCGGAGTGAGGAAGAAGAGAAGAAGAGACGGAGAGACGAAGAGACGGAGTGGGGGGCGGGTGTTGCGGGGGCGGAGGGGGAAGGTGCGGGCGGTGTGTTCACTCTTCGAGTGTGCATTGGCCGGTCCACCAGTTGGTGACTTTCACGCGGGTGGGGAGGCCGATGGCGTTGAATGCGGGGGTGGTGACGCGCTTCCACCAGGAGCCTTCGGCGAAGGTGGGGGCGGGGGTTGTGCGTGCGAAATCGCGCTGCGGGAGGGGTGTGGCGGTGGTGGGGACGAGTGGGTTTTCGGTGCGGACGGAAACGGCGGCGACGGGAAGAGCGACGGGCGCGACAGGAGTTGGAGCGAAGGCCGGCGGCGCGGATGGGAGTGATGGGATGGGGGCGGGCGGCAGGGACGCGGGTTGTGACACTGGTTGCGTCTGGGGCGGCGAGTTGAGCAGGATCTCCGGCTGAGTTTCGGGGGCTTCTTCGAGGCCCATGCCGGCCTTGCGGACGCTGGGGAGATCGGCCAGACGCATCGTCATCATCGTCGGGCAACTGGCGACGGCGCGGATGTCTTCGAGCATCGCGGCGGCGCTGTCGTAGCGCTGGCGGTAGTCGGCCATGGCTCGGCGGATGATCCAGGCGATGACGGGTGGGCAGCGTTTTTCGATTGGGGAGAGGACGCCTTGGGCGGGGAAGGAGTCTTCGACGATGCTGTAGAGGACTGCGCCGGCGGCGTAGAGGTCAAAGCGTGTGCCGTCGACTTCGGCGACCTTCACGCCTCGCAGGGCCTGGCGGACCATTTCGGGGTCGCGGTAATACTCGGTGCCGTGGGTGGTGAGGGTCATCGCGCTCTTGAGCGATGAGACGAGGCCCACATCGACGAGGCGGGCGCGGCCGGCGGCTTTCGCGGCGGGGTCGGCGTCGGTGGGCGTGGGCTCGATGATGATGTTGTCGGGCTTGACGTCCTTGTGCCAGAGGCCTTGTTCGTGGTACAACTGGAGCGTGCTGAGCAGGTCGCTCATGTACGAGAGGCAGGCGCGGAGGCTGGCATCGTCGAGGCCGTCTTTCTTGTTCTGCGCGTCGTCTTGGACGGGTTGGGCCTGCTGGTGCAGGCGTGTGGCGATGTGGCGGAGGTGTTCGCCTGGGACGTAGCGCATGATGTAGTAGAAGCGGTCGGCGCCGAAGCCGTGATCGAGGATGAGGCCCAGGCGTTTGCCGGCTTCGAGGCCGCGGCTTTCGCGGACGAGTTGGGGGAGCGTCGCGTCTTCGAAGGTGGTAAAGCTCTTGATGACGACGCGGTCTTGCTCGGTGAACGCCGCGCCGGTTTGGCGGGCGAGTTGGTTGGCGGCGGCTTCGGCGAGGAGTTCGCGGAACTTCTTCTTGTCTGGGGCGGCGATGTAGAGTTTGGCGCCGCTGCCGCCTGAGGGGAGGGTGCCGAGGATCTGGTAGCCTGGGAAGAGCGAGTCTCGCGGGGAGAGGACGTCGCCCCAGGTGCCGCTCAAGACGCCTGGGAGGCGGGTTTCGAAGCCTTCGAGGCCACGCTCGAGGCCCAGGAGACGACCGGGGTTGCCGATCATGAATCGGTAGAAGCATACGACGACGCGGACGAGTTCTTCGCGGGCGGCGATGAGGAACTTCCTGGCGGCGGTGGTCTGAAAGAAGACGAGGCTGGCGAGGGCGAGGGCACCGAAGATTGGGGCCATCAGCATCGCGACGATGGCGCGGACGAAGTCGACGACTTCGGACTTGATGAAGGCCCACATGCGGCGGATGGCTTCGCCGATGCCTCGGCCGACGGGGACGGTGATCATGACGACGAGCGTGATGACGATCACCGCGGCAACGAGGCCGGCGAGGGCGATGAGCGTGATTTGCCACCAGGTGAGGTTCATGGGTGCATGGGGCGAGGCGTTCGGGCTTTGAACGCAGAGGAAGACAGAGAGAAGGAAAGAGGAAGACCGAGATGTTGGTGAATGGAAGGCGGGGTGGCCTGCGGGTTCGATCGGCGGGTGTTTCGATCAATCACTCGAGTTCTCTCTCTTCTTGTTGCCTCTGTTTTCCTCTGCGTTCAAGGGCCAACGAGTCAGGTGCTCGCCTTAGTTCTCCGGCGATCCGCGTCCCTTCCGCATGTCCGCCTGCCTCAGCCAGATTTCGCCGATGGCGGCGTCGAACATGGCGTCGGCTTGGGGGTCTTCGCCGCTCTTGTTGGGGTTGGGGGCCAGGCCGTTGCGGCCTGGTTCGTCTTCTTCGTCGCGGGTGAAGGAGTAGCGGGAGATCACTTCGGCGAGGCGGACGCGGAGCATGTCGCGGACTTTGGCGACGCGGCGGGAGATCGTGGGCTCGCTGGTGCCGAGCTGCGCGGCGACGTCCTTGCCTGGTTGGCCTTCCAAGACGCGCATGCGGTAGATCGTGAAGTCGGTCAGGTCGGATTCCTTGCTCACCCAGCGGACGGCGGCTTCGACCTTGGCTCGGAAGACGGCCATTTCGTATTGGGCGTCGGGGGGCGGGTCGTCTCCCGCGACCATCCAGCCTTCTTCGAGGCCCAGGGGCTTGATGGGGGCGTTGGCGTTGCCGGGTTTGGAGCCGCCGCGCTTCTGTGCGCCGCGGCGGTCGAGTTCGTCGCCCAGGACGTGCTTGGCGATGGAGAGCAGCCACGTGGAGAAGCGCACGCCTCGTTTGGGGTCGAAGCGATCGATGGACTCGGAAAGGGCGGCGAGGGTTTCCTGGGAGAGATCGCGGACGGTTTCCTGGCCGACGCGCCCACGGCCCCACTTGGTGAGTTGGGCCTGCACGACGGGCCCGAAGGTCTCCCAGAGCTCATACCACGCGGCCTGGTCGTTGGCGCGGAGGCGGTTCAAGAAGGTGGTGGTGACGGGGCTGAGCATGGGGGAGGGTATGAAGTCCCTGATGCTCGATTGGGTGGCAATCAGCGGCGGCGGCGGACTGCGAAGAGTGAGAGGGCGAGGGTGGGGAGGAGGGTTGACGGGGTGGGGATGGGGATGTAGACGATGTCTTGGATGGTCCCAAAGTTGCCGTTGCCGAGGATTGGAACGGACCAGAGCGGGTCTTCGGCACCGAAAGCGTACTTGCGAAGGAAGCCTTGGTCGCTGGTGCCGCCTTGGAAGGTGACGAAGAGGTCGTTGTTGTTGGCGTCCATGTCGATGGACTGGATGGTGAAGCCAGGGACGGGGTTGAAGTTGCGCTGGCCTTCGAGGGTGCCGTCGGGTCGCCAGTACATGACTCGGTTGTTCTCGCCTGTGCCGCCATTGGACGTAACGAAGGCGTTGCCGATGGCGTCGTAGGCGATGCCTCCGACTTCGTTGAAGAAGTAGGTGCCTGGCGGTGGGGTGAGCATGATGAAGTCTGTGAAGGCAAGGGAGGAGTTGTAGACGAAAAGGTTCTCCCAGCTGACTTGGACGAGTTCGCTGCCGCGCGTCGCGAGGCGGGTGGGAGTGAAGCCAGTGCTGAGCGGAGTTGGGGTGACGATGCCAGTCAGCGGGTCTACCCTACCAAAATAGGATGCTGTTGATGAAGTAATAAAAACATACAATTCGCTATTCACGTATGCTATTGATCTTGTGACTAAAGATTGCGAACCGTCAAAACTACGTAGTTGCAATGATCCGACGTATGATCCGTTGGATGATGAATACTGTCGAATAATTCCGTTCCCTTGTGCCCCAACCAATACAGTTCCGGGCAGCGGGGAGAGTGCTGCGTAAGTGGATTGTTGGCTCAAGATGATGCAACCGAGGATGGCGAGTGTGGTGTAGTGCTTCATCAATTTACTCCGGAATTCCAAATCCAACTCGCATGTATGAGTTGACGAATCGAGCTTCTAAAGCCGAGTTCCACAGTCCACGCCGTTGACTCCGGCAGAGGTTCATGTAAGCATCCACGACATCATTTTGAACTCCTGTTGCTGGTGGTGGGACATTAAGAACGTCTTGCATGTACGTCGCGAGTGTGGGCTCGCCGGCTTCCGGGACATTAATGAACGGAACAAATGATGTTGTAGTTTCTCTCGTGACCGTGCGCCATCCTGGTTGCACATACTGATTGGGGGGAGTTTGCGGATACTGGAAGTTGGCGAACGCCGCGGGCTCATCGATATCCTCGGGCTGTGGGTTCGGATCTCCTTTCTGCGTTCGGAATCCGAGGTGTGGCGGATTGAGCGACATTAGGGCGTAGTACTGATTTCCCTGCCACGTGGAAGGTCCGGTTGTTGGCCCGACTGGGTTGAATCGTGCTCGTCCAATGTTCTTCATAGCGTTCTGGAAGAACGAGTTGCCCGTAAAGATGAAGTTAGGACCGAGTGGTGCTTTGGCGACCGGGCCGTAGTACGGGACTTGCGTGGGCGACTGCGGCTGCAGCGCCTTCTGGTTATCGATGTTGATGCAATAGCCGCCGGTCGTCCCCCCGCCGAACCAGTTGTAAAAGACATTCTGCTCGACGAGTGCAGAATATGTGGCGATATAGGCGGGATTAGGCTTGGGCTCTTGATCGTCGTTGATGTATAAACCCGCAGTGCCACCGATTGCACCATCCACGTTGAGCGCGACGAGATTGCGATACACGTGTGCAGCTTTGACGAGTTCGTTGGCCGTTCCCGAGGGGCCGCCTGTGTTCTCGTAGTAGTCGAACGATGCCCCGTTGCCAGTCTCGCCATCGAAGCGTCTACATCTGGTTAGGGTAATCCCATACCCACGCGCGTCACCATCAAGATCGACGCTGTTCAACTGGCGACCATTCACGGTCTGGCCGTTGACGACGCGAGACACCGGGACATCGTTCCACTTGTCGACGTTGGCCCCGTTGATGACAACGTTGTACTTGCACTCGCCGCGCCAGTATTTTTCAGGAATCGGCGGCTCGCTGAGTTCGCTGAGGGCGGGATTGGGGTTCCATTTGCCCTGATTCTGAGCGTGGCCGAGGGAAATGCCCATGGGAGCGCTGAGGACCAGGTTGTTCACGATGCGTTGGTTTCTGCCACGGGACTGGATGCCTGCGTGGGGCGGTCTGGACATGATGTTGTTGCGCACCAGCATGTGTTGGCTGCTGGCGGGCATGTACATGCCTTGGGAAAAGACATTCTTGGGGGCGAGCGGATTCACGACCGGGACGGGCGGGGTGCGCAGGTCGGTGCTCATTACCACAGGGTGGTTGTTGAGATGGTTCCAGCCGCACTTGTGCCAGAAGTTGTCTTCGATGAGGCCCCACTTCACCGAGCCGAAGTACGCTCCGCCGCTGGTGGAGCCTTCGGGGTCGCCCTCGCCCCAGTTGAGGTTGCGTTGCCAGAAGTCCATCAGGACGCAGCGGCGGATGGTGAGGCCGCGGATTGTTCTGGTGAGATGATTGCTGTCGTTGCCATCGATTTCGAAGGCGGTGCCGACGTTGTGGATGTACAGGTCTTCGAACAGGAATCGTGCGCCAGTCGAGCCTTTCTTCATGAAGGCAGAAGCGGGCTTGACTGGCACCCAGCCTGCCCCGATGCCGCTGGGGATGCTTTGAGAAGTGATTTCGAGGCCGATCACCCAGATGTCCCCGCCCCACTCTGCTTGAAAGCTATTCGCCGAGCCGCCCCGCATATCCCAGCAAGGGGCAGTACCTTCGCCGAGGCTTTTGACAGGGATCTTGATAACAGGACGATTGGCATCACCGCCAGTCATATTGGCTCGGGGCCAAGCTTCAATGACCAGAGGAAGGCTTGCGCCTTTTCCGCCCCAACTTGGCCCAGTGGACGGCGGAGGGGTCAGCACCTCGCCGTCGAACACCGATCCGCGCCAAAGCCGGAGGCGAGCGCCCATCGGATTCTGGTTGCAGCAGCGGGGATTGCCCGGAACGCCAGCCGGACGAATGGGATCGTTCAGACGCATCCAAGCGGTAGCGATGTGACGCAGCGGGGCGGCTTCAGACGTTTCCGGGTTGGGGCTGCCGTTGGGCAAGGTATCTGCTCCCCAGTCCGCCACGTAGACGATTTGTTTGGGGTCTAGGGTGCTGTCGTCGGGTGGATCGGTCCAATCGTTGCTCAGATTGCTATCCGTGGCGCTGGACAACCACGGGCGGAAGTAGTCACCGACATCTTCGTAACACGTTGGGTCGTTGACCGGATCACAGCCCGGCGGCACGAATTGGGCCGATGCTGTTGTTCCGAAAAAGCTGATAGCTACGAACGCTACCCCCCCCAGCACGCCGAGCAAACCACGCTGCAACATGTCGATACTCCCGAGCAAGATGGTCACGCTTGGCATGGCAAGCCCACCGAGGCAAGCACGCAGCGCGACAAGGCAAGATACCACGGGTTGGCGGGTTGGCAAGGAAAAGTGGTCCGATCACTGCGATTTAGTGCGGTCCTACGCTGGCCCGATGTCCAAGAAACCTGCTGACAAGTCCGCCGGGTCTGGTGTGGGGGGTGGGGGTGGTGCGCTCACGTTTGAGGAGGCGATGGTGCGGCTGGAGGGGATTGTGGAGCGGGTGGAGCGGGGGGAGATTGGGTTGGAGGATGCGCTGAAGGAATATGAGGAGGGGATGGCGCTGATCAAGCGGTGCAAGGAAGTGCTGGGGAAGGCGCAGCAGCGGGTGGAGGAGTTGGGGAGGGAGGCGTTGAGGGAGAGCGAGCGAGGGGGGTAGAGGAAAAACGATACAGCGATGGAGCGATGAAGCGATAAATAGGACTCGTTGTTCGAGAGCCCATCGCGGGGTGGGTGTGGGGACTGTGTCGTTTCTGTTGTTCGCTGGTTCGCTCGATCGCTCGACCTCCCCCCATGGACTCACTGACCCTCCAACTCACCGCCTTTGACGCTGTCCGCATGCTCTGGGCGATGGCGTTCGGGGCGTGCGTGGGGTCGCTCATCAACGTGCTGGCGTATCGGATTCCGCGGGGGCTGGACTTTGTGACGCCGCAAAGTCGGTGTCCGTCGTGTTCGACGAAGCTGACGTGGCGGGAGAACATTCCGATTTTCGGGTGGCTGCTGCTGGGTGGGCGGTGTCGGTTTTGTCGGTCGCCCATCTCGGCGGAGTATCCGATTGTTGAGACCATCGTTGCGGTGCTGTGGGGCGCGGCGTACATGGCGTGCTATAGCGATCCGTCGACGCCTTTGCACGGGCTGTTTTCGTGGGCCGAGCCGGAGTGGGCCCGCAGCGGGTTTGTGCAGACGTGGCCGATTTTTCTGGTGATCGTGACGCTGCTTTCGTCGCTGGTGGCGATGACGCTGGTGGACGCGAGGACGTTCACGATCCCGCCGGTGCTGACGAATGTGCCGACGGTGGTGGCGCTGTTGGTGCATCCGATCTATGCCGTGATTGTGCAGATGAAGGATGGGCGGCTGATCGCGACTGCGCCGGGGTATTCGTGGTCGATCTGGACGCCTGACAAGTTTGGGTGGTGGTGGGTCGGGGCGGGCGTCGGCGGGGCGGTGGGGTTTGTGGTCGCGAATCTGCTGCTGCGGTTTGGGGTCTTGAAGCGGAGCTTTGAGGATTACGCGGCGTGGGAAGCGAAGACGTTGGCGGAGATTGAGGCGAAGCAGGGGGCGGCGGGCGCGGCGGGGGCGGGGGAAGCGGCAACGGCGCGAGTGGGCCCCGCGGCGGGTTTGAGCGATCAGGCCGACGCGCAGGGCGCGGACGCGGCATCAGTTGCAGCATCGGCGAGCGACGATCGTGTGAACGGAGAGCAGGCGGCTGCGCCGACGGAGCAGGAGATGTGGGTGCAGTATCCGCATGCTCGGCGCGAGATGGCGCGGGAGTTGTTGTTCGTGGGGGTGATCGCGGCGTTTGCTGTCGGGGCGGCGTATTTGGCGTTGCGGCTTGCCGGGCCTTGGGCGATGAATGTCAACACGCTGCGGCTGGAGCCGACCAGCGACGTGGTGGTGCCGCTGTGGCTGCAGGTGACGTCGGGGGCGTTCCTGGGATACTTGATTGGCGGCGGGGTGGTGTGGGCGATACGGATTCTGGGCACGCTCGCGTTTGGCAAGGAAGCGCTGGGGCTTGGTGATGTTCACATGATGGCGGCGGTGGGGGCGTGCCTGGGGTGGATCGATCCGACGCTCGCGTTCTTTGGCGCGGCGTTCCTGGGCATGGCGGGATGGGCGATTCAGTACTTCAGCAGCGGCGAGAACAAGCGGATGCTGCCGTATGGGCCGTTCCTGGCGATGGCGACGATCGTGGTGTGGTTTGGGAAGCCGGTGATTGAGCGTGCGGCGGGGTGGGCCTTAGGCGGGCCGGTGAACTGGCCTTGATGAAAAAGAAGGCACGCGGCGGAAAGGCATCGGGGCATCGAGGCGTTATTCGACGGCGTCCATCGCTTCGGCGAGGGCTTGCGTGACGAGGGCGAGGCGGGCGGCCATCGCTTCATCGCGCGCGCCGGAGATGCCGCCTTCGAGGCGGCTGGGGCCGAGGAGGTCGTCGAAGCCGGTGGTGGCGCGGGAGAGGTACAGCGTTGCGCCGCGGAGGGAGCCGGAGAAGTTCTCGTCCTTGGGTTCGTCGCTGGTGAGGAAGAAGCCGCCGCCGGCGTAGAGGCCGGCTTGGCCGTTGCCGGTCAGGACGAAGACTCGGGCGATGGCGGTGGTGGCGTCGGGGTCGATGGGGGTCTTGCCGGCGCGGGGGCGGAGGAAACAGTGGACGTGCACGATGACGCCGGTCGCGGCGGAGAGATCGCCGCCGTCTTTGAGGAATTGCTCAGGGATGTCGGTCATGTAGATGTCGGCGACGCCGACCTTGCTTGGGGCGAAGACGCGGGTGGGGAGGGTTGCGGATTCGCCCGCGAAGGAGAGGGAGTTGCCGGAGACGGTGGAGCGGAGGTCGGGGGCTGCGCTGGAGCCGAACCAGTTGCCCGTGCTGGAGCAGCCGGCAAGGAGGGTGCAGGCGAGAGTGGCGAGGGTGATGTTGGCGGGGGCGGAGAGCACGCGCATGGGCGAAGGTAGCAGGGCGCGGCGTGCGTTGGGGCCAAGATGAAAACGGGCCGAGCCTTGGGAGGCTCGGCCCGCTTCGGATGCGCGGGTGAGGGATGGTCCGTTCAACCGCGAGGATTCATCAGTTGCCGGAGCACTGGCAGGGGCCCTCGGCGAAGACGCTGAGGAAGCTGTCGATGTCGCAGGGGTCGAAGGACGCGCCGTCGTTGTTGAAGTCGATGTCGTTGCAGATGGCGGCGCCGGGGATGCAGGGGCCTTCGGAGTAGACGGAGAGGAAGGCGTCGATGTCCTGGGGATCGAAGAGCGCGCCGTCGTTGTTGAAGTCGATGGTGTCGCAGGAGACGGGGCGGAGGTCGTTGGCGGGGCCGCGGAGGAGGACGCGGTTGTTGTAGGTGCGGAGTTCAAAGCCGGTGACGGTGAAGTTCGCGTCGCCCGCGTTGAGCGGGAAGTTGTGGAAGTTCTGGAAGGCGACTTCGAACTGGCCGTTGGCGAGCGGGCGCACGTTGACTTCGAGGAAGCCGTAGTGCTTGCCGCCTCGGAGGAGCTGGTTGCCGTTCCAGAGCTCTGGCTCGCTTTGGTCGGCGGTCCAGCGGTTGAAGGGGTTCATGGTGAAGCTCTGGCCTTCGGGGTTGAGGGGGTTGTTGCGCCAGTTGGTGATGCTGTTGTTGACGAAGCCGGGAGCGTCTTCGACGCCTCGCAGGCCGTCGCCCGCGAAGCCGACGTCCCAGAGGTGGACGCCGTAGCCGTCGTTGTCGAGATCGAAGAAGCTCATCTCGGCGACTTCGCTATGGCCGCAGAAGATGCCGGCGACGCGGAACTGCTCGGCGAGGGGCGCGTAGATGCGCATGGCTTCGCCGCTCTGGGGGCTGGTCACGCTGCTGCCGTGGACGCCTCGGGAGAAGGGGGTGTGGTGCCACTGCAGGAAGATGATCTGGCCGCGGGCGCGGGCGTCGGCGAGGGCGGCGACGGCCCAGTCGTACTGCGTGGTGCCGACGTTGAAGTCGGGGATGTCGGCGGGGGCGTAGGGGGTGCTGAACCAGGCGCGGTTGGTGTCGCGGTTGGCGGGGAAGTTGATGTTCAGGCCCTGGCCCGGAGGCGGGGCGACGCGGCTGTTGGCTTCTTCGGTGGCCTTGACGGAGCAGAGGGTGATGACGGTGACGGGGCCGTAGTCGGTGGTGTAGTAGAGGTCCTGGAACGGGGCATTGCCCGCGCTGGGCCAATCGAAGTACGCGCTCCACTGCTGGCGGGCGTAGGAGATGAGCTGGTTGGTGTTGGGGCCGCCGTTGCCGCCTTCGCCCGCGCCGACGCCGTTGAAGATGCAGTTGTTGCCGATGGCGGCGATCAAGGGGCGAGCGCTGAGCAGGTCGTCGTACTGCCCGGCGTTGTGGCGCCAGAACTCGTCCCAGCGGCGCTGCTGTTCGGCGCCGGTGCCTTCGATCAGGTCGCCCGGCATGATGATCATGTCGGGATCGCGGAGTTCCATCTGCTTGATGTTCTCCTGGTAGCCGAGGGTTTCGGTGACCAAGTACGCGTCACGGCCGCGGCCGGTGCCGGCGGGGCGGCCGGTGCTGCCCGGGAGATTGGGCGTGCTGCGGGCCCACTCGCGGAAGCGGGTGCGGCCTGAGACGAGGGTTTCGGAGTCGCTGACGACGTGGAAGCGCATGCTGCGCTGGGTGGTGGCGAGCGGGGCGGTGCGGAAGGTGTTGGAGTAGGTCGATGCGCCCTGCGAGACGGTGTAGGTGTACTCGGTGTCGGGCGCGAGGCCGGTGACGGTCAGGGCGTGCTTGAAGTTGCGGGCGGGCTGGCCGGCTTCGAAGATCGCGGTGGTGGCGAAGGGGAACGCTCCGCCCGCGGTGAGCTCGGCGGGGATCTGGTAATCGAGGACGGGGATGAGCGTGGGCGAGGAGGTGAGGACGAGGGGGCTGGCGAGGTTGCCGCCGGTGATCGTCAGCGTGCCGGGCGCGTCGACTGGCGTGAACCAGTTGAACTGCAGGCCCTGCGTGGTGAGGCTCTGTTGGTATGGCAGCACGCGGAAGTCGCCGACGCTGGCGAGGGTGGTGGCGGCGAAACCGCACGCTGCGATCAGCGATGCGGCGAACAGACGGACGGCGCGATGGGCCATGGACACGCTCCTGTGTGACAATCCCGGGGCCCTGGCCACGCGCGACACGATTCGCGCGAGACGGTGGGCCTGATGGGTGCAACAGAAGCGCGCAGCACTTCGCAACAGCGTTGCGAATGCAACAAGTGCGCGCCAAGTTTTGGTTTGGTGCCAAACTGGTGTGGAATGACGATCACCACGCGTGCCAGCCGCAGCCGCAGACGCCAGGCATGTAGCGAGGGTCGCGTCCACTGCGGAGCATCTCCATGTGGAGCTGATGCAGTTGCTCGCGTTCCTCGTCGGAGAGCGAATCTTCGCCCGGGCGGCGGCCGCGGCGCGGCGGGGCAGCGCCGTCGGAGCCGGCTTCTGGCTTGGGGTCGTCGGGCGTGGCGTCGGACTTCTTCTTCTCGGCGAGCAGCTTGTTGATGAGGCGGTCGCGTTCCTTGGCGATCCAGTCGCGATGTGCCGCGTCCTGTTCGACGCTGTAGAGCTCTCGGCCGTCGACCCAGGTGCGATCGACGCGGGCGTAGGTGGACATGGGGTGGTCGGTCCAGAGCGCGAGGTCGGCCACAGAGCCGACCTTGATCTTGCCGACCTTGTCATCGATGCGCAGCTGCTTGGCGGGGTTGAGCGTGACGAACTTCCAGGCTTCGCTTTCGCTGAAGCCGCCGACTTCGCGGCCGTACTTGACGGCCTTCGCTGCTTCGACGTTCAGGAAGCGTGCCAGGCTGTTGCTGTCGCTGTTGAAGCTGGTGGTGGCGCCGACCTTTTGCATGAGCGGCAGGCCGGCGGGGATGGCGTCCTGAACTTCGACCTTGAAGGCCCACCAGTCGGCGAAGCCCGAACCGCCGCCTGAGTAGTCGCGGACATAGTCGGCGACTTTGTAGCCTTCCAAGATGTGCTGGTAGGTGCCGACCTTGAAGCCAAAGTCGCGGGCGATCTGGCTGAGCATCACGATCTCGTCCTGGCGGTAGCTGTGGCAGTGGATGAGGCGCGTCCCGGCGAGGATTTCGGCGAGGGGTTCGAGTTCGAGGTCGATGCGAGGGGGATTCACGCTCGCCTTCGCGGCGGCGTATTCCTTCGCGGCGATGAAGCGATCGCGGATGAGCATTTCGACGCCCATGCGGCTGCGCGGGTATCGCGTGGTTTGGGCGTCCCAGTTCACCTGCTTGGGATTTTCGCCCAAGGCGAACTTGATGCCTGGGATTGCGTTTTCGAAGTGCATGTCTTCGGGGCGATATGCGCCCCAGCGGAGCTTGGTGGTCTGGCTTTGGCCGCCGATGGCGTTGGCGCTGCCGTGGAGTTGGAGGACGCTGGTGACGCCGCCGGCGAGTTGGCGGTACCAGTTGACGTCGTCGGGATTGGTGACGTCCTCGATTCGGACTTCTGAGGTGACGGCCTGGCCGCCTTCGTTGACGCCTCGGCTGATGCCGGTGTGGCTGTGGGCGTCGATGATGCCGGTGGTCAAGTGCTTGCCGGTGGCATTGATGCTGATGTCGGAGGCTTGCATTTCGATGCCCTGGGTCATGGGCACGATTTGGGTGATGACACCGTTTTCGATGAGGACGGAGTGTTCGCGGAGGATGCCTCGGTTGCCTTCGGCATCGGCGGGGGCTTCGTCGTCGTTGGTCCAGATGACGGCGTTTGAGATCAGGACGCGGTTCTTCGTGGGCTGGTCGAAGAAGCCGTAGGGTCCGAAGGGGACGGGGAGCTTGTCGGGGAGGCCAGCGAGGAGTTGGTCAAATTCGGCGGCTTCGTCCTTGTCATCCTTCACTTCAAGGCGGGCGGCGTATTCGTGCTTGGTGCCGTCGGGCATGGTGCTGACGCCACGGAGTTCGGAGCCGACGCGGGTGATGGTGTCGGAGGACTTGCCTTCCATGCCCAGGGGCTTGAGGTCGTGGGAGAAGGTGATCTTGCTGCCATCGAACTTGAGGTCGTCGGCGTCGATTCGGATGTCTTTCTTGCCGGGCTCGCTGAAGATGACGGTGAGTTTCTTTTCGCCCAACTCCAGGCGGACCTTGTCGTCGTCCTTGGAGTCTGGCTCGACCTTGCCGTCCATGCGGACGACGATCCAGGTGCCCTTCCACCACTTCTCGCTGTCTTCGAGCTTGCGGGAGAGGAAGGGGAAGGAGCCGTTGGGGCTTTCGACGCTGCCCCGCAGAGTGACGGGCTTGGCGGTCCAGTCGGCTGTGAGGCGGACGGTGACGTCGGGGTGCTTGCCGTCCCCCGCCATGTCGGCGCTGAGGAGCTTGTACGAGAGCGTGGTGCCGTCCCAGGCGACTTCGCGGGCGGCGATCTTCTCTTCGACGCCTTCGTTGGTGAAGTTGACGATTTCGACTTTGGGAGCGCGGTCCTTGGAAAGGTCGTCGGCGTCGGTGATGCGGATGAGGCCCGTGCTGTGCTCGCCCATCGGGTCGTTGTCGAAGATCATGGGCCAGTCGCCCGCGAGGCTTTGGGGTTCGCGGGTGAGGCCGTACTGGACGACGCGGCCGCCCGGCAGCACGACGCGGCCGTTGCCCTTGTTGGCGGTCGGCGCGGCTTCGCCTTCGGAGTCTTCGACATCGAAGGTGATGGCGACGGAGGCGATGCCGTCGTCGCCGAATTCGTCGTGGTCGAAGATGAAGGAGATGAAGCCGTCCTGCTGCGTCACCTTGCGGGCTTTGGCCTTGACGGTGGTGGGCTTGGGCGGTTCCTTGGCTTCTTCGGCGGGCTTGTCTGCGGGGGCGGGAGGGACAGGGGTGACCTTGCGGACTTCGACGGAGCCGTCCTTGGCGATCACGAGAGTGCGAACCGCGCCGTCAGGCGTGATCATGTCGGTGCGCCAGGTGCCGGCGAGCTCGATCTTGGGCTTGTCGCCTTCGTGGAGGATGCCGTCGACGATGGTGGCGCGGAGTTTGGTCTTCTTGTCGAAGATGGGGCCGGTAGCGAGGAGGAGGTTGGCACGCTTGCCGGGCTCGATGGTGCCGAGTTGGTCGGCGACGCCCAGCATCTCGGCGGGCTTGGTGGTGAGGGCGGCAAGGGCCTGTGTCTCGGTGAGGCCGAAGGCAATGGCCTTGCGGAGGTTGGCGGTGAATTCGTTTCGGCTCTTGAGCTTGCTGGTGGTGAGGGCGAAGTCGATGCCTGCGCTCGCGAGGCGGCGCGGGTTGGATGGGGCCTGCTCCCAGGTCATCATTTCGCGGAGGTCGGTGGCGTCGGCCTTGCCCGGGCTGGCAACGTCGGGGGCCTTGGGGAAGTTGAGCGGCAGGATGTAGTCGTGGTCGTCCTGCTTGATGGCTTCGAGGCGCGCGAACTCGGTGCCGCAGCCTAAGACGAGCATGCCTTTTGCCTCGCCACCGGCCTTGATGAACTCTTCGTAGATCTTGTCGGCGCGGAGGGCTTCGAGTTCGTCGGCGGAGTCAAAGACGAGCCACTGGTTGCTGAGGTTGGTCGAGAACAAGTGCGAGAGGCAGTGGGGGACTTCCAGATTGGGCTGGGGGTTCTTTTCGAGCCAGAGGGTGTCGCTGAAGACTTGGCGCACGAGCGCGATGGCGCCCATCTGGCTGTCGGGGTAGCCGCGGCCGCCGGTTTCGATGGAGAAGGTCTGGTACGCGTCATCGCGATAGACGGGCGGCTTGTCCGCGCTTGCAAGGCCTGCGGAGCGAGCGAGGCTGACGACCGCGCTGCGGCCTCGGAAGTTGCCGCCCTTGGGCGTGATGGCGGCGGCAGCAAAGCCCAGGTCGCGGAGGCTCTTGGCGGTGGCGTCGTCGATGCCGGGGCCGTCGAGGGCGCGGCGCTGGGGCGTAACAGCTTCGTTCCAGTGGGACTCGACGGCGGCGCGGCCGTCGCCCCGGGCTGCTGGGGCGGGTGCGTCGACTTCGACGTAGGCGTCGATGAAGGCGGGGTAGACGTGCAGGCCTTTGGCCTTGATGATGGCGGGGCCCATGGGGGCGCGGGCGACGACGTCGTCGTCGGTGTTTTCCTTGCCGTCGGCACCGAGGGAGCCGGGGAGGATGGCTTGGATCAGGCCGTCTTTGTACACGACGACGGCGCGATGGGCGACTTCGCCGGCCTTGGGGTGGACGGTGACGTCGCTGAGGGCGACCCAGGTGGGATCGGCTCGGCGCGGGCCGTTGGCTGGCGGGGCGAAGGGCGAGGAGGAAGTGGGCTGCGCGCCCGAGAGGGTGGCGAGGAAGAGGGCGAGGCCAGCGCTGCTGATGCGCACGCGAGGGAAGGTCGGAGACATCGGGACAGGTTAGACCGGTTTCGGCAGCAGTGCGGCGTGGGACACGCCATCCGCACACGGCGGGGTATTCGAATTCAGAGCCGAGACACAGAGAAATGGAAATGGCTGAGAACGAAAACAGGAAGCGGTCTGCGCGACCCGCGCATCCCTTCTCGTTCTCCTCATCACTTTGTCTCGGTGCTCAAGTCGGACGGCCCGACGCGATCGCTCTCGCGACGCTCAGGAGTTCGTCGCCACCAACGTCGCCAGAGCCACGTTCATCGCGTTGAAGATCACGTGCATCGTGATCGGCACGCCGATTTCCTTGGTGCGCTCGAAGGCGATGCCCATGCACAGGCCCAGGATGCCCACCGTCGCGGCGGAGTACCAGGGAATCACGCCCGTCAGGCTCTCGCCCTTGTTGAGGGCGACCAGAATCGCCGGCAGCATGTGGGCCCCGGCGAACAGGATGCTGGTGATGATGATGCTGGTCCAGGGGCGGCCGGTGAGCTTGAGGATGCTGCTCTGGATGAAGCCTCGGTAGATGACTTCTTCGACGACGGGGGCGGCGATGATGGCCATGACGGCCATGCTCCAGGCCCAGGCGTCGTTGCGGTTATCGAGGAGCATCTGCAGCGTCGGGTGCGCGATCCGCTGGACCTGCTCGCCCGAGATGTTCTGGTGGAGCAGCACGAAGCCGAAGGAACTGGCGATCACGATGGGCCAGGCCATCACGCCCGCGGCGGTGCCCCAGGCGAGCGAACGGGCGGTGAATGCGAGGCCCGAGCCCTTGCTGCTGCCCGCAATCAGACGGGCGAGCACGACGGCGGTGATGATGGCGGTGAGGTATTGCAGGCCAGCGAGCACGGCGACGTTCTGGGGTGTGCCAACGTCGCCCCGGTACTTGCCCGGCACGAACTGGGCGAAGGCCCCACCGACGATCTGGGCACCGGCAACAAGCAAAGCGCAGCTGAACCAAAGAGCCGCGCTGTGGGGCTCGACGCTGCGCTTGCCGGCGCGTTCGAGTGAGCCGGGGCGGATGACGTCCGCGAGGAGGAGGGCGATGATGACCACGCCCGCCGCGACGGTGTGGCCCCAGAGCCAGGGATCGCTCTTGAAGAGTTTGGTGAAACTGTCGGCGGCTTGGGTCGCGGTGGCCCCGACGGCTTCGGCGGTCTTCTGGACGCCTTCCTGCACACCTTCCACGCCGACTTGGCTGGCAAGGGCGGGGGAGGCGAGGGCGAGGCAACCGAAGGCGGCGAAAAGGCCGATACTCGGGGAGAAGCCAAGAATGGCACCCTTGCGCCTCGTGCCCTCGGGGTGCGAAGCGTTGGATGAGGAGAGCGTCGAGTTCATGCAGCAGCCTTTGCCGGCGTCCTTGGAAGAGATCATCGCGCACAAACGCGAGGAAGTCGCGCGGCGCAAATCGGAAGTGCCATTTTCAGAGTTGGAGGCGATGGTGGCGCAAGCCGAGCCACCACGTAATCTGTTCGCGGCGGTGACTCGCACGGACATGGGCCACCCCACCCGCGTGATTGCGGAGGTGAAGCGCAAGAGCCCCAGTGCGGGCTGGATCAGGCAGGAGTGGGCACGGGATGACTTTTCGCCAGAGTCCATAGCTGAGCAATACGAGGCCGCGGGTGCCAGCGCGATCAGCTGTCTGACCGACGAACGATTCTTCGCGGGGCACTTGTCCTACATCCAAAGAATCAAGGATCGGGTCGCCATCCCGGTTCTCCGCAAAGACTTCCTGATCGACCCTTGGCAGCTGTGGGAGGCCCGGGCGGCGGGGGCGGATGCGGTGCTCCTGATTGCCGAGTGCCTGAACGACGCGCAAATCGTGGACATGCTGATTCTGGCCCAGCAACTCCAGTTGACGACCCTGCTGGAGGTCCATTCGATGGAAAATCTGCTGCGGGCGAGGCCTCATGTGGGATTTCCGCACGCTTCCTATTCATTGCTGGGAATCAACAATCGGGACCTCTCCAGCATGACGGTGGACCTGAACCACACGTTGCGGTTGCTGGATCTGGTCGACGATCGTTCGGTACTCGTTAGTGAGTCGGGGATCAAGACGCCTGCGGATCTGGTTCGGCTGCGCAATCACCAAGTGCGCATTGTGCTGGTCGGCGAACACTTGATGCGGGCCGAGAGGCCGGGCGATGCGCTGCGCGCGTTGTTGACGAGGCCGGGGGGCGGGCCGGAGGCGGGGATGCTGGAGGCGAAGGAGTAGGGGAGGATGCCGGAACGTTGGCATTCGGGATTCGGGAATCGTGGGAACGGGTGCTGCACGTTGCAACCGAGGATTGCGTTAGACTGTCAGATGACAATGTTGGGCCAGCCTGGCGCTGGCCACTTAGGAGGAGTTTTCGCTTGAACACGATGTCTCGTTCGTTGCTGGTTGGGTTGATGTTGGCGGCTTCGGCGGGCACTGTGGTGCCGTCCATCGCTCTGGCGCAGGATTCCAACGCGCCCGCGGCCGCGCCTGCGGATGGCAAGGCGATCTTCCAGCGCGCCCTCGACGCGATCAACCGGGCGCATGCGATTACCGCGGATGCAACGTTGACGCCCGAGGGCTCGATGCTGAGCCGGGCGTATTCGGCGAGTACAGCGAGCATCAAGGCCCGCCGCGCTTCGGAGACCAGCAGCACCTGGATGGTGCGCGTGACGGGAAGTTCGGGCGAGCAGCGTGTCGACGTCGCGTGGACTGAGCAAAGCCTCGAAGGTGTTGACCACACGAAGAAAACAGTGGTGGAGCGTCCCGGGCAGGGCACGCCCGTGCCCGGATTGCGGCTGGCGCAGGTGCTGCGATTGCGCGAAGTGTTGTCGCCCCAGCCTTACAAGGACGCGCTCGCGGCGAGCGAGTTCACCATGGAAGGCGAGAAGACCGTCAACGGCGAACTGTGCGATGTCGTGCTCGTGGGCGCGAGCGGCACCTCGAAGAAAACCCGCTGGGCGATTGCGCGGAGCGATTCGTTCCCGCGTCAGATGCAACAGGTCTTTGAAAGCGCGAGCATGCAGGGGACGCTGACGATCGATCTCAAGTCGGTGCGGGTTGACAACAACGTGACGCCCGACCTGCCCGCGGAAGAACTGCGGGTCGACGTGCCCGAGGGATACACCGAGGATCGTCAGGTGAACACGCCCAGCGTGCGGCCCGTGCCTGGGAAGCAGCCTGTCGAGGCGACGCCCAAGGCCGAACCCGCCGCGACTCCATCGCCTGCTCCCGAGCAGCCCGCGCCTGCTCCGGCCCCGACTCCCGAGCCGCCCAAGGGCCCGCAAGCCGCGGCGGATTTTGAGCTTT
Source organism: Phycisphaerales bacterium (assembly GCA_022843045.1). Taxonomy (GTDB): domain Bacteria; phylum Planctomycetota; class Phycisphaerae; order Phycisphaerales; family UBA1924; genus BJHL01. Next base: position 31,201 of record JALHOJ010000003.1, read on the forward strand.
CTACACCCACTGGCGAAAAGGTGAAGCTCGCGGACCTCAAGGGCAAAGTTGTGGTGATGCAGTTCTGGGGAAGCTGGTGCCTGCCTTGCCGAGAGTGGCATGGGACGTTGTCGAGCAGCGTGAAGACCGCGGCGGGGGAAAAGGCTTCGGAGGTTTCGACGCTGGCGCTGGCGGTTCGGGAGCGGGACAATCAGAACGCAGTGAGCGAACTGGCGGCTCGCAGTGCTTCGAGCGACTACAAGCTGCTGCTCAGCGCGGATTCGGTCGCGAAGCAGTATGGGGTTGCGGTGTTCCCGACGACGGTGGTCGTCGACAAGGACGGCATAATCGCGGCGACGGTGACGGAACTGGGCAGCGACGGAGCGGCGAAGGTTGAGGCCGCCGTACGGAACGCGTTGGGACTAGCCGCGCCGGCGAGCGAGGAAAGCACCGAGGCGGCGAAGGAAGTCGCAACGAAGTGAGTGGGTCGTAAGTCGCGCCGCCATGCCCCAAGACATCTCCCACGGAAAACCCATCGACGATGCCCCGGGCGTGATCGGCGTGATCACGCCCGCGACGCTGCGCCATCATCCAGAGGCGGGCGCGATCGAGTATCCGCCCCTGCCCGATGACATCGCGAGCAACCCGCGGAGCGGCTTCGTGCGCCCGGCGGGTTGGTTTCGCGATGGCGAAGCGCGACTTGAACTCGAGATCGGCTGCGGCAAAGGCACGTTCATTCTCGAACAGTCCGGCGCGAGCCCCGCGACCAACTACTTGGGCATCGAGTGGCAGTATGAGTTCTACGCGTACACCGCCGATCGCCTGCGCCGCGCCCGCCGGGGCAACGTGCGGATGCTGCACGCGGACGCGAGTGAGTTCCTTCGCTGGCGATGCCCCGACGCGACGTTTGACGTGATCCATCTGTACTTCAGCGATCCCTGGCCCAAGGCCAAGCACCACAAGAACCGCGTGGTGCAGCATCGGTTTCTGCGTGAGGTCTGGCGGGTGCTGCGGACGGGCGGGGAGCTGCGCGTGGTGACGGATCATGATGAATTGTGGCGCTGGGACGCGGATCACTTTGCGTTCTGGATTCGCGCAGGTGACGTGGTGATCGATTCGACCGACGAGTACGACACCAGCGTGCACAAGAGCGCTCCGGCAGCGATGGAAGGCCTGCCGCGCCCGGCGTTTGAACTCGCGGCATTCACGCCACCCGAGTGGGTCGGCGAGGGGTGCGTCGTGGGGACCAACTACGAGAAGAAGAAGTGCGTGGCGGCGAGCAAGGAGCCGCACGCGTGTGTGTTGAAGAAGCTTCCATAGATCATGAAGCGCAGTCAAAACCGGGGCTTCGTCGCTCCGCGACTCAGCCCCGGCGTTCGATTGCGCAGCTTGTTGACTTCGAAACGGCTTACGCGCCCTTCTCAATCGGTGCGCCGATGAGATTGCCGTACTCCGTCCAGCTTCCGTCGTAGTTCTTCACGTCCTTCACGCCAAGCAGTTCGCGCAGCACAAACCACGTGTGGCTGCTGCGTTCGCCGATGCGGCAGTAGGCGATGGCGGGCTTGGCGAAGTCGACGCCGGCCTTGCCGTACAAGTCGCGGAGTTCGTCGGCGGCTTTGAAGGTGCCGTCTTGGTTCACGGTTTGGGCCCAGGGGATGTTGCGTGCGCCGGGGACGTGCCCGGCGCGTTGCGCGGTTTCGGTCATGCCGGGCGGGGCGATGATCTTGCCGGTGAACTCGTCGACGCTGCGGACGTCAACCAGGTTCGTGCGCTTGGTGGCGACGGCTTCGAGCACTTCAGGGATCTTCGCGCGCAGGCCCGCGTTGAAGCCGTTGACCTTGTAGTGGCTGGGCGCGAAGTTGGGCTTGTCGGTGGCCAGGGGCTTGTCATCTTCCGCGAGCCACTTGGCCCGCCCGCCGTTCATCAGACGGACGTCTTGGTGCCCGTAAATCTTGAAGAGCCAGTAGCCATATGCGGCGAACCAGTTGTTGTTGTCGCCATAGAGAATGACGGTGTCGCTGGGCTTGATGCCCGCATCGCTAAGCAGGCGTTCGAAGCCCGCCGCGCTCACGATGTCGCGGTTGGTCTGGTCCTGGAGCTGCGTGACCCAGTTGAGCGACGCGGCTCCGGGGATGTGCCCCGCGTCGTAGACCTTGGGATCAACGTTGACTTCGACGATGCGGACATTGGGGGTCTTGAGGTTCTCCTTGACCCAATTGGTGGAGACCAGGACGTCGGGATTGGCGTAGGACATGGGGGGCCTTTGTGTATGGTGACGGGTGGTGGATCGACGCTTCCTTACGGGCGCGTTTCGTGATCGCCCGCGAGCGCGGGCAGATGCTTGACCATCGAACTGATGTACTTGAACACGTTGTCGCAAAAGATCATCACGCCCAGCCCCTGAGCGGGTTTGTCGCGCTCGAGGATCATGCGTGCGCCTTCGAAGATCAGGCCGCTCGAAGGGCCGGCGAAGAGACCTTCGCGTTGACACAGCCCAACTGCGGACGTGTAGGCCTTTTCAAACGGCACTTCGAGCACCTCGTCGATCAGCGAGGGATTGAAGAGCTTGGTGACGTGGAGTTCGTCCTTGTTGCGGATGCCCGGGACGTCGTGACCTTGGCTGGGCTGCAACGCGATGATCTTGATGGCGGGGTTCTTGGCTTTGAGAAACGTTGCCACGCCCGTGACCGTGCCGCACGTGCCCAAACTCGTGAAGAAGTGCGTGATGCGGCCGCCGGTTTGTCGCCAGATCTCCGGCCCTGTGGTTTCGATGTGGGCCTGGACGTTGAGCGGATTCTCGTACTGGTTGGGCATGACGTAGCGATCGCTCTGGGCCTTGGCATAGGTGCGTGCGAGGCCGATACTGCCTTCGCCCATGCCTGGGGATGGGCACATCGCGTCGGTCAAGACGTCGACTTCCGCGCCGGCGAGACGCAGCATGACCTTCTTTTCTTCAGGCACCTTCTCGGGCACGATTGCGCGCATGTGGTACCCCTTGGCACTGGCCATCGCGGCGAGCGAGATGCCGGTGTTGCCGCTGGTGGGTTCGACGATGCCTCGCCCATGTTTGGTGATCTTCCCGTCGCGATCGCGCTCGTCGCGTGTGAGTTGGCCGCGTTGTTCGAGATCACGCAGCAAGTAGCTCGCAGCCCGGTCCTTGACGCTGCCGAAGGGATTCATCCATTCGAGCTTGGCGAAAAGCTCGAAGGTGCTTTCTCCGCGATCGAGCTGGTCCCGCAGCGGGTGCAGCGAGTTGATGCGGACGAGGGGCGAAGGGTTGGCTTCGCTGGGGAGCAGGTCGAAGACCGAGTCGTACACGCGCGCGGCGTGGTCAGGACTTCGGGAAGCAGAGTTGGATTGGGCTGTTTTGGTCACGCGTTGCTCGCTGGGGGGAAGGGGGCCGCGACGTCGCGGTGGGTGCTTGATCCGAACCGTGGGACCCGTCACGCTGCGTGGGCAGCGTGGGGGCTCGGCCTTAGATGACGATCAGGTTGAAAGGGGACCCCGAAAAACCGCTTGCTTCTTCGCGCGATCAGGCGCGACAACAGCAACAATCGAGCGTACAACAACACACGCGTGCGACGCCTGTCGCGGCATGGCTGGTCTCGTGGTTCAGGATGAACAAGTCGCTCACCATTTCGCGTGTCATTCCTGCTCCGCTGGGCGTCGTCGAGGCGTATCTCGCGAGTCCGGGCGGCCTGCTGCGGCTCATGCAGTCGCAAAACATACGCCGGTTGCCGCCGCGAGGCTCGACCCTGGCCCAGCAATTCCAACTGGATCAGGTCACATTTGATCAGATGCCGCATGATGCGATGGGGTTACCCGATCCACTTCCCGGACCCGGCACGAAGGCGACGCTGGCGCGGGTGACGCTGTCTGAGGGGTTGGCGAGCCCGCGCGAGGTCGCGCTGGCGAGGCGGCGGCTGACGCGCCTCGCACATGACTGCCAACGCTTGCACGAGTTCGCTTTGCCTCCCAAGAAGATAGTGATCACCGGCGCGGCGGGCCTCATCGGCTCGGCGCTGCTGCCCATGTTGGTGGCGGCAGGGCATCAGGTGACGCGGCTGGTGCGCGGCGGTGGGGGAAGGGCGTCTGAATTGCCTGTGCAGCAAGCGATGTGGCAACCGCAGGGGCAGGGAGCGGGCGCTCTCGATCCGTCTGTGCTCGATGGCGCGGATGTGGTGATTCATCTCGCGGGCGAGCCCGTGGGTGGCGCCCGCTGGACCAAAGCGCGGCTCGCGGCGATCCGCGACAGTCGCGTTGAAAGCACGAAGCTGCTGGCCCGGGCAATGACGCAAGTCAAGACGCCGCCCAAGTTGCTGCTGTGCGCGTCGGGGATCCATGCGTACGGGGATCGCGGGGATGAGGAATTGACCGAGCGGTCGGACATCGGCAGTGGCTATCTCGCGGAGGTGGTGCGGGATTGGGAGGCCGCTGCGCAGCCCGTGCGGGATGCGGGCGTGCGCGTGGCCAACATCCGGTGGGGATTGGTGCTGTCTCGCCAAGGCGGCGCGCTGCGGGAGATGCTGCCGCTGTTTCGAGTTGGACTGGGCGCGATCCCCGCGCCGGGGTCGCAGTGGTGGCCTTGGGTGTCGCTGGATGACGCAATCGCGCAGGCGCTGTGCGTGTTGGCGCGGGAAGAACTCTCCGGGCCAATCAACGGCGTCGCGCCGCAGTCGGCGACGGCGGCAGAGTTCTGCCGGGCGCTGGCGCGAACAGTGGATCGGCCACTGCTCGCGCGGGTGCCGCGCTGGATGCTCGCGGCGGTCTTTGGCGGGCAGGAAGAAGCGATCTGCACGAGTACGCGAGCAGTGCCCGAGGCCCTGCGCGGCGCGGGCTTTTCGTGGGAGCATCAGACGCTCGGGGAGGCGTTGGGGTGGGCGTTGGGCGAAGCCAGTTGATCAAGTCGATTGACTTGATCAACGGGTTCCATGCGCGAGCGTGGGTCAACGCCAGCGGCATGACTCGCGCTCGTGGCGTTTGACTTCGCTTGCGCCAAGGGCCTGTTGGCCATAGGTGGTTCGCTTCACTGTGGCGTTACACGCCGCAGAGCGTGCAAGGTCCCTCGCTGAACACCAACAGGAAGCTGTCGATGTCGCAGGGGTCAAACAGGCTGCCATCGTTGTTGAAGTCGATGGAGTCGCAGGTGCTGGTTTCGGGAACGCACGGGCCTTCGCTAAAGACGCTCAGGAACGCGTCGATGTCGACCGGGTCAAACAGTGAACCGTCGTTGTTGATGTCGATGTCGTTGCAGGCGATGGGGGGTGTCAGGATGAGTTTGCTGATGAACCGACCGCCCGCTGTGGTGAGAAGTGACTGCGGGGTGCCGACTTGCGGGTCAAACCGGCGCAGACCGCCGACGCCCGAAACGCCATCGGTGTAGAGCACGTCAAAGCCGCCATCGGGACGAGGCGGCAGCGGCCAGATTCCTCGACCACCGGTTGTCAGATTCGGATAGAACGCGATCAGCGCGCCGCTCGCATCAAATCGATACGGCCCGGCGGGCACAAACGCCGTGGAGAAGGTGTTGACCCAGAACTCTGTCGCACCGCCCGGACCGGTGTTGGCGACCTTGACCTGCTGGGGCGTGCGGAACCAGTTCGAGGTGCCGTTCACGAGGACCTGAGCGTTGGAGCCGTCTACGTCGCAGACGATGAGGTCATCGCTTTCGATGTCGGTGATGAGCAGCCGCCCGTTGTATGCCTCGACGTCGACTGGATCGACAATCAGGCCCGAGAGCGGATTGGTGATGACGATGTGGCCCACGCGGGTGCCGTTGGTTTCGAAGATCACGATCGAATCGCCCGGCGCTCCGTTACCGGTGCCTGCGTTGGCGACGTACACGCGGTTTCCAACCAGCGCGAGGCCTCGAAGCAGGTCGAGCTGACCAGAGATCGACCCCAGAAAAGTCGGCGAAGGCTCGGCGGTGAATCGGAAGATGGAGTCGGCGAGGCCGTCGGTCAGCCAGACTTCGTTGCCGACCTGCAAGGCTTCGAACGGAGTCTGGAGGTCGTAGATCGTGGGGGAGTTGGCGTCGTCAATAAACGGAACGCCTGAAATCTCGCCCGTCGCGGGATCGAGCAGGGCGACCTCGTCGAGAATGGAATCGACGTACATCAGGTACTCAGTCTGCGCGGAGGCGAGGCTGGCGGAGCCGGCGAGGGTCAGGAGGGCGAGAGTGCGGTTCATGAAGTGCGGTCCTTATCTGCGGAGTGTGAAGCTAGAGATACGCACTGTACCAGAATCGTTGCCTGGAGCTTCGCAAAAACGCGGCAAGCGAGCCACAATCCGGGCCATCAGCGCCGTTGGAGACCGGGCGGCGACTGCATCTGAGGGGCTTCGAGCGTTGGCCAAGGTGCTGGATCCAGCTTATGAGACCGATCAATCAGCTTTGCACGCCAGGAAAGGCAAACGCCAGTTGCGTGACTCACGCAGCTGGCGTTCGGACTTGCACGCGAAGGGGATGCGGGGACGAGCGATTCAGACGCCGCACAGGGTGCACGGCCCTTCGCTGAACACCAACAGGAAGCTGTCAATGTCGCAGGGGTCAAACAGGCTGCCGTCGTTGTTGAAGTCGATTGAGTCGCAGGTGGCGGTTTCCGGCACGCATGGACCCTCACTGAACACGCTCAGGAATGCGTCAATGTCGGTGGGATCGAAGCTGCTTCCGTCATTGTTGACGTCGATGTCGTTGCAGACGGGGTTGGAAGCGAGCGTCACGCTTCCCACATACTGCCCGCCCGAACTGGACACGATCGTTGAGGGCGTGCCGACGGCGGGATCAAACTTTCGCAAGCCGCCGATGCCTGACACGCCGTCGGTGAAGAGCACGTTGAACGCGCCTGCACTGTCACGCGGGAGCGGCCAGACGCCTCGGCCACCGGTGGTCACGGGGTAATAGGCTACTTGCACGCCTGCTGGGGTGAACCGATACACGCCCGCGGGCGAACTGAAGGCGTTGACCCAGATCTCCTGCGTGCCGCCCGGCCCGGTTGTGTCGACGCGGACCTGCTGCGGGAACTCCATGAAGTTGAGATTGCCGTTGACCAGAACTTGAGCGTTCGAGCCGTCGACGTCGCAGACGACGAGGTCTTCGCCTTCGATGTCGGTGATGAGCAGGCGGCCGTTGAAGTCCTCAACGTCAAACGGATCGACCGGGAGTCCGGTGCTGGAATTGTTCACGACAAAGCTGCTGACGAACGTGCCGTTGGTTTCGTAGACCACGATGGCATCGCCTGGTGCGCCGTTGGCGGTGCCAGCGTTGGAGACGTACACGCGATTGCCGACCAGTGCCAAGCCGCGGATGTTGTCCAGTCCGCCCGTGATCGCACCAATGAAGTCGGCGGGTTGGGTCGCGGTGAAGCGGTAGATGGCGTCGGAGAGCTGATCCGTCACCCAGACTTCGTTGCCGACCTGGATGGCTTCCTTGGGAGTCTGGAAGTTCCAGGTGAGCGGATCGTTGGCGTCGGTGATGAAGGCAAGTCCAGTGATGTCGCCCGTGGCCGCTTCGATCAGTATAACTTCGTCGAAGTTGGAGTCGACGTACATCAGATAGGGCTGCGCGCAGGCGAGTGTGGAGGCTCCGGCGACGGCGAGGAGGGCGGCGATGGAACGGTTCATGGTGTCTTCCTTTGCGTAAGTCAACGGACTCAGTATCTTGGTCTACGCACTATACAGGAATCGTTGCGGACATACCAGCAAAAACCCGCTCGCGGACGGATGTTCCGTCACGAATGGGTACGTTTCCGTTGAGCTTCTGGTGTAGTGCCGATAAGTACCGCCGATTGCCGCGGCACCGTTGCGAGCGTGTCAGGCGTTGATCCGCTTCGCCACCGCCACCCCCGCCTGCAGCGCGCCCTCCATGTAGCCCACGAACTTGTAGCAGCAGGCTTCGGTCGCGAAGTGCAGACGGCCGCCGTTGTGCGACTTGTTGAGCAGCGGGCCGGCCGTTGTCACCTGACCGGGTGCCGGGAAGGAGTAGCCGGCACCCACAAAGGGCATCCCGGGCCAGTCCATGAATCGCGTGTCGACGAGGTTGGCTCCGTAGCCCGCGTACACCTTCTCGAGTTGCTCGGCGTGCGCCTTCTTGCGATCTTCGCTGCTGCGGGCGCGGGCTCGCTCGGCGGTCTTGCCGCCAGCGAAGGCCGTCAGGCACGCGGGGTGCTCGGGCGGGTTTGGGTTGTCGCCTTCGGCGGCATCTTGCGCGTCGGTGCCGTCCCAGGTCCAGGAGTAATCGCCCCCTTCCGCGAGCGACACGGGATCGAGATTGCCATCCTGCCAGAAGCGACGCTTCACGTGGCTGAAGAACTTGGTGTTGATGCCCATCTGCACCTTGGTCGCGTCCAGCCCAGCGGGCAGGCCCTGCTTGAACTCGATCCGCTGCCAGACGCTGGGCGCGGTCGCGACCACAACCTCGTCGCACTCAAGCGTGCGCGAGTCGGCGCAGGTCACGATCACCTTGTCGCTCTTGATGTCGATCGTCCGCACCGACAGACGCGTCACGATCCGGTCCCCCAGTTCCTTCGCCAAGCGCAGTGCGAGCGATTGGTTGCCTCCCTTGCAGCGATACACCTCGCTGTCGCTCCAGTACTTCTCAAGGCCCCCGCCCTTCACGCACGCGAGCATGCCCAGATAGCTCGCCTTGTCATCGTCCACGCCGTTGTCGCCCGCGATCTGCGCGTCGATGGCTTGCTTGACGATCTCGCGGGCCTCGATCCCCTTGAGCCACTCCGCGATCGAGCGCTTGTCGAGTGCTGCCGCGTTGGGGCTGTTCCAGGGTGCATCCGCGTCGATCGCTTCCGCATCGGCGTTCATCAGGCTGAACGCGGCGTCCATCTCTTCATAGATCGTGCCGGATTCCTCGCCCGAAATGATCTTGCCGCCCAGCACGATGGGGTAGTCCATCTCGCTCTCGTGGACGTCAAGGAACGTCAGGCCGAACTTCTCCGCATACGCGACCCACAGCGGATGGTTGCTGCCGATGAGTTCCCCGCCCCCTTCGATGTTGCGCCCGGGCACGAACTCGTTCTTGTTCTCCGCGTTGAACGACAGCACCCGCCCGCCCACGCGGTTGGTGGCTTCGATCACCGTCACATCGTGCCCCGCCGTCTTGAGCTCATACGCGCACGCCAGCCCGGCGAACCCGCCGCCGATCACCACGATCCGCTTCGCCGCGCTCGCGGGCCGAGCCTTGGCCCACGCCGCGGGCAGGTTGCTGAGGAGCAGCCCCGCGCCAACCGCCAGCGACTGCTGCATGAACCGCCGCCGCTCGGCGGGCGAAACCGGGTTGTGACGATGGGACAAACGAGCGAAGAGCGAAATCGACATAGCGGATCCTCCTTGGGGAGAGTACCCGCACGGTTGCAACGCGGCGATAAGGGGCCGCCGCACGCTGGGTATAGTCCGACCGTTGACCTCGCCACCCTTCGAGCGGTGGACCTGTCTGCCGACCCGCTGCGCTGGTTCGCGTCCCGATGCCTTGGCGACCGATCAGACGCACACGACCCGTAGCCGCGTCGCCTCCTAGGCCGCCAGCTTCGCTTGGACGCTGTTGCGCTTGCTGGCCAGCCACTTGGCACAGATGCCCAGAAGCTTGGCCTTGTCGATGGGCTTGCTGGCGTAGTCATCGCAGCCGGCGCTCAGGCACCGGGCTCGATCTTCCGACATGGCGTGCGCGGTGAGGGCGATGATGGGCATGTGATTGCCTTCCGCCCGCAGCGTCGCCGCGAGCGAGTAGCCATCCATCTCCGGCATCTGCATGTCGGTCACGAGCAGGTCAAAGGGTGTCCCGCTGGCGGCGGCGGCGCGGATCATCTCGAGCGCGATCTTCCCGTGCTCCGCAACCTCCACCACCGCCCCGGCTTTGCGGAGATGGAAGCTGATCAGCCGCTGATTGTCGGGGCCATCTTCGGCAAGCAGGATGCGGCCACTCAGCACGACCGGCCGGCCCGTCGCCGCGGACTCCGATGGCGACTGCGGCCCGTGCAGGCGCTCAACCCAGGCCGCCGCCGGCGCGACTTGCAGTGGGAGCACGAGGCGAAAGCACGAACCGCGGCCCGGCTCGCTGCTGAGCAGCTTGACGTCGCCCCCCATCAAGTTGGCCAAGCGCCGGCAGATGACCAGCCCCAGCCCCGTGCCGCCGTGCTTGCGGGTGGTGCTGGTGTCGGCCTGAGAGAAGTTGGCGAACAGCCGTTGCACCTGCTCCTGGGTCATCCCGATGCCGGTGTCGATGACGTCGATGCAGAGCTTGGGCTCGTCTTCCTGCTCGTCGGCCTCGACTTCCACGGTGATGGCCCCCTGCTCGGTGAACTTGGTGGCGTTGCCGAGCAGGTTCAGCAGGATCTGCCGCAGCCGCGTAGGGTCGGAGAGGATGCGATCGGGCGTGGGGGTTCGCAGGCGCGCTGCGAACGTGATGCCCTTGCCCTGCGTGCGGGGCAGCATCAGGCTCTCGACTTCGCGGAGGATCTCCACCAGCGGGGTCTCAATGTTCTCCAGCGCCATCCTGCCCGCCTCGATCTTCGACAGGTCCAGGATGTCGTTGATTACGGTCATCAGGTGCTGTCCGGCAGACCGGATGGTTTCGATCGTCGTCAGCCGGGAGGCCGGCGCGGCCGCCAGGTCACCGTCTTCGCGAAGCACGTCGGCGAATCCCAGGATCGCCGTCAGCGGCGTCCTGATCTCGTGGCTCATGTTGGCCAGGAACTCGCTCTTGGCCAGGCTTGCGGCTTCGGCGGCGAGCTTGGCGGCCTTGAGGTCCTCCTGCTGACTGCGCAGCTGGGTGATGTCGCGGGTGACGGCCAGGATTGCCGTGAGCGTCCCGGCGGCGTCCCGCATCGGCACCATGCTGGTGTCCATCCAGCGGCGGGTGCCCTTTCGGCCCATGATCTCGAACGTGGCCGTCGCGGGCTCGCCCCCAAGCGCGTTGCCGAAGGCCTGGCAGAACGCGTCCCGATGTTCGGACAGCACGAACTGCTCCAACCCATGCTCGCGAACCTGCCCGACGTTTTCGCACTCCAGCATCGCCAGCCCCGCGGCGTTCATGTCCTGCAGGCTTCCGTCCAGCCCCAGCACTTTGACGCACTCGGGCTCGGCTTCGAAGATCGCGCGCAGCCGCTGCTCGCTTTCGAGGATCCGGCGGTGCGTCAGCACCCGTTCGGTGATGTCGCTCTCGATGGCCATGAAGCCCGTGATCGTGCCTGCCTCGTCGCGCAGCGGCGCGAGTTCGATGTCGAGCACGTACTCCCGCCCGTCCTTGGCGTAGTTAATGATCTCCACGCGGGCCGGGGAACCGCTCCGCTGCGCCTCTCCCAGCGTGCGTGACGCGGCCGGATCGGTGCGCGGCCCGCCCAGCACGTGGCCGGGCTTGCGATCGCGAACTTCCTCCAGCGTGTAGCCGCTTATGCGCGTGAACGCCTGATTGACCCACTCCACCCGCCCCTGCGCATCGGTGATGATGATCGCGTTGGACGTGCGCTTGGCGATCTCCGCGAGGCGATCCGCCGATGCCTTGGCGAGCTTGAGGTCTTCGGTCATGCGGACGGCCGCCGCCTCCGCGCGGACCCGGCCGGTCATCATCGCGTACACCGCCCACGCCGCCAGCATGCTCAGGAAGCACCCGCCCACGCCGATGATCGGAAGCACGCTGCCATTGAACATCGCTTCAAACGCGGGCGTGGTCTTGGTGACGATGGTCCACGTCCGGCCATCCACGCCCACGCAACTGGTGTTGGTGAGCACTGCCTCCGCCGATCCGCCCGCCTGCTTCAAAGCATCCGTGTGGGGCTGCTTGGTGGCATAGTGGTACAGCAGCCGCGCGGGGTCCGCGGATGGGCCGTCATAGATTTCCACCTCGACCAGATCATCCCGCGTCATCACCATGCCCTGCAGCGCCTGCTCCATGAGCAGCGGCGCGTAGACGACGCCTTGCAACGCCGCAAGGCGTTCTTCGGGCGTGCCGGTGGGCAGGCTCTCGTCGTACACCGGCAGGTAGTACAGGAACCCAACCCCCTCGCCTTCGTCCTGCACCAGCGTCACCGCCTGCGTGATCGTGGGCTTGCCCGTCGATATTGCCCGCTCGATGGCCGCGCGGCGATGCTGCTCGGATCCGACATCCAGCCCCCAGGCCGAGGCGTTGCGTTCCTTGGGAAAGCAGTGCGTGATCACGTACAAGTCAGGCTGGCTTGCCATCGCCGAACCCGGTTCGGCGAGGCTCCAGACTTCAAAGTCCGGGGCCGCATCGGCCCGCTGGGCCGAAGTAAACGCGGGAAGGTCTTCGCGTCGCACCCGCTCGATCACGCCCATCCCCAGCACGCCCGGGAAGTCCTTGAGCAGATCGCGGGCTAGCACATACCGCTCGCAGGCCGCGCGATCCAGCCGCCCGGCCGCCGCCCACGCGCCCCGCAGGCCTGCCAGCCCGTGCCGGATCTGGTTCACCCGATCCTGGGCCTCGTGCACCAGACGCTCGGAGCGGCGCTCGAATCGCCCTTCGAACTCCTTCCAGAGTTCCGCCTTGGTCGAGGAGACGACCATGAGCGTGACGGCCAGCCCGGCGATGAGCACGCCGGTCGACGCGATTCCCGCGGAGCGCGCCAGCACCTCTGCGCCTGCATCGCCTCTTCGACCGCGGCCGAACGGGCCACGCGGATCCGCCACACCATGATCGGCGCGGCAATCAGCCCCAGCAGCGCGGCATGCAGCACCGCGCGTGCCGCCCCATCCACCCCCGGCGCGATCATCGGCAGCGCGAGCATGACGGTCACCTGCACCAGGATCAGCGCGGCGACCAGTTCCACGATCAGGCGTTGCAGGTTGATGGGCTTGTTCATGATGGACACGCCGCGCCCGGGAATTCACGGGCCAGCCGAGACACATCGGCCACTTTTCACGACCGCTTGCGTGGTCGTGGCGTCGCACCCTGCCCCCCACGCTGCGATGGCGGCCCAAGCGGGATGGCTCCGCGCTTGACTCGCTTGGCTCCCCATGAACGGCTACCCCAACCACGGGGTCTACTCGACGCCTTCGCCGGGCTCGAAGCCTGGCCTGATCTCGACGGCCACGCCGCATATGTCCTCGCGGAGTGCGTCGTCGTTGCCGTTGATCGCGATGGGCGGCTTCGGTGCGGTCTGGACCTGGGTCGTGAACTCGCATGGGACCTCAAAAGGCAGCGTTGCCTGCTTCAATGCCTGCCGAGCCAGCGCGAGATCGACCGTCACCGGCCGGTGGAACGCGTTGCCCTTGGCGGAGAACAATTCGTCGATGTGCTGGTACATCAGCATCGCCGTGCCCGACAACGCCGTCGCCGAGGTTTGTGCCGCGCACGGTGGGGCGGGGATCTCGATTGCTCCGACGCGCAACCCATCCGCGCTCGCGGTCGCGGGCGCCGGCTGGACGCCGTTGCTCGTAACGGGAGGAGGCTGCTCGTGCGCGTGGTATCGGCGGCCCAACGCCGCGGGTGCCGACGAAGCGATCGCGCGAGCGCAGCGTAAGTACGAGAAGATGCACTGGAGCTCGACGAAGATCGCGCGGGCCCTGGCCTCGATGCGCCCCAAGCCGCGTCCGGACGATGGCCTCCACCCCGTCATCATCGACATGCTGACCGCACTGCTCTCGCGGCACGGCACGGTCCGTGTCTGGGTCCACGACTTCTCGGGAGGCATCGAAACCGAAACATACCAGATCGCGTCCCGCGCGATGTGGCCAGATTCGCAGCTCGCGTCCCGTGCCGCCACGCTCGAGCCGGACGTGCTGTCCGAGTTCATCGCATCGCGAACCAACTGATGCCAGGCCGGTGCCACCGCCGGTCCGGTGCACTGCGGTATCGCCCATCCATCAGAGTATCGCGGGCCTCACGCCGCTACCGTCGCGCTGCTGGTCTCGCTCCACGCCCCAATCGCCCCGCGCTGGGTGACCCAGCGGGCCATGGAGACGGCGGTCTTGCCCAAAGCCGCCTTTGCGTACACGGCGCGGATACTTGGGCTGGTCATCATGGTCAGGAAGGAAAAGCCAGGCACTTGCGACTGGGCACTGGGCACCAGGGAAGAACAAACGCCCGAGACGTTGCCATCACCAGTGCCCAGTGCCTGATACCCAGTCCCTGCCTCCACCAACTTCACCCACACCTGGATCCCGAGCACGCCCGCGGGCCGGGCGCGGCGGTGCGGCTTCGAGCACACCACGCGACACTCATGAGGTTTCAGCCTGGGGGGCATCAGCCGCCGCAACCGAGACAGTTGCTACAGCACCGCGTTGAAGAAGTACCCCAAGGCCACGATCGCGAGCGATACGCTCCCGAAGTAGATCGCGATGAGCCTTGGCTTGAGCACCCGTCGAAGCAGAAGGCCCTCAGGAATCGAAAGTCCCACCACCGCCATCATGAACGCCAGCGCCGTGCCCAGCGCGATGCCCTTGGCGACCAGTTGCTCGATCACCGGAATCACGCCCGTCGCGTTGGCGTACATTGGCACGCCAAGCAGGACGGCGAGCGGGACGGCAAAGGGGTTGTCTTTGCTAATGAAGCGCTCGAAGTAGTTCGCCGGCACAAAGCCGTGCATCCCCGCCCCGATGGTGATGCCGATGAGGACGTACGGCAGCACCTTTCGAGTCGTAGCCCACGCCTCGCGGACGATGCCGGGTAGCCGCTGGCGCAACGAGCGATTGGCATTGTCCTGGGCCGCGTTCCCGGCCTGCACTTCCCACACCCATGGCTCGACGTGCTTCTCCAGCTTCATTCGGCCCAGAATCGTCCCGACCACCGTGCCCACCGCGATGCCCGCGCCACAGTAGATCAGCGTGGTCTTCCAGCCGAACACCCCGATGAAGACGGCCACGGCGGCTTCGTTCACGAGCGGCGAGGTGATGAGAAAGCTGAACGTCACGCCCAACGGGATGCCCCCGCGGACGAAGCCGATGAACAGCGGGATGGACGAGCACGAACAGAAGGGCGTGACCGCCCCGAAGATCGCGGCGAGCAGATGATCGGTTCCGTACCACTTCCGCGAAGCCAGCCACGCGCGGACCTTCTCGACGGGCATGTACGAGTTCACAATGCCCATCAGAAACGTCATCGCGAGCAGGAGCAGCGTGATCTTGATCGTGTCATACACGAAGAAGTGCACGCTCTGGCCCCAGTGCGATGCCGCGTCCATGCCGATGACGCTGAAGACCAGCCAGGATGCGAAGTCTTGAATCACTTCTTCAGCAGCTCCGCAACCTCCGCCGCGGTGGGCACGCGACCGCTGATGACCACCTTCCCGTCAATCGCCAGCCCCGGTGTTTTCATCACGCCCATCCGGGCGATCTCGGCATAGTCCGTGACCTTCACGATCTCGGCGGTGATGCCCAGCGAAGCCACCGCCTCGCGGGCCGCAGCCTCGGTGGACTTGCAGTTGTGGCAACCGGGACCGAGCACTTGGATTGTCATGGATGCACTCCGTTCTCTCATGTCAAAGACAGCACGCCCACCGCTCGATTCTATACGAGTGGCAAATCGGCGCGATCGCTTCCGCGCTGGAGCGTGCATGCATGAGCGTGCCTCGCAGTCCGAGACTCTGCGCGGGCGTCTGAACCGAGCACGCGAGGTACGTGACGCGCGAGCGGTTGTGTCACCGACTCGCCCGCGCACGTGGTGAGCCAGCATGAACCTCCTGGGGGCATGCGGACGGCGTGTCGATGTGTCACGCCGCCACCGTCGCGCTGCTGGTCTCGCTCCACGCCCCAATCGCCCCGCGCCGCGTGACCCAGCGGGCCATGTAGTGGGCCTGCATGCCGCCCTGCGAAGCCTCGAACGAGAGCGTCATCGATCCATCGCTCACGCTCTGCACGTAGCGATACGCCCGCTCGTCGGCGGGCGCTGGCGTCGCGGGCGGCGTGAGCGCGACGAAGACCTCGGCCCGCTCGACCCCGCGCGGCCGGGCCCGCCGCGCAGGCGAGCCATCATCCACCAGCCGCAGCGTGTGCGTCAGCCGCTGCCCGCTGTCAGCAATCACGACCGGCCGACTCGCCGGCGCAGGCAGCGCACCGCGCTGCGTCACGCGCGGGGAAATCCCCATCGCCGCGCGATCGGCGTTGGTGGTCGCCGGATAGCTCTGCACAAACGCCGTGATCGGCCGCACCACCCGCTCCACCCGCGCCCGAGCCGCGTCCTTGGACTGCGTCGCCGCCTGCGCTGCGGCCTGAGCCGCCACCGCCTGCGCAAACGCCGAGTCCCACACCCCGGCCGCCAACTGCAGCTCCAGCAGCATCCCTTCATCCAGCCCGTGCGTCACAAAGAACGCCGACACCGTGGGCACATACTGCCGCAGCCACGCCGAGAAGTCGCCATCGGGCCGGGGGATGTAGTTGTTGCTGGAGGAGGACATGGGGGAAAGCGAAAAGCGGAAAGCGAAAAGCGAAAATCAAAGACAGGACAAGGCGGGTCGCGGAGGGGGCGGAGAGGGGCGGAGCAACGCGGAGGAGGGAATTGGGTTGGTGTGGGCAAGCGTGCTTGCTGCGCATCCCAGTCTGCTTCTCAGCGTTCCTTCGCTTGCCTTCGCAACCTCCGCGATCTTCCTACCGAGCAAAGCGATCCGTCTTGGTGCCGCGCCCATGCTCGCCACGGCCCGCGACACCACGCGCCGCATCCAGCCATCGGCCCACGAGCCCCGCCACTTCACCCGGCGACATGATTTTGCAACTTGGCGTCCCCGCCCCTCAATCCGTCCACGCCGCCCCTGAACCCGTCAAGGCCGCCCACAGGCCCGCCCGCGCCGCCGATCGATCCGGCGATGCCGCCCACCGATCCGGCGAACCCGCCCCCGCCCACGGCGGCAAGCAAATCCCACGCTCGCCCATGCGCACCCCGCGCCGACCGACCCCGCCGCGCTCACGTTCCTGACCATGACCACCAAGCCGAGTGTCAGCTTTGAGATGAAGGCGGGCGAGGGCGGAAAACTAGCCGTCTATGTGACCCGCTGGGTTAAGGCCCGGGGCGAAAAAGGGCCGTGGAACGAGTTCACTACTGCGACGGTGGCGTCCCGGACGCTGCCCCCGCGTCGAGACGCGGTGCGAACATGAAGTGTTGCGGCCGTGGAAACGTACAGCTACCGCTCGGTGCGCACTCGAAGCCGCCTTGCACGTTCGCGGAATGCCGATTCCCCGCCTTCTAAGATATCGCACACGAGCTTGCGGATCGGGGCCTCTTCGAGACCGCCTGACGTATATGTGATTTGAGGTAGCTGTCCAGGGAGGCGTGCTCCCGCAGACGCAACGATGACTTGGTCCGCATCGGTGTTGATGACTAGGTTCGCGTTGTGCGTGACCAGGATGACCTGACGTTTGGCCTTTGCAGCACGGAAGAGCGGGACTAACTCGTCGTAAATGGACTTCGGGTCCAAGTTCTCTTCCGGCTGGTCAACGATCAGCGGACGGTCGTCCGCATCATCGAGTGCGAGATAGAGAAGCAGCAGCACGATCCCGCGCGTTCCGGGGGACAGCTTTCGGATATCTACACCGTCGTAGTCGATGCTGTACTGCAGCGTAATGTGGTCGGTGCTGTACAGCCATTTGGCGAATCGCTTGAGCCAGTCCCGGTAGTTCGCCAGTTCAGACGGCGGAATCGTGCTTGGGCCCAGTAGTTCTTCGCGATTCTGCTGGAAGAACGTGGCCATTGCCGCGCCAACCGCTGCGGGATCACCCGCCTCCCACACCGCTTTTAGAGAGGTATCGGCCAACTGCCTGAGCCGGCCGCGCCCCTTGAAAGTGCCCTGCACCCGGAGGTCGCGTAGGCTCTCGCCGCGCTCCGCCCACGCACCGAGATCGATGTGCCGCTTGACCGTAAAGGACAGCTTCGCGATGGCACCGACACCCTTTCCGATGCGGGCATGCAACGGCGCATAGAGGTCGGTCAGCACCTGCTGCTCCGAGACGATTGATTCGAAAACCCGCACATACGTGGATTCGCGTTCTTGTTGCGCCGTTGCGATCCGCTGGTTGGCGCCTTCACAGTCTGTGAGCTTCTCTTTTAGTCTCGCAAGTGCAACGGTCTCTTCATCGATCCGCTTCGAAATCGCCGCAAACTTGCTCGCCGTGTCCTTGTCCACATTGACTATGCCCTGCACTCTCGCAATCTCAGCCTCAAGGATCGCCAATGGCTGTTCGTCAAGCTTGGCATCATTGGTGATGAATGGTGAGTTCTGATCGGCGTTCGGTGCCGGTGGCGTACCCTTCCAGTCCTTCGTGTCCTTCTCGTTCTGCGCTTGATTTGCCGTGATTGCGGCGTCTACGTCTCCCTTGAACTCGAGCAGGAATCGTTCCCAGTCCGTGTCCTTCAGCCCGCTAGGCTGGAACTTGGTCTTGGACTGTCGAAGCGTTTCCGGTCCCCTTCGCGTGCGGTGGTCTTGGACATCCTGTTTCAACGCCAGCAGGGATTGTTTTTGGTTGGCGAAGTATCGCAGGTACCCGCGTACCGTCTCCGCCGCCTGAGTCAGGGCCTCGAGCCGCTTCACGCGCTCCTCACTGCCCTTGGATACCAACTTTGCGCGATCGATCTTGTATCTCGCTATAAGGTTTGTCTTTTCGGTGATGGCAGCGCGGAGCGAGGGAACGAGCGTTTCCTTCTCTCTGTCCGCGCCAATCCGCTCAGACTGCTCGGCCAAGGCAGCGTCTTCAGCCTGCCGGGTTTGCCGAAGCACGGCCACGCGCAGATCGAGCAACTCATCGAAGTTCGACGTGCCGTCACGGTCGGTGAGCGGGTGTGCCTCATAGATTACCCGCTGAATCTCGTTGATGAGCCCATCGGTCACGCGATCTGCTGCGCAAAGTTCTTCGACGAACTGCTGGGAGAGATACCTCGCACGCGGATAGCTATCCGCACTTCCGGCTCGTCCCTCCTGGGGCTTGCGGTCCACTGACTCCCCCGACAGCCAGACCACCTTTGCGGTTACTCCCGTGAGCAGGTCCGCCGCCCTGCGAAGAAAGGAATTCTCGTTCTGGTGCTCCGAAAGCGAGTCACAGCCCAGCGAGATCATCTCTGCAAGTGCAGACTTTCCGGAACCTCTCGCACCAATGATGGCAACAAGTCCCGGATTTAACGCGACCCTCGGCGTGCGTGCCCAGGCCGCACCCGCAATCTCAATCGAAGAAAGGGCCTGTGAAGAAATCGTTCCGCTCGGTGGTTGTGGGCCGACGAACGCTCGACCCCGCGGGTCGATCAAGGCCTGCCGTAGGGTGTCGAACGCGACCAGACCCTTCACCCACGTATAGCGATCTTCGGCGGGCGCGCCGACCTTTGAGAGATCGTGCGCATCGCAGCCGTGAATGCAGGGCTTCGGTCCCCCATACTTTTCTTCCAGTTCTTGGACCGTCGCCGCACCGTCTCCCAGCCAGAATGCCCGCTGGGCTGGGCTGCCCGCAAAGATGACGTGCGCAAACTTCTCGATCTCTGTGCGCAGTGTCGCGTCGGCACCATCACGAACGCCGGAGCTACCGTCCGTTTCAGCAGCCGCAACCCCAATCAGTATGTTCTCGCTGGCCCACGCGCTCTTCGTGAACGCGTCTCGCAGGTTGGACAACTCGACCTTGAACTGTTCCACGCCCTTCCTCATCGCGGCAATGCCGCTCAGTGAGCGGTCCGTATGTGTGCCGAGCTTCGTGAGGTCGGAATCGGTACAGGTGAACGTGTCGCCGCCGACTTCGAACTTTAGCCTGCTCATAAACCTCTTAGCTTCTTCGAGGTGAGTCGATGCGTCAGGGCAAATGAGCAGGTGAATATTGACGTACCTCCCCTTTACGGTCCCCACCGCCAACCGCATCTCAACGTTTGCGAAGATGAGCCGAACTTGCGGCAGCCGGCCTTTGGCCTTCTCTGCCACAACTCGTTCGTATGTTGCCAGCGAGCAATAGTCCGTTATGCCTAAGGCAGCAATCACGGGGCTAGCCTGTTCGATCTTCGTGAGATACCGCTCCCACGCGTCAGGTCCCGTGAAATGATCGCTCAGGTGCGTTCCCGGTGCATGGATATGCGGGTCCCAGCGATGCCAATGGGATCCGGAGTTCGGTTGTGGTGGGGTTGATGTCCCGCTCATTCGCGGGTCAATAGTACCAACTCTGGAGGGTCGTTCCGATGCCGGGGCTGCCGCCCCCGGCACCCCCGCTTAAGGCACTCGGAGCGCACGACCAGCGCGGCGGGCGGTTCCCTTCCGGGCCGGGAGAGGTGCGGAGAGGGCGGCACGCCCTCTCTGCATCAGCCGTCATGACTCGTCGCGCGCCGATGCCGGGGGCTGCCGCCCCCCGGCACCCCCCGCTGGGATGCGTGAAGGAGCGCGAAGCGTGTGGGGCTGCCGCCCTCGCGGGCCTGCGCCCCCCGCTTCAAAGAACTAACGGGCGTGGCCCGCGCGTCAAACCGCATCGATGTTGCTCAAGGCAGCAACATCGATGGCACGGGCGGCGGCATCGAGGGCATGGGGGGAGTGGGGGGTGTCGGGGCTTGGGGGGGCGTTGGGTTACTCGTACTTGCCCTTCACCGTGTACGCGAAGTCCATCAGTGTGGCCACGTCCTTGGCGTTCTTCTTTTCGAGGTCGCTCAACTGCTTGATGAGCGGCGTTGGGTTGTCCACGGCCATGCCGCCCAGCAGGCGGAACTTGTGGTTCAGGATGTCCTTGAGGTCGGCCCGGTAGGTGGCGGGGGCGCGGTCGTTGCGGGCGTGGCCGCCGGGGTACATGACCAGGCCGCTGTCGAAGGCCTCATCTTGTTCGTCGGTGATGATGATGCTGGTGGGGATGCCATCGGGGTACTTGGCGTCGTAGTCGCTGCCGCCGTGTTCGAAGCTCATCTTCTGCATCAGGGCGCGGGTGACGGGGTGGTACAGGGCATCGTGCGTGAAGTCGTTGGGGCTGAGCATCAGGTCCTTCCACGTCATGGGCTTCTTGTGGCCCGCGGCTCGCAGTTCCAGGGCGGTGCGGAGCATGGTGCAGACCAGGTACAGCATGCTGTGGTCGGCGGATTGGCGGGTCTTGGGGTCGCGCTTGGCGGGGTCGCCGATGATGCCGAAGGCCGGCTCGTACGCGCGGACCCGCATGGCCTTGATGCAGTCGCCGGTCTGATCGTCGAGCAGGTGCGGCTGGGCGTTGATCAGGTTGATCAGGCCCTGCAGCGCGCCCGCGCTCTGGTGTTCGTAGAGGCCGAGCTTGAAGTGCATGCCCATCACGGCGAAGTCGCTGCCCGAGCGAGCCAGATACAGATCGAAGGGGCTGGCGTAGTCCTTGCCCTTGATGGCATCGGGAATGCCCGTGCCCGCGCTTTCGGTCTTGGTGAAGAGCTGGCCCGGTCCCTGGAACAAGCGGAAGATCGCTTCGGGGTTGCGGAAGATGTCGCGGGGGCCCAGGAAGCCCATCATGCTGCGCCGCACGGCCATGATCGCGGCTTCGGTGCTGATCGCCGCGCTCGCGCCCTTGCTGTCGGAGAGCTGCTTGCCCGCGCGGATGGCGCGGAAGGGGATGTAGTGGGCGATCACCATGCCGATGGCAGACTCGATCTGCTCGGCGGTCGCGCCCATCATCGCGCCGAAGGTCGCCGCGCTGCCGATCGCGCCGTGGACGACGTGGTCGATCTTGTACGACTTCAAGCTGAACGCCTCGGCGAGGCGGCCGCGGATCTCGTCCAGCAGGATCATGCCGCGGAGGGCGTATGCGCCGTCCTTGCCGCGCAATTGGGCCGCCGCGAGGGCCACGGCGTAGAAGTCGTTGTGCCCGAACTCGCCCGCGGTCTGCTTGCGATCGGGGTTGTAGCCGAAGTTGGTCCCGTTGCTGTCCCACTCACGCACGGCGGCGCAGTTGGCGACGATGGCCTTCTCGACCTGAACATCGATGGTGCTGCCGAAGCAGGGCACGCCGCTGCGGATGGTCGTCCCCGGCTTGGCCCAAGGCACGCCTTGCATGCTGCCCATGCCGCTCACGGGCGTGCGATAGAACATCGCTTCATCGCGCAGGAGCGTGGGGGCGTTGGTCCCCAGCGCGAGGGCGGAGACGCCGCAGATGCAGGCATCGGTGAAGAACCAGTTGGTGCGTTCGAGCACGGACTTGTCGGGCTCGCCGCGCTTGCCGGGCGTGTCGGACATGAAGTCGATGGCGTACTGGGCGAGGCCCAGGGCTTGGTTGGTGTCGCGGGGGAGGGTGACGAACTGGTTGGTGGCGGGGGGCATGGGGGCTCCGAAGTCTGCGGTTGAACTCGCGGCGTTGATGCGCATCGCGAGGGGGGCCGAGTGTACGAATTGAGAGGCGATGCGGCCCGAGGCCGGGCGGCGGGGCCGCGAGCCCGTGCGCAAGTGGTTGGAATGCCAACGCCTGCGCGAATGGCCCGGGACCGAAATTCCCGCGCTATTTCAGGCCTTGAGGCGTCCCCAGACGCTGACGGCCACGCCCGCGAAGACCAGCACGAAGGCCAGGGCATCGGTGGCGCGGAGCTTTTCCTTGAGCACGACGTAGCTGATGACGGTGAAGACCACCAGCGTGATGGCTTCCTGGATCACCTTGAGCTGCGGCGCGGCGAAGGGGCCGCCGAAGTTGGTGTGGCCCAGACGATTCGCGGGCACCTGCAGCATGTACTCGGGCAGCGCGAGCAGCCACGAGACCAGGATGGGCATGGCAAGCGCGGCGAAGGTCAGGCCCAGCTTGTGGTCCTTGAACCACTTGAGGTGGCCATACCACGCGAGGTTCATGAAGACGTTGGAGAGGATGAGCAGGCCGACGCAGGCGAGGGCGCGGGAGTTCATGGCGGAGGAACGCTAGGCGATTTAGCGCACGCGCATGGCGTTCCAGCGAGCGCGGGCCTGCGTCGCAAGGCGCGAGGCGGGCCATGTCGGGCCCATGTCCCGCGCGAAGCACTCGGCTTCCTGCACGTCGAACTCGATGGCTTGTGCCGCTTCGGGCGAAAGAGTGCCCGCGGCTTGGGCAACATCCATCCGGCACTGGGCCAGCTCGCTGCGGCGGATCAGCTCGACCCACGCGACATTGCGTTCGATGTTCACGCGAAGCGACGCGTGGTAGCGGTCTTCGATGATCCGCTGCGCCCGCGCGGGCTCGCCCAGCAGCCGCCCCGCCCACGCGTAGAGCAGTTCGTGATAGACCGCCCAGCCGTCAAATCTGGCCATGAGCTCGGGCGTGCCCTCGTACGCGGCCCTCGCGAGCGCGGCGGCCTCGGGCAGGCTCTTCCCCTGCGCCAGCAGCACCCGCGCGACCCGCCCCTGGGCCTTGGTGGTGTACTGCGAGGTCGGTCCCAGCATGGAACTTGCGCCAAAGAGCTGCTGGCGTGCGGCCCACTCCGCGGTTTCATAGTCCCCCAGCTGCATCGCGACAAAGTACATGCCTCCCCACCATTCGTACGTCGAGGGATCCAGCCCGCCCCATTGCCGCGTGGATCGCTCTGCGCCCTCGCCAAGCGTCTGCAGCGCGCCGAAGAAGTCGCCCGCGGCCCGCTGCTGGCTCTGCATCTCGAAGAGCACGCCGTTGAGGGGATCGTCGCGGGTGTCGGTGATGGACTCCGCGGCGGCGAGCAGCGCGGGGAAGCGCTCGAGCGCGGCACGTGGCCCTCGCTCCCCACCCAGGATGCGTGCGTCCATCAGGTCGTGCAGCAGGAAGGTGACAGGCTTGATGTTGGAGCGATCCTTGATCGCGTCCCGGCGGGCGGCGAGCAATTCGCGGGCTTGAGCGGTGTTGTTCTGAAACAACGCGGCTGTGCAGAGGGACTCGAGGAACGACTCAGCCATTGGATCCGAGGCGGGGTCGTCCAGTTGATTGAGGTACTCCATCGCCTGTCTGCCCTTGGGCAAGAGGCGATAGTTGGAGGAGTTGAACTCTTCACTCATCGCGAGCAAAAGGGCCTGCAGCGAGCGAGGATCCTTCAATCCGAACGCACGTTCCGTCGCCGCTTGGGCCCGTACCGCCATCGCGCCGGAACGCTGATCCGCGACGTCCGATGCGGAGCGAGCAATCAGCAGCGCGACTTCGGCCTGCAGTTGGGGATCGTTGGGGAAGGAGCTCTCAATCTGACCGCTCGCGGTGTGAAGAAGATCGCCCACGCTGGGCGCGCTGCCGGGGCGGGCGGAGGTGGGCCAGTGTGTTGACGTGTCGAGTTCTTCGAGGGGCGTGCGGCCCAGGCCCGGGAACGGATCCGCGCTGCGGACCATCTGGGTGAGGAAGTCCGAAACATGGCGGGCCCGAGTGGCTTCTTCGAGCGCCCGCCGTTCGCTGGCGCGGGACTTGGTGAGCCCGACTGCCAGACCACCAGCGCCGACGGCGAGCGCGACGGCGACGGTGAGGGCGACGCCCACGAGCAGCTTGTTGCGCTTGGCAAACAGCGTGGCCTGTCGCGCCAGCGAGGCTCTGCGAGCGAGAACAGGCTCGTACGCGAGGATGTGGCGGAGGTCCGCCGCGAACTGCTCGACGGATTGGTAGCGATCGGCGGTTTCGTGGGCGATGGCTTTGGCGACGACGGTTTCGACGTCGCCCTTGCAGTCGGCACGGATGGTGCCCAGGAGCTTGGGCGGCTTGCCGCGGATGATGGATCGCGCGGTGGCGGGCGTCATGTGGGCCTGGCCAAAGGCGGGTGCTCGCGCGAGCAGTTCGTAGAGCGTGATGCCCAGCGCGTACACGTCCGCGCGGATGTCGACCGCGTGCATGCCCATTTCGAACGCTTCGGGCGGGAGGTACGCGGGCGTGCCGACCAAATCGCCCGCCTGCGTGTTGGTGCGGGCGTGGGAAGCCTGCTGGTTGGCGTCGGCGAGACGCGCCACGCCAAAGTCGATGACCTTGGGCACGCCCTGCTTGTCGATGAGGATGTTCGCGGGCTTGATGTCGCGGTGCAGCACGCCCTTCTGGTGGCCATGGTGCACAGCGTCGCAAATGGTGGCAAACAGCGCCAGCAGCGTGCGAAGATCAAGGTTGGTCGCCCGAACGTACGCGTCCAGCGTCCGCGCTCCGTCGACCAACTCCATCGCGAAAAACGGCAGCGACAGCGGCTGCCCGGGCGCCTGCTGCACGCCCGCTTCATACACCCGCGCGACGTTGGGATGATCCAAGCGTGCGAGCGTGGAGGCTTCGGCTTCAAACCGCCGGCGGGCCGCCGCGCTGGACAGGCCCACGCTCAGCAGCTTGATCGCGACCGGACGCTGCAGCGCAGTGTCAAAGGCTTCAAACACCGCGCCCATGCCGCCCGTGCCGATGTTGGCCCCGATGCGATAGCGGCCGACCATTGCGCCCTCCGCAACGGGCACCGCGGCGAGGGCCTCAGAGAGCGTCAGTGCGGGAACGCCCGCGTCATTCAGGGCGTCGCCCGCCGTTTCGTACGAACGAAGCAGCGCGACCACTTCCCCGCGCAGCGATTCATCGCCCTGGCAGGAACTCTCGACAAACGAGGCCCGCTGGGCGCTGGGCAGTTCGAGCGCATCGCCGACGATCGCCTTGGTGCGCCGCCAGAGGCCACTGGGCGAGGAGGCGGGGATGTCTTGGGCGGTGGGCATGGGGTCGGCAGTTCGTGATGAGTGCGGAGTGATGAGTGCAAAGTGATGCGGTGGCACCCGCCTTGCCATGTTCATCATCCATCACTCATCATTCATCACTCTTGCAAACGGGTTCTCTCTCAATCCCGCAAAACTTCAACGGATCTCGATTCTCTACTCTCGCTCCACGTGCTCGCGCATATGTCGCAGCAGCCACGCCCGCGCGACCATCCAATCGCGGTTGATCGTGCGGGCACTCTTGGAAAGGGCCAGCGCGGTTTCGTCGAGCGTCAGCCCCGCGAAGTACCGCAGGTGCACCACCTGCGCGAGTTCGCTGTCCTGGGTTTCCAAGGCCTTCATCGCGTCCTCCAGTGCCAGCCAGTCGATCGCGTCCGTAGCAACCTCCGGTCCCGAGTCGTTCGGAGGGCGGGCGCTGTCGGCGGGCTGGTCCCACTGTTCTAGCGAGAACTTGCGAACATTCCCGCCACGTTTTGATCCGCGCTTGGCCCGGGCCCGGTCGACGAGGATGCGGCGCATGGCCAGCGCGGCGGCGGCGAAGAAGTGTTTGCGGTCGTTCCAGGGCTGTTCGCTGCGGACCAGCCGCAGATACGCCTCGTGGACGAGCGCGGTGGGCTGTATGGTCTGTCCCGCGGGCTCAGACGCCAGCTTGGCCCGGGCCAGTTCGCGAAGATGCTCGTACACAAGCGGCAAAAGTTGCTCGGTCGCGGCAGGGTCGCCCTTTCCCGCGGCCTCCAACAAGCTCTGAAGACCGGCTACGTCGCCAAAGGTTGACGGCGATTGCCCAAGGCTGGTGGGCGGCGGGTTGGAAGGGGGATCGGAACGCACGTTCAGGTGATTATCCGGCTGGACGGTCAGCTGGGGTGAAGCAGACTCGTGAAATCGTACAACAGAACTGGCGTTTCGCAGCGCGAATGCAAAGAAAACGGGTCCCGCACGATGCGGGACCCGTTGAATATCGGTCGAAGAGACGGATTCAAGGGCCTTGGAAGCCAAGACCGGGGAAAGGGCCCAAGACTACTCGAGGGCTGCGGCGCCCGAGATGATTTCGGTGAGTTCGGTCGTAATCTGCGCCTGGCGGGCGCGGTTGAACTTGCGGGTGTAGAGCTTGCCCATCTTCCCGGCGGCGTCCGTTGCGGACTTCATAGCCACCATGCGGGCGACGTTTTCGCTCACCACCGCGTCGTTGAACGCCTGGAACATCAGGGCCTTGATCGCTGCGGGCAGCAGGCTGTCAAGCAGTTCCGGGGCCGAAGGCTCGAACGCGTAGACCTGCTTCATGCCGGTCTGCGCACTCGCGGCGGCGCCAGCCTTCGCGACCGAGTCGGTCTGGAAGGGCAGCAACTGCACAATCACAGGAGCCTGCTTGCTTGCCGTGATGAACTTCATGTACACGATCCGAACCGTGCTGACTTCACCCGCGATGAAGCGGCGGGCGTAGTCCTCAGCGAGGGCCTGCACGTCTTCGTACTTGGGCTTGTCGCCAAACTGGGTGTGCTGCTGGGCGATGGGCACGCCCGCGTACTTGAAGAAGCCGGTGCCCTTCTTGCCCACGAGTTCGACCAGGCCGCCCTTCGCGGCGGGGTTGGCCTTCAGGAAGTTCATCGCCGTGCGCAGGATGCTGGCGTTGTACGGGCCGCAGAGGCCTCGATCGCTCGTGATGACCAGAGTGAGTTCCTTGGCGTCCGCCGCAGGCTTGCGACTGCCCAGGAGCGGGTGGGTCGCGTCGCCGCCGCCCTGGGCGAGGGCCGCGGCGAGCTGGCCGACGAGCTCGAACAGGGCGTCGGTATACGGGCGACCGGCGACGGAGCGTTGCTGGCTGGCGGCGAACTTGGCGGTGGCGATCATCTGCATCGTCTTGGTGATGCGCTTGATGTTGCCGACAGCCTTTATGCGCTTCTTGATCTCGCGGGTCTTTGCCATAGGGTGCCAAGGGTAGGTGGGGGAACGTACGGGTTCCAGCCGATGCGGAAAGCGATACAGCGGGAAAGCGAACGGCGGAAAAGCTGCAAGAGTCGTGGCAGTAGGGAGATACGTGTTGGTGGCCGGTTGCGACCAAGGCCTGCGAGCGAGATTACTCGATCACCAGGCCGTCATACGCAAGGAACATGTTCTCGGGCAGGCGAGCCTGGGTTTCGGCATGCGGGAGTTCGTGGGCCATGTGGACGAAGTACGTGCGTGCCGCGCCGACTTCGCTGGCGATGTGCACGGCCTCGTCAAGCGTCAGGTGCGTGGGGTGTTTGCGTTCGCGGAGGCAGTCGAGGATGAGGGTCTGGGTCCCGGCAAGCCGAGCCCAACTGTCCGTGGGCACAGCGGAGATGTCCGTGCAATAGGAAAGTGGAAGGAGAGACGAAGAGACGGAGAGGCGGAGAAACGAAGTTGAAGAGCTCGCCGCACTCTCGTCTCTTCGTCTCTCTGTCTCTTCGTCTCTCTCAATTCTCCACCCCAGCACCGGCAGCCTCCCATGCAGCAACGGAATGGGCGTCGCGTGCAAACCGAAGAGATCAAGCGGCCTCCCTGCACGAATGTCGCGGTCGCTCACGCAATGCGGAATCAGCGTCGCGACAAAGCTGTCGTTCACGTTCTTGTCACGCTCGAAGATGTGCTTGTACACCCGCTGCAGCGAGTCCATCGTGTGGTCGTCGGCGTAGATGTCGATCGGAGCCTTCATCACCGCGTTAAACCGCCGGACTTCATCGAGCCCGAAGATGTGGTCGACGTGGTTGTGTGTGAACAGAATCGCATCACAGCGCTGCAAGTTGCTCCGCAGCGCCTGCAAGCGAAGATCGGGCCCCGCGTCCAGCAGAATCACGCGCTCCTGACCCTTGGCATCGTTGAATCGCAACACCCCGGCGGTCCGCAGCCGCTTGTCGCGAGGATCGTCGCTCGTGCAGACGGCACAAGAGCACCCGATCATCGGAATGCCCGCCGAGGTGCCAGTGCCCAGAAACTCAAATCGCATCGGGCGATGCTACGGAGCATCGTCGCGGGAGCGTGGCGCAGGTCGCTGCGTAATGAGCCTCGCGAGGACTCACGCACGCGGCAACAATCTCCCCATGTGCGGCCGCTTCACCCGCAAGTACACCTGGAGACAAGTCCATGAGTTCCTGAACCTGGTCTTCCCCGCCGGGCAGTTGCCCGAGCAAGGGGAACTCACTCCGTCATTCAACGTCGCGCCCGCGCAGAAAGTCCTGGTCTTGCAGGCGACCGCGCGTGAGGGAAGCGGCGCGACGAGCACGCAACCGACCCATCTGGAGTTCGCGTGGCTTCGCTGGGGCTTCGTCCCCGCATGGTCCAAGGACCCGCGCAAGTACTGGATCAACGCCCGCAGCGAAACCGCCGGCGAACTCCCTGCGTTCCGCGACGCGTTCGCCAAACGCCGCTGCGTCATCCCAGCCAGCGGTTTCTACGAGTGGCGCGTCCTGCCCGGCGCAAAGCAGCCCGAGTACATTACCGTCGCCGGCGCGGAGATCATGTGCTTTGCCGGCATCTGGGAGGTGCATCGCGCCAAGGACGAAACCGGCGCGCTGCGTGATGTTGCGACCTGCGCGATCATGACCACGCGCCCTAACGAGTTCATGGGCCGCGTCCACGATCGCATGCCCGTCATCCTCGCGCCGCAGGATGCAAGACACTGGATCGAAGGCCGCGATCTCGCCAGACTCGCCGAGCCCTCTCCGCTGCAACTCCAGTCCCACGCCGTCAGCCCGCGCGTCAACGCTGTGAAGGCCGATCATGCGAGCCTGATGGAGCCTTGGACTCCCGACGTGCCGCCGAGTCTGTTTGGATGAACGAATACCAAGAAAGCGATTACACCGCCACCAGCGGCGTGCGGTCGGTCTTCGACACGGCGACCGGAACGTCAACGAGTTTCTCCAATCGCTCGCGCAGGCGGGGGAGGTACCCGCGTTCGGTGCTGGTGTGCCCGCCCAGGATGACGCTCATGCCGCTGTTGAGGGCTCCGAGGACGTCGTGGTGCTTCATTTCGCCGGTGACGAAGACGTCGCAGCCGTCTTCGCGGGAGAGGCGTGAGAGTTCGCCTCCTGCGCCGGGGACGACGCCCACGTGCATCACCGGCTTGTCTTCGCCCGTGGGGCCGCTCGCGAGCGCGTAGCGGACCTGGTCGCGACCGACCCAGGCCTTGAGCCGCAGCGCGAGTTCGGCGACGGTGGTGGGCTTGTCGAGGGTTAGTCGGCGGCCGGCGCCGACGGTGCGTTGGGGTTGGGCGATCAGTTCGTAGACGTCGATCGCGGGGGCTTCGTAGGGATGGAACTTGCGGAGGGTCTCAAGGGCGAGGGCAAGGCTGGACTTGCTCGCGACCATTTCGAGGCGGACCTCGCGCACGCTTTCGAGCACGTTGCGGTTGCCCACGGCGGGGTTGGTCGAATCATCGCCCAGGAACGTGCCGGTGCCTTCGGTGGCGAAGGAACAGACTTGGTACGCGCCGATGCGGCCGGCTCCGGCGGTGGCGAGGGCGTTGCGGACTTGTTCGACATCCTTGGCGGGCAGGAACGTCACGATCTTGACTTGCTGCGAACCTGCGACGCGAGCGTGCGCGGCGAGGGCCCGGCAATCGCCCGCGATCTTGCCAGGTGTCTTGGAGCCGGAGAGGCCTTCGCAGAGCCAATCGGCGACGCCCGCAGGAATCGCGTCCAGCGCGGTGTGGGGCGAGTAGATCGCGATGTTGTGCTGGAGGGCGCGGAGGATGACGCGCTGGCGGGGCGTGGCGTCGGTGATCTTGCTCAGGGGCTCAAAGATGGGCGGGTGATACGCGACGATCGCGCCGCAGTTCATCTCGACGGCTTCGTGCAGGACGGCTTCGTTGAGGTCGATGGTGAGGACGACGGGGCCGCGGAGGCTGGCCGAGCGGTCGCCCACGAGCAGGCCGACCTTGTCCCAACTCTCGGCGTATTCGAGCGGGGCGATCTGCTGCATGGCGGCGACGAGGTCACGGATGAGCATGGGGGAGTTTAGAAGTGCGAAAGTGCGGCGGTGCGGCGGTGCGAAAGTCGGGAGTGTTGAGGTGACCGGTGCGAGAAGAGAATCGCTCGAGGGGTCGTAGGATGTCGCATGATCACACGCCAGGCGTTTGCCAAGGTCAATTTGATGTTGTCGGTGGGGGAGGCGTTGCCTGCGGAGCACGCGAAGGGCGGGTATCACCCGATTGCAAGTTGGTTGAGCGCGATCGGGGTGCATGATGACCTGACGATCGCGCCGCTGGAGGCGGGGCAGGCGTCGAAGTACGACATTCGGTGGGCGGAAGATGCGCCGCGGGCGGGGCTTGTGGACTGGCCGCTGGACAAGGATCTGGCGGTGCGGGCGCATCGGGCCATGGAGGCGCGGGTGGGGCGGGCGTTGCCTGTGGCGATGAAGCTGGTAAAGCGGATTCCGGTGGGCGCGGGCCTGGGAGGGGGCAGTTCGGACGCCGCGGCGTGCTTGATGGCGATGCGTGAGGCGTTTGAACTTGCGATGCCCGATGAGGTGCTGCGCGAGATCGCGATGACGCTGGGGAGCGATGTGGCGTTCTTTGTGGATGAGGAAGGGCGCGAAGAGGATGACGAGGAAGTGAGCGGCGGCAGGCCGCCTCGCCCGGCCCTGGTTTCGGGGTTGGGTGAGGTGATCGAGCGGGTCGAGCCCATCGAGAAGCCGATCTTGCTGGTGGTGCCGGGATTTGGGTGCTCTACGCCCGCGGTGTACAAAGCGTTTGACGATGCGCTCGCAGCGGAACTGAAGGAGTATCGAATGGATCGGGCGGTTGCCGGTGCGACGGGACGCGAGCGATCGACTGGCCCGCGCGAAGAGATGGTGCGGGGGCGGGTTGCGAAGATGATCGAGCGTGGGAGTGTTGCGCCGGACCTGCTGTTCAACGACCTCTCGAAGGCGGCGTTCGCGGTGGAGCCGCGGCTTGGGCAGTTGGTAACGGCCCTTTCCAACGCTACGCGAAGTCCAGCGCATGTGACGGGCAGCGGCAGTTGCGTCTTCCTCGCGCCGCCCGCGGCGAAGATGGAGTGGTACTTGCCCCGCGTGCAGAAGGCCTGTGCCGCGTTGGGAGCGACGGGGGCGTTTGGCGGGGAGCCGGTGGTGGTGGTGACGGGGTTGGTTGGGTAGGGGGAGGGAAGTGCCAGAGTGCGACAGACGGTGAGACGGTGAAGTGGCATGCAGCAATCCAGCTGCTTTCCGCTTCACCGTCTCACCGTTTCACACCTCACCGTCCCGCGTTCCAAACCCCGACTAGCATCCGGCCGCGCATTGGCCACTTGGACATTTGGCCCTTTGGAAATTTCTGACATGCCCCCCACCAAACCATTCATCGGGATCGATCTTGGCGGCACGAACATGCAATTGGGCGTGGTCTCGCCTGATGGCAAGCTGCTGGCGCAGACCAAGCGCAAGACCAAGTCTGAAGACGGGGCCGAGGGCGTGCTCAACCGGATCGCCGAGGGCGTGCTGGAGTGTTGCTCGCTTGCGAACCTGGCCCCGAGCGCATTGGGCGGTCTTGGGATCGGCGCGCCGGGCGTGATTGAGCCGACCAAGGGCGTGGTGGTGGAGGCGGTCAATCTGCGTTGGAATGACGTGCCGCTTGCGGACTTGCTTGCGAAGCGATTGAAGCTCAAGACCATTGTGGATAATGACGTCAACGTCGCGGTGTACGGCGAGAACAAGCTCGGGGCGGGCAAGAACAGCCGGAACATGATGGGCCTGTGGATCGGCACGGGGATCGGCGGCGGGCTGATTTTGAATGGCGAACTGCACTATGGGCACTACTTCTCGGCGGGCGAGATCGGGCACATCATCCTGTTCCCGTTCCATCCGCTGGGCTCACGCACGCTGGAGAACAACGCCAGCCGCACGAACGTCTCCAATCGCATCATCAAGCTGATCAACAGCAACTACAAGTCCAAGCTCACGAGCGAACTGGGCGACGATCCCGACAAGTGGACCAAGGAAGTCAAGAGCAAGCTGATCGCGCAGCACTACCGGGGCGGCGAGCGAGAGGACGCGCTCGTGGTCGAGGTCGTCGATGACGCGGCGGAGATGGTGGCGATCGCCGTGGCCAACGCTGTCACGGTGCTGAGCCTGGAACGCGTTGTGCTGGGCGGCGGACTCACCGAGGCGTGCGGCAAGGCGTTTGTTGAACGCGTGCAGCGGCATGCGAAGGAACTGATCTTCCCGCGGGCTGCGCAGCAGTGCGAAATCGTCGCGAGCAAGCTCGAAGACGCCGCGGGCATCCTGGGTGCGGCGATGCTTGCGATGGAAAAGCTGGCAAAGTGATCGGTTCCAAACGCGGGGCCTGAGGCCCGGCGAAGGCCCGGGTCGAGCGTCGACAGTCGCGACGCAAGCCTACTTGCGAGTCAGCGTCACCTTGCTGGTGGTGCGGTTGCTGCCCGAGGTCTGGCCGGCAAGCTGTGTCTCCACGACCACGTTCATATTCATGTTCATGCGCTCGAGCATGCCTTCCTCGGTGTTCCAGGTCGAGCTGCCCGAGAGGCTGCTTTCGCGGATGCGAGCCATTCCCGACAGCGACGCGTCGAGCGTGAGTGAGCCTTGCATGTCGATCTCGGCTCGCGAGGCGCGGTGGCTCTTGAGCGTGTAGTCGTTCTTGAGCTTCATCGTGCCCATCGCGCCGCCCATGTTGGTTTCGGTGCTCCACGTCTCCCCGACCTTCGCGAGGCCGTCGTCGCCCTTGATGCTGGTGATGGGGCCGAAGAGCCCGCGCACGAAGTCCGCGGCGGAGAACTGCTGGAGCATGTTGGGATCGAGCTTGTCGCCGCCGCCCGTGACGTTGACGGATGTGATCTTGCCGGTTTCGTCGGTTTGGAGCGTGAGCGTGAGGCCGACAACGCTGCGAAGGGTGGCGTCGAAGACGTCTTGCTGGTTGGCGGGCTTGGTGCTGTCAAACTCAACCTTGCCCGTGGGGCCTTCGGAGGTGAAGACCAGGGAGTCGTAGACGAGGTCGAGGGTCGCCGCGCCGTTGGTGGCGACTTGCTTGACCTTGAGCGTCAGGCCCAGTTGCTGCTTGACGGTGCTGTTGATGGACCCCTCGCCCGCACCGATCTCGTTGGTGCTGTCCATCTCGAGGTTGAACTTGACCTGCTGGCCCTGGCGGAACTTGGGGCGGAGGTCGACTTGGTCGGAGGCGGTGGACTTGGGCTTGGGCTGGTCGGTGGGCGTGGGCTGTGCAAGCGCAGCGGAGGGCCAGGCGGCCCAAGAGCCGACGAGCGCGGCGGCCAAGAGGAGCACGCGGGCGGTGCTGGTGCGGGGCTTGGAGATTGGCGTGGTGTGGGGGGTCATCGTGAGCATGGTTGGGGCCTGATCGGGTTTGAGCGGCGAGAAACCTCACAGATACGTGGAGTTTGTATCGGCTCGCGCGGGGGAGGTTCCCGGCAAGTGGGTTGGATGCGCGAGATTGGGGGTGGTTCGGGGATAGTCGGTCACCTGACTCGCTTCGGGCGCGTCAAGAGTTTGCCCGGCGGGCGTTGGCTTGAGCAGCGGTTCAGGGCTCTGCCAGCCACCTTTGGAGCACGACGCGGTCGGCGTCGGTCATGCGGGCGTCGTGCTTGAGATGGAACTCCATAGCTCGGATAAGGCCTCGGCTCTCCACATCTTCTCGGTTCATCGGCCGGAAATCCGAGTACCCGTGTTCCGCTTCGTGCTGTTCAAGTGACGAAGGCGAAGCGATGCCTGCTTCTCGGCGACGAAGCAGTGACATGCTCAATGGCAGCCGTCGGCACACAAGCCGCCAGCTCTTCTCAGCGTACATCGCAACGACCCAGTCCTTGCACTGGACGCGCTCAAACGCTTGGTACACATCGTCAAGTTCAGGCGATTCCTCCCGATACCCAAGGCGCGGCGGTGGGTCCCAGATGGGCGGGAAGTCCTTGCGTTCGAACCGAGACATATACCTCAGTCCGTCTACTACCGTGCCCGCAAGGAGCAACTTCGTCGCTTCGTGGCGGCGCTGCTGTGCAGGCTGCATCCAGACGATGCCGGCAGCAGCCACCAACGCGGCAGCCGACAGGCCGATCCACACGCTTGGTGCGATAGCGCGATCATCAGCCCGAGAGACGAACCACGCCGCGACCATGCGGCTGCCCCCGATCCACGCGGCGATCAGGAATACTGGCGTGAGCAACACGGCGAAGAACCCCACCATGAAGTTCATGGATGCGAGAGCCTCTTCTTCGGGCGAGTGCTGCATGCCCCCCATGAAGTCCACCACGGGCACCGGTGCGTAGAACGATGCGATTGCCATCGTGACGCTCGAGAAGAACAGCACGATCGGAAGAACGTGGCGGGCCTTGGCGCTCCACAACACGCAGAACACACGAGTAATGAGGGCAACGCGCCAGATCGAGACGATGGCGAGGGTCACGCCGTTGGCCTTGATGGACTGCAGGGGAGTGAGAAAGTGCTCGTAGGGAATGGCGTAGAGCCACGCCATCGGGCTGCACATCCAGAAGAGCGTCAGAAACACGAAGTAGCCGCGCCAGAAGCCGCCCGCTCCGCCCTCATCCACTGACTTTTTCGCGCTGGCGCGGCCCGCTTTTCCCGCCGCCCACCACACCAGCGCGAACATGCCCAGGGCGTTGGCGGTTGAGACGACGATGCCGTGCAGCAGGACGTGCCACTCGGCGAGCAGGTACGCGCCGTCGTAGTTGCGGGCGATGGAGCTGCTGAATACGAGCAGGAGCCCGACGAGCCACGCCCGGCGTGTGTTGGCGATGCGCTCGATTGCGGCGCGACGCCCGGCGAGGAACGCGGCGAGGTCGCCAAGGTTCATTCCAGTATTCTGCTGTTCAGTCATCAGCGTGGCTCCGCGTATCGTCGACCCCAGATGCGTTGGCGGATCTCTAGGCGGCGAGCATGCTCCGATGGAGCGTGCACCATCGCGACAACGTTACGGAAGGCACGTTCCAATTGCTCGACGGTCATGCGAGAGGGCTGGTACCCAACGTCGAAGAGCGTGCACGACTCCCATGATCGATCGGGCAGCAATCGGCCCGCTCGCTCGAGCTTGGCACGCAGTCCGGTGCCAGGAAAGAGCGTCTGGACCGTGATCTGCACATCCGCAAGGGGCGATTGGATCAACCATTCACCCAGCGCGTGAATCGAAGACTCATCATCTTGATCGCCGCCGACAACGAAGCAGCCGATGACTGCTACGCCCGCGTCTTGCACTCGCTGCAACGCGTCCATCACGCGAGTCAGTTCGGCTCGCTTTGCTCCAAGACCTCCGTACGCGTCTGCGCCGAGCGCGAGCGTCTCGACACCCACGAGCACTTGCACGCAGCCGCTTTCGGCGAGACGTTCGAGCACGTCCGGGCGCTCGCCGATTCGCCAGTCGCATTCGGTAAACCAACGCACACCGCTTGCACGCATCACGTTCAGCAGTTCCTTTGCATCCCGCTTGCCAGCAAAGGTGTTGTCATCGGCGAGTTCGATGCACGCACGCGGCTGCTGGGCGGTGATGGCGGCGAGCTCCGCCGCGACTTGGGCAGCGGGTTTCTCTCGGAAGGGCCCCAGCAATCGGCTCGCGCCGCAAAACTCGCAGGCGAGCGGGCAGCCGCGGGCGGTTTGGAGGGTGTAGCGCGGGCGTTCGCGCCCGCTCAGCAACTCCCAGCGGGGGATGGGCGCGTGCGCAAGATTGGCTGGCGCCGCTGCGCGATAGGTTGGCTGCAATCGCCCTGATTGTGCGTCGTGGAGCACCTGGTGCCAAACGTTCTCGCCTTCGCCGAGCACGACGGCATCGCAGTGGGCAATGGCTTCGGCCTCGCACGTCGAAACATGCAACCCGCCCATGACCACTTGCAGACCCTCTTCGCGAAGCATGTCTGCGAGCGCGTAGGCGTCCAGCACCGATGCCGTCAGGGCGGAGATCGCCACCAATGTCGGCCGCTCCGATGAGATCCGCTGGGCCATCGCGCGGACGTCGCCGTTGCACTCGTGCCAGGTTGCATCCCAGTCGGGCGGCGTCAAACCCGCGAGGGTCAGGAGGCCCAGACTTGGGAGCGATCCGATCGCGCCGGCTCGGGCGGCGAGCCCCGGTAGCGTCATGCCCAGCGCGAGCATCTCCGCTTCACGGATGCGAAACCCGGACATTGCGACGAAGGCCACCCGCGGCATGAAAGACCGTACGCAAGCGTTCTCATGCGGTTCGCTGGGATGCTGTGGAAAGCTCGCCCAGACCATCGCCTGCCGTGCGTCGCGTCAGGCGCACTCTTCATCGAGTATTGTCTTGTGCCACTTGCAGTTCGTGCACCATGCGTGCAGGCTGAGCCAGGTGAAGAGGTCTTCGGGGCGCTTGCCGAGGTCTTCGGCTTCTTCGCGGCTGATGTCGCACTCGAGGGAGACGGCAAGGCGGAACTTCTCGCACCAGCAGCGGGGGCAGCGCAACTGGCGGATGGGTTTTCGCCGGGTGGGCTTGTCGTGGCCCAGTTCGGCGTCGTATCCGACGCGGGTGGCGTCTGCGACGACGATCGCTCGATCACGCTGCTTGGCCCCGATGTAGACAGGGCTTTGGAAGAGAAGGTCGTACTCCGTGGGGGAGCCCCACACTTCGAAGGCGTGGGACTCGCCTGGGCGGGCGATGCGCCAGATGATGCGGTTGTCGAACTCGCTGCTGGGGAAGTCCTTGAAGGTGCCTGGCAGGCAGCGGCGGCGGAGGAAGGTGGGGGGGTTGGTTCGGAGGTATTCTCGGCTGACTGGCGTGTGTGAGTTGGATTTCTCGTCTGGTGCAACGGTCACGGATTCACGCTTCTGC
This sequence comes from Phycisphaerales bacterium, assembly GCA_022843045.1. GTDB lineage: Bacteria > Planctomycetota > Phycisphaerae > Phycisphaerales > UBA1924 > BJHL01. The sequence continues at coordinate 68,425 of JALHOJ010000003.1, forward strand.
GCCGCCTGAAGCTTGCGTTCGGCTTCATCAGCTTCGCGTGACAACGCTTCCATGTCGCTTCCCAGAAGCAGTCCTTTGGATAGCAGCATGCATTCCCACCACGGGTCCGCTGCAATCCAACTAGGGCCGAGTAGCGACTCGCAAGCAGCACGCAGCGTGAAGGCATTGCACTTTCCGTCCTCGACGATCACGCGATTGCCCACAGTTGTGAAAGTAATCTGAGAGAACTTGGCATCGCTCTTCCAGGCCGATGGAGCGAGCGTTCTCGGCAGAGAAAGCAGGTGATCTCTGCCGCCCAAGCGTTTGAGGTGATGTTCGGTGAGCAACGTGAGCCACGCATGGGACCGAACGAAAAGGCGGCGGGACTCGCGAGCCGATTGCCACATCCAGAATCGTCGAGACCACTCCGCTGTGTGGCAATAGCTTTCAGGATCGGAGCAGTAGCCACTTGAAGCAACAGATGCAACGGTCCAATCGGCGGAAAAGCAGGTTGGTGCTGACGCAACGTCAATCATCGACTGTCGAATCGACTTCGCCAATGCGGACAAGCATCTGCTAGGAACCCCATCAAGCCGGATGCACGCCTTCAGCGAGCAATAGGTGGATCCCTCGAATACAACGTTCTCCCAAGCGAGCTGAAACACCTTGCTGTGGCGAATGTCTGACTCTGTGCCTTCGATCCAGAGATCTGTGAGCTTTGAGAAGTCACTGGTAATCGCAGTCCAATTGTTAAGGATCCATCGAATCGGACGCGGTAATCGAGATTGAAGCACGCTGGCCTCGGGCAGTGAGAAAACTCGCAGGCCAGCCTTGCCCATGCACTCCCCGAGCGTTCGAGCAAGCCCCAGCATCGCCCGCTCGGCCTGAGGGCAAAACTCCTCGAAGTGCGCGGCGAAAACAATCGCCGGCTCAACGGGATTGAGCTCTCGGAACCTGCGCGAGCCGGTGGACTTCGGGACAGCGCTTCTTCCTGCCATTCACGACGGTAGTCGCGTGCAATGGCAAGCGCGGCGATGTTACCTCGTCTTGCTATCGCCCCGTGCGAAGATGCTTGCGACGTAGTTCAGCACGTCAGTCGCGCTGGTTTCGTTGTAGCCGAACTGCTTGATCAGGCGTTGCTTGACGACGTCGATCTTCTGCTGGGTTTCGTCATCGACGACGCTGCTGACGAGGTTCTTGAGCTTGATCGTGTCGCGCTGGTCTTCGAACAGCTTGAGTTCGAGGGCTCGGTACAAGCGCGCGTTGGTGTTGTAGTCGAACTTCTTGCCGTCGAGGGCGAGGGCGCCGATGTAGTTCATGATTTCCTGGCGGAAGTCGTCCTTGCGGCTGTCGGGGATGTCGATCTTCTCTTCGATCGATCGCATGAGGCGTTCGTCCGGCTCTTCGTCCTTGCCGGTGTACTTGTTCTTGACGCGTTCCTTTTGCGTGTACGCCCGAACGCTTTCGATGTAGTTCGTGCAGAGACGCTTGATGGCGTCCTCGTCGGCGGAGATGGCCCGCTGGACTTCGCCCTTGATGATGTCCTCGTACTCCTCCTTCACGACGGCGAGCAACTCGCGGTAGCGCTTTTTGGTGTTCTCGTCGCTGATGAGGCTGTGGTGGCTGAGGCCGTCTTCGAGTTCGTTGAGCACCATGAAGGGATTGATGCACTTCTCTTCGATGGCCTGGCGCGAGACCATGGCGTTGGACACCTTGTCCTGGATGTATCGGGGCGAGATGCCGCCCATGCCTTCGCGGTGGGCTTCTTCCTTGAGCTCGCGCACGCTGTCCTCAGTAAAGCCGGGGATGCTCTTGCCGTTGTAGAGCTTGAGCTTCTGCATCAGGCCCAGGCCGGCCTTCTTGGGTTCTTCGAGGCGAGTGAGCACGGCCCACATCGCGGCGACCTCGAGCGTGTGCGGAGCGATATGGACGCCCCGGACCTTGCCCGAGTTGAAGTCCTTTTGGTAGATGCGGATTTCGTCGTCGAGGCGGATGTTGTAGGGGACGTCGATCTTGATGGTGCGGTCGCGGAAAGCCTCCATCATTTCATTGTTCTGGAGGCGCTTGTACTCGGGCTCGTTGGTGTGGCCCAGGATGACTTCGTCGATGTAGGTCTGCGCGAACTTCTTGGGCTTGATGGTGTGTTCCTGGCTCGCGCCCAGGAGGTCGTACAGGAACGCGACGTCGAGCTTGAGCACTTCGATGAACTCGCAGATGCCGCGGTTGGCGATGTTGAGCTCGCCGTCGAAGTTAAACGCTCGCGGGTCGCTGTCGCTGCCATACTGCGCGATCTTGCGGTAGTTGATGTCGCCCGTGAGCTCCGTGCTGTCCTGGTTCTTTTCGTCCTTGGGCTGGAAGGTGCCGATGCCCACGCGATCCTTCTCGCTGAGAACGATGCGACGCACGCGGACATGGTCCATCACCTTGCGCCAATCGCCCGCGTAGAACGCCATCAGGTCCTCGAGCACTTTGCGGCAGAACGGATCGGGATCGCCAAAGACGCGGAGCTTCCCGCCGTGGTACTTGGGCTTGTAGTTCTCGTTGAGGCGAGCGAGCACGTCGTTGCGGGCCTCGCGCGGGATCAGCACGAGTGGCTCCTCGTGCATGGGGCACTTGAACTCGTGCGTGCGGGCCGCGACTTTGGGATCGTTCTCGCTGGGCGAAACCTCGCAGTGTTCATCCAGCAGCCACGAGAACGAATACACCGCACCCTCGGGCGTGCGCGAGTAGTTCTCGATGCCCTTCTTGAGCAGTCGCGCGATCGTGCTCTTGCTGCTGCCCACGGGGCCGTGCAGGAGGAGGATGCGTTTGTCGGTGCCATACCCCTCCGCAGCGGAGCGCAGGAAGTCCACCAGCGTCATGAGGGCCGAATCGAGCCCGAAAATCGCGTCTGCGCCGTTGTCGAAGGGGTCACTGAAGAAGCTATAGCGAACCACTTCTTTCTTGAAGGCCTTGTACCGCTCGCTCCCCTGGCTCATCACGGCGTCGTACAGCCGCTGGTACGCGTTGCGCAGCACGCCCGGGTCCTTGGCGCAGATGTCCAGATATTCCCAGAAGGTGCCGGACCAGTGGTGCTCTTGAAAGCGTCGGCGGTCCATGCGGGTTTCGACGGCGGCGACCAAGTCGGCTCCGCTCATTGGGCCGGGGGCCATGGTGTCGCGCACGGGCCAGCGCGAATCAGCGGTGGGGTTGCGGAGCGGGCTGCTGCCGCCGCCGGCACCGTCAGCCAAGGCATCCAACACGAGAGAAGACCAGACCGATTGCAAACGCCGCGCGTCCATGTGCTGCCTCCCGGCCGGTTGAGGGCCGTGCATTCGACCAAGTCGGACCGAGGCTGTGTTTCAAGCCTGGTTCGGTTGGGCCGCGTCGGCGTTTGCCGGGCGGCAGCGTGCGTCTCAAGAGTCTGTACGCACGAAGAGCTCGGGGGATCGGCTGCGGGCCCCCTAGTGGCCCATAAGTGCTGTATCGACGCAAGGTTGGGGGTCGGGTGAGAGCAAGTTGAGCAAAATTGGACGCTCGGACTTGGGGCGAAAAGTGGCCAAACTTGAGGTCAGATGCCCTCCGGCGGGCTAGTGAGGCAAAAGGGTCGGTTTGCACAGACGGCACAGGCGATGCTCACGGCGGGCGCGGTGCGGGCGTGCCACACGATGCGTCGGCGGGTGAATCGCCGGAGTGGGTGGGGATGCGGGTTGCGTGGTGATGGATGCGATCCGATGCAGGTGGCGGTGCCCCTTCACACACTCAAGACCGGCAAGTTGCGTCATCGCGGCGCGTGGATCGCGGCGACGATTCTGCTCCAATCGCTCGTGCTGGGCGTGGGGGGCTACACGCTGTTCCAGACGACCAAGTATGGCCTGGAGTCGGGCGTGAGCGAGGGGCTGTCCGCGGAGAACGTGCGGCTGGCAGAGAACTTTCTGCAGCTCGTGCGTCGGCACGCGTCGGAGCCGTTTGCGTATGGCTCGATCGCGTGGGAAGCGGTGCAGCGGGAGGCGGAGCGGGTTGCGCTGCCGGCGGGGTGCCAGCTCATGGTGCTGGATGAGTTCAACCGAGTGCTGTGCCACTCGGAGCTTGAGCAAACGCCCGCGCTGCGCCGGCTAGACCTGACGTGGCAGCAGGTGCGGGATGCGAGCGATGGATCGATCCAGACGATCGCGCTGCTGGAGCCGCTCGGGCAGGCAATTGCGCTGCGCGACGCCGTGAGCGATCAGACGACGATGGCGTTGGTGGCGGATGATCGGGCGAAGGTGAAGGTGCTGGTGCATCGCGAGGCGGCGGGGGCGCAGCTGGCCAGCGCGAGCGTGACGGGGGACGCGCTGGTGTGGGCGGCGGGGTGCGGGGTGCTGCTGGTGGGGCTGACGCTCCTGGGCTCGATCGCGCTGGTGCGGCGGTATGACAGTGCGGTGGAGCGACTGAACGAGCAGCTTGAGCATGAAGTGGATCGGCGCACGCGCCAGGGCCTGACGATCCGCAACGGGCTGGTGTTCGGGCTCGCGAAGCTCGCGGAAGAGCGCGACAACGACACCGGGCGGCACCTGGAACGCATCTGCCAATACTCCGCGCTGCTGGCGAGCGAACTTCGGAGCAAGGGCGAGTTTGGTGAGATCACGCCGATGTGGATCGATCGCCTCCGGCTCGCGGCGTCGATGCACGACATCGGCAAGGTGGGCATCCCCGACAGCATCCTGCACAAGCCCGGGCCGCTCACACCCACGGAGCGAGTGATCATGCAGGAGCACGCGCGGATAGGCGCGGAGACGATTGCCGCGATTCGCCAGCGGGTTGGAGATGATGAACTGCTCAACATGGGGTTGCAGGTCGCGCTGTCGCATCACGAACGATTTGACGGGGCTGGGTATCCGCATCGCCTTCAGGGCGAGCAGATTCCGCTGGCGGCGCGGATTGTCGCGCTGGCGGACGTGTACGACGCGCTCACAACGGCCCGGCCGTACAAGCAGGCGATGACGCACGATCAGGCCCGGGCGATCATCCGCGAGCAGCGCGACAAGCAGTTTGATCCGCGCATCGTCGACGCGTTTGAGTGGATTCACCGCGAGATGGACGCGACCCGGCATGACCTGGCGTGCGAAGATGCGGCGCTCAAGCCGCTGATCGAGCGGCGGATGAGTCTGGTCGCGGCGCGGGTGGCGGCTTAAGAGATTGACCGCGGAGGTCGCGGAGAGCGCGGAGGGGGAGGAGTGGGGCCGCGGATCTTCGCGGATTGGCGCGGATAGAAACACGGCCCTGTCTTGATCCGCGTTCATCCGCGCAAATCCGCGGCCACTCTACTTCTTTTGGTATTGGTGCCGTTACGGGGTCTGCTGGGCCGACTCGCGGGCCCGCACCAGGATCGTGCCGCCCACGCCCACTTGCCGCACGCCCACCTTGCCGTTGCGAACCAGTTCGAGCAGCGCGAGGAAAAGGCCGACCATTTCGGAGCGGCTGCGGCCTTGGAAGAACTCGCGGAGTTCCATTTCGCTGTCGGCTGGGACGCTCGGGGTGCTGGCCAGCTTCGTCACGCGGTCTTGCAGGCGGGCGACGATGTCCGCTGCGTGGATCTCCAAAGGCGTGTCGTCGAAGGTGACCTGGTGCTCGCCCAACTTGTCGAAGTTGACCGTGTCGACGATCTTCTTGAAGGCTTCGACGAGGTCGACAAGGCTCAGGTCTTCGAGGTCGAGGTCCGCGGCTTGCCCGGCGAGCACTTCCTTGAGGGCGTCGTTGTCGATGGCTGCGCGGGCCGCGCCGTAGCGGCGGGACCATTCGTCGGCGCGTTGCTCGAGGGCGTCGGCGGCGTCGCGGTAGCGCTTGTATTCGAGGAGTTGGCGGACGAGCTCGGCGCGGGGGTCCTCGGCGGGCAGGGCGGGGCCGGTGTCAGGGCCTTCGGCCTGGGCCGGGCGCGGCATGAGCATGCGGCTCTTGATTTCGGTCAGCATCGCCGCCATCACGAGGAATTCGCCAGCCTCGTCGATGTCGAGGCGGCTGGCGTGGACCTGCTGGAACTGGGCGACGTACGCGAGGTACTGATCGGTGATGCTGGCGATGGGGATGTCGTGGAGGTCGACCTCGTTCTTGCGAATGAGGAACAGCAAGAGATCGAGGGGGCCCTCGAAGGCTTCGAGTTTGACGCGGTAGTCCTCTCCCAGCACGGGGAGAGGGTAGGCGAAGGTTGCTGGATGCGGCATATGCCGCGGCGAGAGAGATCAGAGGCCTTGCAGGTTACTCAAGTGGGTGTCGAGCATGAAGAGCACCCCGCCGAGGTGAACTCGGGGTATGCCCAGACGGTGGGCGACGACTGGATCTTTCGCGGTGATTGCGCCGTCTTTGACATTCCATGATTCCTTTGACGCGGAGAGCAGATCGCACTCTTGGATCACCAGACCGCAGGCGTCACTCAGCGACCCAGCGGCCATTTCACGGAAGTTGAGGCGGGCTTGGTTTGACGCGCGGACCGATCGGTGGAATGTGTCCGACTCGGACGCGCCAGCGGCGACGAGTGCTGTCTTCATCGCCTCAGGTTCGTCGCGCAAGGTGGCCCGCAGGGCGTTGAGCTCCCGTTGCAACGCGATGGCGGCGGCCCGGCGGTCGGCGATGGTCTGCTTGTCTGGCGCGGGCGGAGATGCAATCGTCGCTGACCAGGCGCGGACCTTGTCGGCGAGGCCTTTGCAGGATTCGTCGAGCGCGGCTAGCCGCTTGGCTTGAACTTCGTCCAGCGCGTCGGCGAGCGGGTCCTTCGCGGCGGGGGGGGCCATTCGCTGGGGCTGGGAAGCGTTGGGCGAAGTTTGCGGCGAGGGCTTTGGGCTGGTGTGCATCGGCGATGGCGGACTGGTGGCCGCTGCGCGGATCGGGGTGATGGGTGCCGGAGTTTGGGCGATCGATGTGCGTGGCGTACCGATCACGCCAAAGGCGCGAAGGACGTTGATGCCGACGGCCAGATTGAGCAGCAGCAGTATTGTGCCGACGACGCCCGTCGCGAGGGCTTGGCTGCGCCGCTCCGCGAGGCGGCTCGCGAGCGGGATCATGAGCAGGGCGACGACGATCGGACCGATCCACGACCCCGCGGCGCGTCCCGTGTTGTACGCGCCGCTGGAAGTGGGGGCTTGGGGCACGCCCTTGATGCCCAGCGTGATGGCGAGGGCGATGGCCAGCACTGCGAGGAGTGCGACCACGGGCACTAGAGTGAAGGCACGGCGTGTACGCATGAGTTCAGCATACCACATGCGATCGAGTCGCACAAGGACTTCGTGTCGGCTTCTCGCGTGTCCAGATAGCGGACCGGGGTAGTCACTCGGTTACGGCTTCACTCCCAACACCGCATTCCTGCTCGCATACTCACTCTTGAGCGCCTCCACAAACCGATCCAGCGGCATGCTGCCCAAGTCCTTCTCGGTGCCGCGAACGCGAACGCTGACGGCGTTGCTCTCCGCGTCTCGCGGGCCGACGATGGCCATGTAGGGGATCTTTTCGTCCGCAGCGACTTTGACTTTGCCCTGGATGCGGTCGTTGCTGTCATCGATGCTTGCGCGGAGGCCGGCGGCCTTGAGTTGGCTCAGGACCCGATGGGCGTACTCGCTGCTCTTTTCGCTGATGGGCAGGACGCGGACTTGCTCGGGGCTGAGCCAGAGCGGGAACGCGCCGGCGAAGTGCTCGATGAGGACGCCGCAGAATCGTTCCATGCTGCCGAAGGGGGCGCGGTGGATGACGACGGGGCGATGCGCGGCGTTGTCGGGGCCGATGTACGACAGGTCGAAGCGGTTGGCCATCTGGTAATCGACCTGGACGGTGCCAAGTTGCCACTCGCGGCCGATGACGTCCTTGACGACGAAGTCAATCTTGGGTCCGTAGAACGCGGCTTCGCCGGGCTCCTTGCTGAAAGAAACGCCCAGCGACTGAGCCGCGGCGATGCACGCGGCTTCGGCCTTGTCCCAGCTTTCGGGCGAGCCGGTGAACTTGGAGCTGTCGGGATCGCGCAGGCCCACGCGGACGCGATAGTCCTTCATGCCCAGGACGCTGAAGATGTGTTTGACGAGGCTGAGGCAGCCTTGGATTTCGCCGGGAATCTGGTCTTCGGTGCAGAAGAGATGGGCGTCGTCCTGGGTGAAGCCGCGGACACGGGTGAGGCCGTTGAGTTCGCCGCTTTGCTCCCAGCGATACACGGTGCCGAACTCGGCGAGGCGGACGGGCATGTCTCGGTAGGAGTGCGGGCTGCTGCCGAAGATCTTGGCGTGGTGCGGGCAGTTCATCGGCTTGAGCATGAAGCCGTCGACGAGCTTGTCGTCGGCCATCACGCGATCGGGGGCGATGGTCTGGGCCTTGGTGCGCTCGTTGATGCCGGCCGCGAGACGTGCGGAGACGCCTTCGACGCGGTGCATCATTTCAGAGCAGGTGCAGCCCGCCTTGGAGAGTTCTTCGAGGGCTTGGCGCTCGACGATCGGTGGGAACTGGCTGTCCTTGTAGTACGGGAAGTGGCCGCTGGTCTTGTAGAGTTCAAGGCGACCGATGTGCGGGGTGAAGACTTCGGTGTAGCCCTGCTTCTTGAGTTCTTCGCCGATGAAGTTCTGCAATTCCTTGCGGACCACGCTGCCGCGCGGGGTCCAGAGGATGAGGCCTTGGCCGACGTCTTCGTCGATGTGGTAGAGGCGGAGGTTCTTGCCGATGACCTTGTGGTCGCGCTTGGCGGCTTCCTCGCGCTGCTTCATGTATTCGTCGAGTTCGGCCTGGGTGCTGAAGGCGGTGCCGTAGACGCGGGTGAGGCGGTCGGAGTTTTCGTCGCCGTGCCAGTAGCTGCTGGCGAGGGTGAGGAGCTTGATCGCGCCGACGCGGGCGGTGCTGGGGACGTGGGGGCCTCGGCAAAGGTCTTCCCAGTTTTGGCCCGGGGTGCCGGTGGCGTAGAAGGAGAGTTTGGCGTCGTTGCCACTCGCGGCGATGGCACGCTCACCATTGTCGATCTTGTACTTGCTCCCCTCGCGCTTGAGCTTGGCCATGCCCTCAGCGATGCTCATCTCGTAGCGGCAGAACGCGCGGTCTTCCGCGATGATCTTCTTCATCTCGGCTTCGATCGCCGAGAAGTCGCCGTCGCGGAGGGGGCGGTTGTCGGGGAACTTGATGTCGTAGTAGAACTTGTCCTCGAGGGGCGGGCCGTACACGAGCTGTGCCTCGGGCACGATCCGCTGGATCGCCTCGGCCATGATGTGCGCGGCGGAGTGGCGGACGAGATAGAGCGCGTCCTTGCTGATCTGCCCGTCGCGCTGCTTGTAGGTCACTATCTCGAGCTTGCAATCACGGTCGAGCACGCGCGAGATATCGCTGAGCTCGCCATCAACCTTGCAGCCCAACGCCGCGGCGGCGAGCTTGGGGCCGATGGACGATGCGACATCGCGAGCGCTCACGGGAGCGGGGAAGGATTTGTGAGAACCGTCGGGAAGGGTGATGGTGGGCATGTGGGGCTCAATAAAGCGAAAGGCGAAAAACAGCAAAGCGGCAAAGAAGACTTGAACGCAGAGGTCGCAGAGACCGCAGAGGAAAGGCAGTGGAGACCTTTCTCCTCTGCGGTCTCTGCGACCTCTGCGTTCACGTTCCTTCGGGATCGGGAGCGTACAGGCGCAAGGCCTTGCATTCCGGGCATCTGTAGGCGACGACGGGGCAGCCCTCTTTGTATTGTGCCCAGGTCACTTCGCCGCCGCGGAACATCGGCGACTCCGGGTCTCCCTTGCACCAACGCGGCAAGTTGACGTTCTGCAAGTCAGAGAATGTTCCCTGCGTTCGCTCGGCCATGAAGCCAAAATCCATCACTTTCTGGCAGACGAGGCAGGTTGGGTCCTTCGCCATGGCGGTCTCCACAGTCGCACGGCCTTCCAGGCCGTGAGTCTGACGGGCTTCTAGCCCGTCGGATGTTCCTTCTCAATCCCCCAAGGGCGAGAAGCCCTTGGGACTCATGGGCTGGAAGCCCATGCTACGAAGCGCTACGAAAGAACTACGAAATCGAAAAAGCCCGGCGTTCGGGCCGGGCTTTGTTCATGCTGAGTATCCGCCGCGTCTGTCCGGCCTCAGGCCGCGGGGGAGGGGGCGGTCGTCGTGGTGGTCGTAGCACGGGTCACAACCAATTGTAGGCCGGACGGGGGCGCGGAATGGGTTGGGTCCGGGCCAGTCGTTGGTGCGAGAACTGGCGATAAATGCGATTCTGAGAACGAGTTATGGAGACATAGCGAAGTCGAAAGGGGCGACCGAAAACGTTTGAAGATCGGGTGGCGATGCTTTGGTAGACTCGCCTAAGGGATGTAACGAACATCGCTATCGGGGCAACGACTGACATGCTTTGTGCAACAATCCACAAGAAATCCACAAGGAAAGGACTTGTGCCCGCCGATTTGACATGGTAAGATTTAGTTGGTATGTTGTGCCGATGGGCGTGAAGTGGGGCAAGGCTCGTTGGGTGTTGATCGGGGTCTTGGGGGCAGCCGGGCTCGCGGCACCGCACGTGGTGAGGTCGTGGAAGAGGCCTCTGGGCGAAGATCAGATCGTCGACGTAGGAAGCGTTCCGCGATTTGAAACAAGCGTTCCGTTGGAAGTACGCAACCGTCAGTGGTGGAGTTCGGTCTCGATCGGCAAAGTCGAACTTTCTTGTGGTTGCGTGCAGCTTGAGTCCAGCCCCCGCGAAGTCGAACGTGGCGGGCAAAGTAGGGTGAGCGTGCGGATCGTGCCGAGCCTCGTCGACAAGTCCGTCGAATCAAGTCTGACGATTTTCGCTTCGGGCGAAAACGGCGGAAGTGGCAGGCCGCTGGTGCGTCACACGATTCGCGCGTCGGTCATCGATCCTTTCGAAGGATTTCCGGATCGAGCCACCCTTCATCTGGCGGATGGCGTCGCGGAACTTCGCATCGATGACGCGTACCTGCACGATCCTTTCGAAGCCAAGCTGGTGCGGACCGAAGACGGCTGGAGCGTGCCCCTCAATCTATCAGAGCAACGGACGCTTCGAGCGTCACTCCCATCCGAGGCCCTCGCCTCGGATGGTTGGCTTTTGGAGTTGGCATATCCCACTCGCGGAAGCGTGTTCCGGGCGTGGGCGAGGTTTCGAGACAAGTGAGGTGCCCCATGAGAACTCGCAGGAACTTGGAAGTTGCTTTGGTTTGCTGTGCCGCGGCTTTCGCGATCTTGCAGACGAATCGCGCGTGGAGCGCGTGCAGCGCGAGTGCCAAGTGCTGCGCTGCGGACTCGTTCTGCGGGGAGGTGTCGTGCGGCACCAACGGGGATACCGAATCGTGCAATTGCTGTTATCGAGCTGGCGGAGTTCGTGAATGCGTGCTCGGCGCGTGCTCAAACAACACCCCCCCGGGAAACCAATCGTGAATCGCCCCCAAATCCCCATCACCCGCCGGGGAAAGGTGATCTGCGCGCTCGTGCTGCTCGTGAGCGGGGGCAGCGGTGCGTGGCATTGGAGCAATACTTCGGCGGAGCAGCCGAATGAGGTAGCGAGTGTCGCGCCGCGACCTCCTGCGGACGTGCTCAGACGCGAGCGGCGCGAGCGGATCGGCGAGTTCAAGCTCGTGGAGACCACTTCGCCGACATGGCGCGTCGAGTTCGAGGGTGCGCTGGGCGAGGCGACAGCCAAGGCGTGTGCCGCGGCTGAACTGCGACTCGACGACACTCAACGCCTCAAGTTGATCACCGCGATTTCGGAGGTGATCGCCGCCCGCGCGACGTCTTCGAGCGAGGAGGTTGCGGCGCAGCTTGAGTCCCGCCCGGGGCGGTGGCTCGGCCCCGACGAAGATGACAAGACCTGGCGGTTGGCCGCGATGGACCTCGAAGAGATCACGGGACTTCCCGTGCGCCGCGAGGATACGCGCGGCGTTTTCCTGCTGCTCGACGGAGCCGTTCGCGAGCGCTGGAAGGCCGCGATTCGCGGCGCGGCTGGCGAAGCTCGGGCGATGCACCTTCGGGTCGGTCGGACCGCAAGCCGCGAAGCCATCGAAGACGCGGGGTTCGACGTGCTCGAGCAACGCGACTTGTGGAACGGATTTGCGACGATGCGGGCGATGCGTCTGCGGATCGCAGAGCCGACGCTGGACAAAGTGCTCGAGGCATCGCGATTGGTGACATACGCGCACGCGTGGATTACATTGGAGTCCGCGGGCGGAGAGCGGTATGTCTGGAGGTCAATTTGGCATTGGGATGCGGCGGGGAAGGAATGGGTGCACCATGAATCATTCATCCAGGGCGGCGCGCCGCACGGGTGGTACCACTAGACCGCCGCGACTTGCAGCGCGAGTGGGATTCACCATCGTGGATCTCATGGTGTCCATCGCCGTGATCGCGGTGCTGATCGCCTTGACTGCGGGGTCGCTGGCGCAGGTTCGCCAGGCGGGACAGGCGGCGGTATGCCTTTCGACTATCTCGCAGTGGGGACTCGAGTCAACGATTCTCTCCAACCCGGGCCGCGAGACTTGGCCCAATGCCTGGGATTATCCGGAGTTGCTGGCGACCAAGGACTTGGCTTCCATCGAGTACAACTTCACCTATGGCGTGGACTACATGGGCCAAGCGGTGGTGTGGCACGGGCCGTTCCTCGTGAATGGGTGGGCTCCCGCAGTCGACGCGGCTGATTCCGACATTTCGAAACCCGAAAGAGCGTGTCCCAGGCTTGGGGCTGTGGCACCCGCGTCGTGGGACGGGGTGAGGGGCGCGCTTGCCAGCTATATGTATTCCGTCGCGCTTGTCACTCATTCTGACCTGTGGGACCCCGCCCATTCCGACCGCAGACTTGAGCCGCGAGCGTGGGGGCGATCAGTTTCCATCAGCGACGTGAGATTTCCGTCCAACAAGAGTGTGTTCTTCGAGAGACAGTCGTTTCATGGCGACGGGCGGATGGTTTGGGACAAGGGAGCGCGACCAATTCATGTTGCCTTTGCGGACGGGCATGCCGAACTGGTGAGCACGCAAGACGCTTCTCCGTCACTTCCATACTTACAGCCAAAAGCGGACCAATACGCGATGCCGCTGGGCATGCGGATTCCCTTCAACGCTTCGGCGTATGGGGTGAGGGGAGTGGACCGCGTGGTGCGAACCGCGGCGTTGCCCTAGCCGCCGCACCGTGGACATACGGTTGGATCATGCCCGTGACCCTTCAGCAGAAGACCCTCGCCAACGGCCTGACCATCGTCGCCGAAATCGATCCCTCCGCCGCGACCGCCGCGGCGGGGTTCTTCGTCAAGACCGGTGCCCGCGACGAGGCGACGCCGCTGATGGGCGTGTCGCACTTTCTCGAGCACATGATGTTCAAGGGCACGGCGGACATCAGCGCGGAGCAGCTGAATCAGAAGTTCGACGAGATCGGGGCTCGCAACAACGCGTTCACGAGCAACGACATGACGTGCTTTTACGCGCACCTGCTGCCCGAGGCGTTTGACAGCGGGCTTGACCTCTTGGGACGGATGATGCGGCCCGCGCTGCGGGAGAGCGACTTCGCGACCGAGAAGGGCGTCATCATCGAAGAGATCGCGATGTACGAGGACAACCCGTTCTGGCTGGTATATGAAGCCGTGCTCGAGAAGCACTTTGCGAGCCATCCGCTGAGCCATCGCGTGCTGGGGACGCGAGAGTCGATCGCGAACATGCAGCGAGATGAGATGCTCGAGTACTTCACCAGCCGGTACAGCGCAGACAACACGACGGTGGCGCTGGCGGGGAACCTGGACTTCGCCAAGGCGTGCGAGCAGATCGAAGCGCTGTGCGAAGGGTGGCAGCGGACGCGCGTGACCCGCGACAACAGCGAGCCAAAGCTCGCCGGCGGCGAGTTCACGCTTCGCAACGCCAAGGTCAATCGCGGGTATGTGCTGGCGTTGTGCCGAGGCCCGTCGCTCTCAGACGAACGTCGGTACGCGGCGGGTCTGCTATCGCAGATTCTGGGCGCGCCCGACAACAGCCGCATGCACTGGGCATTGATCGAGCCGGGGCTGGCGGAAGAAGCCCAGTCCCAGGCCGATCCGCAGGATGGGTTCGGACAGTTCTACGTCTACGCCAGCGGCGATCCCGACGCGATCGACGAAATCTGGGAAATCACGCAGCGGCAGATGCACGAACTGCGGGCTTCGCTCACGCAGGCGGACCTGGATCGGCTGCTGCCCAAGGCCGTGACGGGCGCAACGATCGCGGGCGAACGGCCGCACGATCGCATGCATCGTCTGGGCCGGCTCTTCACGAGCACGCGCGAGTACATCCCGCTGGAGGAGGAACTCGCGAAGTTGTCGCGGGTGACGCTGGACGACCTGCGGGAGTGCCTGACGGCGTTCCCGCTGGAAGCGGTGACGGTGGGCAAACTGTTGCCCGGATCGTGACGCCGGCGGTTTCTCACTCACTGTGCTCGGTGTGGCGACTCCAGACCACGACCTCGCGATGCAACTGCACGCCCAGGACATCGAGCACTCGGCGTTGCACCTCGCGCATCAACTCGATGACATCCCGAGCCTTGCCGGTAGCCTTGCTGTCAATCGTCAGGAAGTTGGCGTGCTGCGTGCTCACAGTCGCGGTTCCATGCCGCAGGCCTTTGCAGCCCGCGCGGTCAATCAGCATTCCTGCCGACACCCGTTGGCCCTTTGTGCCCAGCAATTGGCCGCGATGCGTCAGGTCGATTGTCAGCGTGGGATTCTTGAAGCAGCAACCCGCGCTGTGTGCGTTCATGGGCTGGCTTGCTGCCTTCGCATCGTTGATCTGTTTCTTGCGAAGCTCAAGTGCGGAGACGTCGGCGGGCTTGAGCCGCAGGTCCGCGCTCGTGATGATCAGGTGATTCAGTCCGGAGTGGCGGTAGGAGAAGTCGATCTCGTTGCGTTCGAGCGTGACGCGGTTTCCGTTTCGATCCAGGGCGTGCACTCGCTCAACGACATCAGCGATCTGGCCGTATGTGCCGCCCGCGTTCATCACGATCGCCCCGCCCAGCCTCGCAGGCACGCCAGCGAGGACTTCGAGCCCCGCAAGACCGGCCCGCACCGTCTGATTCATCAGCTTGAACAGATGGAAGCCTGCTCCGGCCTCGACGAGGCCATCATCGCGGATCGTGGCTTGTGTGAAGGAGGTGTTCGGCGAGTCGAGCGAAACCACGAGATCGTCGATGCCGTCGTCGTCAACCAGCAAGTTGGCCCCGTCGCCCAGTATCCGTAAGTTGGGATCGATCGCAAGCAAGGTCGCGAGTTCATCGACCGTGCGGGGTTTGGCAAGCCGGGAAGCGCGACCGCCCACGCCGAACCACGTCGGGATCGGTGCATCGCGAAGCAGGGTGTCGAGGGTCGTGGCCATGGCGAGAATCCGTCGTCGAGTTGCAATCGGACGAGAACCGATGAACCTAGGCGGATTGAGATCCGCCGCCCTGCAGATACGCCTGTCCAATCTTCCAAACCGGGCCCGCACCCATCACCACGACGAGGTCATTGGGCTTGCAGAGGTGATCGAGTTGCTCCACGATCGCTTCGAAAGGATGCAGGTGCATGGCGCGGATGTTCTTCGCCCGGAGGCGATCGACCAGATCGCCCGCCGTTACCTTCTGCTTCTCTTCCTCGCTGTCGCGCACGAAGTAGATCGGCGGCACGATCACGATGTCCGCGTGCGTGAACGCGCTCGCGAATTCCTCCAGCAGGTGACGCGTGCGGCTGTGTTGGTGGGGCTGGAAGACGCAGATCAGCCGCCCGCCGCGATCCTCCGGGCGCTCGGCTTCGCGCAGCGCTCGGAGTGTGCAATCAACTTCGGTGGGATGGTGGCCGTAGTCGTCAAAGACCCGCACCTGGCCCGTGCCGACCTGCTTTTCGCCCAGGAGCTGCATCCGCCGGTCCACGCCCCGGAAGTTCGCGAGGCTCGCGGCGACGCGAAGCGGATCGGCCCCGGCCCAGGTCGCCAGCGTCATCGCGACGCCCGCGTTGAAGGCCATGTGCGCGCCGGGGATGGACATCACCCAGCGCGCGATGGTCTTGCGTTCGTGCGTGAGCGCGACCTGCCGCGTGGTGGGGTCAAAGTCGAGGACGTAATCGGCTTCGGGCGAAAAGCCGATGGTGTGGACTTCGCAAGCAAGGCCCGCCGTGACCTCGCGCCGGTGTGCGCCGTCGTGGGCGATCAGCAACTTGCCACCCTCGCTCCCCGCAGGCAGGAGCGACGCGAACTCGTGGAAGCTCTCGATCACGGCCTCGAGCGTGCCGTAGACGTCGAGGTGGTCGGCCTCAACGCTGGCGATGCTGGCAAATTGTGGGCGGAAGTTGTGGAAGGAGCGGTTGTATTCGCAGGCCTCGGCGACGAGGAACCCGGGCTTGCCCTCCAGTGCGCCGGTGGGAATCGTCGCGCTGCCCAATCGGAAGCCCGTCGCGCCGGGCGTGGCGTCGCCCGTGCGACAGCCGATCACCGTGGGGCTGGCCAGCGCGCCGTGCGTCAGTTGGCTCGAGGTCGCGCCGACGATCACGGTGGGATCAAGCTGCGCGTCGGTCAGGGCGCAGCCCAGCATCGCCGTGGTCGTGCTCTTGCCGTGCGTGCCGGCGATCGCGATCCCCGTGCGACCCAGCATGCACTTGCCCAGGGCCTCGGCGTACAGCATCACCGGCACGCCCCGGGTTTCGGCTTCGAGCCACTGCGGATGGTCGGGTCGGACAGCAGCGGAAGCGATGACCAAGTCACACTTCGCGGGCAGCCACTGGGTGGTCTGGTCAAACGTAACTTCAATGTTCTCACGCTGCAACGCGTCGATCACGATGCTGGATTCGCGGTCCGAACCGCTGACCATCGCGCCCCGCGACGCGAGCATGCGCGCCAGACCCGACATGCCCGAACCGCCGATGCCGATCAGGAAGACATGAGCACCTTGCAGACGCAGCGCCTCGGGCTTGGAAGGGCGTGGTTTGACTTCGCGATGGGGCTCGGTGTGGGTATGGGGCATGGCACGCTTCCTTGCGTGGTGAGTGGTGGGGCGGGGTCGTCCGTGTGTTGGAGCAGTGTATCGGCGCGGATCCGGTCGTTCGATCAGCGAGGCGGCCGTTGCTGCGTGGGAAATAGCGACCTCCCGCCCGCAGGCGGAGACCCGGCGGGCGTCACAGGTGTGGCGGCGGCAGGCTGCGTCGCAGCACTCGGCGGCGGCGTGGTCACGAAGACTTCGGTGCCCGCGCTGCGCTGCTGCAGTTTCTGCAACGCGGCGATATCTTCCTTCGACAACCCAGCACCTGAAATCCCCAGGAATCGCGGCCCGAGCCACACGCCCAATCCCACGCCCGATGCGAGCATGAGCACCAGGCCAATCAACAGCAAACGCCGCTGAAAACGCGGGTCGTCGCGGTCGGGCTGGTTGGCCTTGACGCGGTCTATGGTCTCGGCGGCCCCAGCCTTGGCGGAGCGGACGCCTTCCGCGACCGATTCTCGCACCGCACGGACGCGTTCGCCTGCGGAGTACCCAGCACCAGACCGCACGCCCGCGACGCGGTCGTCGATCCATCGGCCCATGCCGCCCAAGGTGTCTTCCCAGTAGCCCACAAGGGATTGTATCGGTTGGCCGGGAAAAGGTTGCAGACGCGGATGCGGCTACCCTTGGCCATGGAAGGCGAGCGTCCAACCTCGGCGTTGGCGGGACCCGTCCGCTGGGTGGCGGTGGGGGCGGTCGGGGCGTCTGCGGTCTTTGGCACGATTTGGACTGTGGCGACGCGAACCCCTCGCGAAGCGCCCGCGTTGCCGCCTGCTGCGGTCGTCCTGCCGCCGATCGAGCGAGGCGAGGCGATGAGCCCCGCGACCGACGGCCCAGGCGCGTCGCGCGAGCCAGCCGAGGCGATGACGTCGGGCGAGTCGTCAACAGTTCCTGTCACAGACGTTTCGAGCAATCCGGCGACGACGCCAGTCATCATCCGGTCATCGCAAAACGAACTTGCAAGCGGCGCGGACTTCTCGCAGCGGCCCATGATCGTGAGCCGCTCACGAATCGGGCCGCCCCTTCCCGATGTGGAACCTGCGGGCGGCTCGAAAGCCGCGACCGACTCGCAAGGCGGCGCGAATGCAGATGGAACCCAATCAAAGTCCGGCGCGATCACCTGGAAACGCTCGGCGGACCCGTCGCAGGCGGGCAAGGTGGACGCGGCTGCCGTCAAGCCCGACCAACTCTCGGAATCCACGAAGGACGGGCAACCCAAGTCGATCTCGCCGGCCGGGGCTGGCCGGAAGATCAACGTCAACAAAGCCTCCGCGGCGGAACTGGAGTTGCTCCCAGATGTCGGCCCCGCGCTCGCGAAGCGGATCATCGACCATCGCACCAAGAATGGGGCGTTCAAGGTGCTGGACGACCTGGACAAGGTGAGCGGCATCGGACCCAAGACGCTGGAAAAGCTCAAGGACCGAGTCGTGTTCGTCGATCCGCCGCCGCCCAGGTGATGCGGTGCTTCGTAAAGCACGGGGGTTGACGTATCATCAGCGGATGACTTGGGCGTGCTTGGATCGAAATCCGATCCGATCGCGCCAGCAGTGCGAATGGGGCGGCGGCACGCTGGTGCGTTGGGAAAGACCGCGCGCCGACTTCGCCGCGATACGAAACACGACCGACAGGGAGCGCCGACCGTCCCAGCCGTTTGATGTCGCTGGGCAGCGCGCCGCGAGACCATTCAAGGCCGCCGCGCACGATCAGACGTCGCATCGAGTCAATCCAACGGCCTGTCTCCGTGTGCTCCGTGGTGGATTCGAACGCCGGGGGCGCCTGACGCGCCCTCTCGGTCGTGCTTCGAGCGGAGTCGGCGTTACCGGGGGGGCAACCCATGTTTGATCTCTTGCGACTAGTTTCCCGCGCGCCGGGATTGGATGCGCTGGCGAGTCACCTCCACGCAGGCAAGCGTTGCGTCGCCGTCGGCAGCGTCGGAAGTTCGACCGCCCTGAGCGCAGGCGTCATCGCACGGACCACCAAGCGAGTCATCCTATTGGTCGTCGCCCACTTGGACGACGCCGACGAAGCCACCGAAGAACTCACTTCGTGTGGCATCGCCTGCGCACGCATCCCCGCCCTCGAGGCCAGCGCGGCGGAAGGCGGCGGCGCGGACTTGATCGCCGCCCGCGTTCGCCTCGCCCACGAACTCCCCACGCTCACCGGCAGCGAGCGCGGCACGGTCGTGATCGCGCCGATCCAGGCGCTGATGCAAGGCGTGCAACCGCCCGGCGCAGCGAGCAAGCTGATCCGGCGCATCGCGACGGGCGAGAAGGCCCCGCCGCAAGCGCTCGCCGCGTGGCTGGCGGGCGCGGGGTACAAGCGCGTCGACGCGATCGAAGAGCCAGGCGACTTCAGCGTGCGAGGCGGTATCGTGGACGTTTTTCCCATCAGCCCGGCGTCGCTCGAAGAGCACGAAGGCGCGTTGCGCGTCAGTAGCGCGGGCGAACCCGTGCCCGTGCGGCTCGACTACTTCGGTGACGAAGTCGAACGCATCAGCGAGATCGATTCGGAAACGCTCGCGTCCGATCGCGTCGTCGCGGGCGTCGAACTGATCGCCGCGGACTTCGGCACCATGCAGCGCGACGACACGAACGTCTGCTTCGCGGAACTGATGCCCCCTGGCTTCGTGACGATCCTCGCGGAAACGATGGAAGTCGTCGAACAAGCCCGTGGGTACTACGAACGCGTGACCGACCCCAAAGGCATTTTCGGCCCGCCCGCCGTGCTCAAGATCCTCGAGCAGCGCTCGCACGCGATGTGCGAATTGAACCAGTTCTCCGCCGGGGCCAGCGCGACCGAAGCGCGGATCGAGCTGCCCTGGAGCAGCGTCCCGGCATTCCCGCAGGACGCGGGCCAAGCCGTGCACGAACTTGTGATGATGACCCGTGGCGATCACGCCAGCCGCATCGTGGTCGTCTGCCAGAACGAGGGCGAACGCACCCGCTTCGTCGAACTGCTCGCTCAGCACGCGCTGGACGAAGCCAAGGGCGAGAAGTCAGGCGACGCAGGCGAGCGCCGCTCCCAAGCTCTTGACGCGATCGGCGAACTGCCCACGGTGCCGCTGATTGAGGCGGTGGTGGGGTACTTGCATCGGGGATTTGTGGTGGGAAGTGACGAAGAGACGGAGAAACGCAGAGACGACGTGAGGGTGAGCACTCCGTCTCTCCGTCTCTCCGTCTCTCCGTCTCTTGCCTTGGTTCCCTACCACGAACTGCTCTCCCGTTTCGGCGTGCGTCGCTCCGCCCGCGTCGTCCGCGCATCTCGCGCGATGGACACGTTCCTCGACTTCGACGAAGGCGACTACGTCGTCCATGCCGATCACGGCATCGCAAAGTTCGTCGGCGTGCGGCTGATGACGCCCCGCGAATTGCCCAGCGCACAGCGACGGCTCGAACTGATCAAGGGCCAGGCATCGGGCGAAGCCAAGTCCTCGCCCGAGCCCGAGGAGTATCTCATCCTCGAGTTCGCGACCCACGCGAAGCTGTACGTGCCCGCGACGCAGATCGACAAGGTGCAGAAGTACGTCGGCGGATTCTCCGGCAAGCCGCAGTTGTCGGTGCTGGGCGGCCAACGCTGGCAGACGCAGAAGGAGAAGGCCGCCGAGAGCGTGCGGGATCTCGCGGGTGAACTGCTCCGCGTCCGCGCCGCCCGCGAGCACTTGCCAGGCCTGAGTTTCCCCAATGACACGCAGTGGCAGCAGGAGTTCGAGGCGGAGTTTCCCTACGAAGAAACTCCCGACCAACTCGCCGCGTTGCAGGAGATCAAGCGGGACATGCACGCCGCAAGGCCCATGGACCGCCTCATTTGCGGCGACGTGGGCTTTGGCAAGACCGAACTCGCGATCCGCGCCGCGTTCAAGGCCTGCGAGTTTGGCAAGCAGGTCGCGGTGCTGGTGCCGACCACCGTGCTCGCCGAGCAGCACGAACGCACGTTCAAGAGTCGGTTTGCGGGATATCCGTTCCGCGTGGAGAGCATCTCTCGCTTCAAGAGCGACGGCGAAGTCCGTGAAGTGCTCAAGCAGCTTCGCAAAGGCGCGGTCGATCTCATCATCGGCACGCATCGCTTGCTCAGCCAAGATGTCGTCTTCAGCGATCTGGGCGTCGTGATCGTCGACGAAGAACAGCGCTTCGGCGTCGAGCACAAGGAAGCGTTGCTGCGGCTTCGATTGACCGTCGACGTGCTGACGCTCTCCGCCACCCCCATCCCGCGCACGCTCCACATGTCGATGCTGGGCCTACGCGATATTTCCAGCCTGACCACGCCCCCCGCCGACCGCCGCGCGATCGTGACGGAAGTGATCCCGTTCAACACCCGGCGTGTGCAGCAGGCCATCCAGCGCGAACTCTCACGCGAGGGCCAGGCCTTCGTCGTCCACAACCGCGTCCACGACATCCGCGCCTTCGCAGACGACATCCAGCGGCTCGCGCCCGGCGCCAAGATCGTCGTGGGCCACGGCCAGATGGGCCCGCACGAACTCGAGGAAGTCATGCTCAAGTTCATCCGGCATGAGGCGGACATCCTCGTCTCGACCACCATCATCGAGAGCGGCATCGACATCGCCAACGCCAACACCATGATCATCCACGACGCCGATCGCTTCGGCTTGTCAGACCTGCACCAGCTTCGCGGCCGCGTGGGCCGGGGCAAGCACCGCGGCTACTGCTACCTGTTGCTGCCCGAAGACCGCAGCGTCCGCGAAACCGCCCAAAAGCGCCTCAAGGCCCTCGAGCAATACTCGATGCTCGGCGCGGGCTTCAAGATCGCCATGCGCGACCTTGAGATTCGCGGCGCTGGCAACATCCTGGGCGCCGAGCAATCCGGCCATATCGCGCAGGTCGGCTACGAAATGTTCTGTCGCCTGCTCGAGGATGCGGTGCACGAACTCAAGCACGAAGTCAAGCCCCGACAGCCCAGCAGCACCAGCGTCGAAATCGGCGTGAGCGGTCACTTCCCCAAGGCCTACATCCCCAGCGACAAGCGCCGGCTGGGCGCATATCGACGCGTCGCGACCGCGAAGAACCGCGAGGAACTCGATCGCGCCCGCACCGACATAGTGCAGGCGTATGGCCATCTCCCCGCACCCGCCGAGCGACTGCTCGAAGTCGCCGAACTGCGCATCGCGCTCAACCTCCTCGATGTCCGCACGGTGAGCATTCGCGAAAAGGACGTGATCTTCCTCTGCAAGCACCGCGATGTGCTCGCCAAGGAACTCGCCTCCCGTGCATCAACCGCCGCGGCTCGCGAAGCCACCATCACGCCCCTGCCGCCCGAAGAGGGCGGCGAGTTCGACATGGTCTACTTCCGCCCCAGCGCCCAGGCGATGGAACCCAGCACGCTGCTGCGGGTCTTGCGAGCGCGGTTAGGCTTGTACTCGCTCCCGCCCGCTGCGACAGCCAACGCGGCATCCGGCCAGGCGGACGGTGCTCAAGTCTCAGCGCCGCGTGGCGCAAACCAGCCATCGATGCCAACCGCGAACACTCCTCGCCGCCCTTCCCCGCCACGAGGGAAGCGATCACGCATGAACTAAGCCCGCACCCGCGTCAAGGTCCGATACGCCCAGAGGCAAACCCACTGGATCAGGCTGTGAGGCGGCATACCCCGCACCGCCACCGAACTTGCGTTCAGACGCGTCCGCTGCAAGTCGATACCGAACTCGTCGGGCGGTTTGCGCCCGCCCAGGAGGTTTGCTCATGGATCGCAAGACGCGTGGCGTAGTCGTGGCACTGGTGGCGGCGTGCGGTTTGGTCGCGGCGGCAACTGCGCACCTGGACGATCACGCCAAGCCGGATCATGGCGACACGCCCGCGCCCGCCCACGGCGCAGCGGACGATCATGGCACCGCCAAACCTGCGCCCAAGGCCAAGGACGACCGGGCCAACCCCTTCAAAGCTGGATCACGCAAGGCAGACGCACCTGCAAAGGCTACAGCGAAGGACGAGGCCAAGCCAGCGAAGTCTGAAGATGCGCACGGACCTAACGCCGACAGCAATCACGCCGAAGCCGCGCAGCCCGCGGCGAGCAAGCCCGCGAAGGCCAGTGCTCCCAACGCGAGCGCCACGCTCACCGAGGCCGGCGCAGTCGCGGCGGACGAAGCCCTGACGCTGCTCAAAGAAGGCAACGAACGCTGGGCCAACAACTCCAGCGTGCATCCCGCGGTCGACTCCGCCCGTCGCGAAACGCTCGCGTCGGAAGGCCAGCGTCCCTTCGCAACGATCCTCACCTGCGCCGATTCGCGCATCCCCGTCGAACGCGTCTTCGATCGTGGCGTGGGCGAGATCTTCGCCATTCGCGTCGCCGGTAACGTCTCAGGCGCGAGCGAAACCGGCACGATCGAGTACGGCCTGGGCCATCTCAAGACCCGCCTGCTCGTCGTCATGGGCCACACCAAGTGCGGCGCTGTCGCCGCGGCAGCCAGCAAGGCCGAACTCCACGGTGCCGTGGGCGATCTGGTGAACAGCATCCAGCCCGCCGTGCAACGCGCCCAGCGTCAGCACCCCGAACTCGACGCGACCGCCATCACGCCCTACGCGATCAAGGAAAACGTCTGGCAGAGCGTCTTCGGCCTGCTCAAGAGCGATGAGATCCGCGACCTCGTGTCAAAGGGCGACGTGAAGGTCGTCGGCGCTGTCTACGACATCGCCAGCGGCAAGATCGAGTGGCTGGGCGAGCACCCGTGGCAGCACGAACTGCTCGCCGCGCTCGAGTCGCGCAAGCACACGGAGACCGTTGCTTCCGCAAACGCTGGTGCAGAGGCAGACGCCTCGACCGAGCACCAGACGGCGGCTGCCAGCGAAGATGCCCACAAGTAAAGGCCCCGATCGATCTTCACCGCGAAAACGGCAGCGGATCCGCCGCCTTGCCCGCCGCCCAAGCCTTCAGTCGGGGGACCACGAGTTCCAGATACAGAATCTTCGCGCACGCCGCGACCGGAATCGCGAGCAAGAGACCGTACACCCCGCCCAAGACGCCACCAGCGATGCTGGCGAAGAGGATCATGGGCATGCTCATGTCCGTGTTCTTGCCCTGAATCTTGGGCGTGAGGATGTAGTCATCCAGCACCTGCGAGATGCCTTGCACCAGCATCGGCGCGCCCACGATGAACCACCACGAGTCACGGATGTCATTGTGCAGTGTCGGGTTCAGGGCCATCAGCAGCATCGCGACCGGCATGCCCACGCTCGCGCCATATGGCACCAGTGTCAGCAGACCCACGATCGGCCCCACGATAAACGCCGCCGGCACGCCGATGATCAAGTACGCGATCGTGAACAGCACCATCTGGCACAGGCAGATGGTCAGCCGCCCGCGGACAAAGCCAGCGATGACGCGATCCATGCGGGAGGCGAGTTCGAACGCCCGCGGCTGGGCGGCGATGGGAACAAGCTCCTTGAACGCGCTCAGCACCCGATCCCAACTTACGCAGAAGAAGTAGAAGAAGAACAGCGTCAGGAACCCGCCAAAAAGCAGCGTCGCGAATGAGCCCGCGACTCGTCCCAGCGTTCCCAATGCGCCCGCCCCGACGCGAACCGCTCGCGCGCCCAGATCGCCCGCATGATTTCGCAGCCACTCTACCGCCTGACTGGTAATCTGTGCCACGCCCGACGCCACCAAGTCCATCGGCAAAATGCTCGCGCTGCCCGCGTCGTCAGTCAAGACCGCCGGGTCGCTGTCCGTCGACGTCAAAGCGCCTTGTATCGCTTCCGCTTCCGTCTCAGTCTTCGTCAGTGTCGCCGCGGCGCTCTCCGACGCGGTATCAGGCGTGGGGGGCTTCGCCCCAGGATCGTTCACGTTGCTCGATGACTCTGCATCCTTCCCCTTGATGCCCCGCTTCGCGCCCTCCACGGCACTGTCGACCGCCGCCCGCGCTTCCTGCTTGATCAGCCAATCCGCAAGCGAACGCCACCGCTCGCCCGGCAGCCCGTCCCGCAGCGCCTTGTCCTCCGGCTTGTCGAGCACCTTCAGCAGTTGCTGGATATTCGCTGATTGCGTCTGCACGAACGCCGAGCCCTGAGCCAGGCCAAATGCGATGCCAAAGCCCGCTGGCGCGACCACCACGAGCGTGCTGATGACGATGATCGAGAGCGCCACAAACGGCCGACGCACCCGGTCGCGCTTGGTCGCCCAGCGAACCACCGGCTCAAATAAGTATGCCAGCAGCAGCGCGAGCAGGATCGGCACCGTGACGATCGACAGGCGATACCCCAGCCACAACAGCCCCAGAATCGCGACGACAATCATCACGTCCCGCAGCGGCTGAATTTGCCACAGGTGCAAACGCGACCACGCCGGTGCTGCGTTGGCGTTTGGCGGCGGCGGAGATTGTGTCGGCGTCGCTGGGTCCACGGGGTGGACGTTAGGACGCTTGGGGTGACCCCTCGCTCCGCAGGGGGCGGTCTATGGGCGAGGCCAGCGACAACTGCGGTTTGCGGCGGGGGGCAGCGGGTGATCGCGGGGCCGGGGGCGGGGAGGGGGGGAGGGGGGCGGGGGCCGACCTCCCGCGGTTCTTACTCGCAAGGCCCTTCGCTGAAGACGCGCAGGAACGCTTCGACGTCCAGAGGATCAAACAGCGACCCATCGTTGTTGAAGTCGATGCTGTCGCAGGTCTGCGTCTCGGGAATGCAAGGGCCCTCGCTAAAGACGCTGAAGAACGCGTCGACATCGAGCGGATCAAACAGCGAGCCGTCGTTGTTGAAGTCGATGTCGTTGCAGCCAACCGCCACCAACGCACCCGTCGACACGACCGCAAATCCCTGCGTGCCCACATTCACGTTCGCCCCTGACACCGTGATCGTCCAGATCCCCGTCTGCGGTCCCGGCAGGATGAACTGCTCGACGTTGTTCTCCGCGTCCGCAACTCCTCCCGCAATTGACACGCCACTGGCGAGCACGTTGCCGCGATAGATCGTGTTGTCCGGCGCAGTGACGATCAGGTTGAGGTTGTTGACCTCCGGGCTCGCGACGCCCGCCGTCGCGGGCGCATCGGTCCAGGTGAGCGTGACTTCGAGCGGTTCGCTGGCGCTCTGCACATTGACTCGGAACGAACGCGACTGGCCCGTCGCCAATGCCCGCTCGGTCCCGCTCCAAGTGTCCCACACCGCGAGTGTGCGAGTCTCTGCGGGCACGCGATTCGCGAGGAACAGCACGTTGTCCGCCAGCACGCGTCCCCAGCCATCGCGCGTGCCTGGATACCCGGGCCAGCCCGTCACATCGACCCCGCTGTTGACCACCATCGCCTTGAGCAATGCACCGCTGGGCACGATCGCGTTGGAAGGTGTGGGGGAGCCGCTGGGATACCACCCCTGCGTGAAGTACTGACGAATCAGCGTCGCAACACCCGCCGCAGCCGGGCACGCCATCGACGTGCCCGAGCTCAGCACCGTACCGCAGCCCGAACTCGCCGACGACGCGTTGATCTGGCAACCCGGCGCGACGACGTCGGGCTTGATGCGACCATCCAGGCTGGGGCCCTCGCCCCCGCCGCAGGCCTGGTCCTGCACCGGTGCGTTGCCGCTCGAGCCGACGCCCACGACGTTCTTCGCGTTCTCAGGGTTGCGGATCAGGGACGAGTTGCTGGTGCTGTACAGCAGCAACTGGTCCTGGTTGGTCCACATGAAGTTGTCGATCGCCCGGCAGGTGCTGTCATAGCTTCGGGTATTGTCGTTGCCCCAGCTATTGCTGTGCACGAACGCGCCTTGCGTGCGATGCAGTTCAAATCGTGAGTAGACGTTGGCCTCGCCAAACGCCGGATAGGTGTTGTACACCATCCGCGCGCCATACGCCACGCCCTGAAGGTCCGGGCTGGCGCCGGGCGGCGGCACGGCCGGGCCAGTGTCGCCGCCGATCGCGTTCGAGAGCAGAATGCCGCTGGTGTGCGTGCCGTGGAAGGCGTATGACACGGCGTTGAAGTTGTACGCGTGGATCTTGCGGTGCGAGGGGCCGATGGGGTTGGTATCGGCAAGCCCGCAATGGTTGATGTCGGGCGCGCTGTCCACGACGCCCACGATCTGACCCACGCCCGTCAGTCCAGCGTCGTACAACGCGAAGTTGTCCTGCTGATTGGTCGTGACGACCCAGCGAGTGGCGAGCGTGCTGCGCGTCGTGAACTCCGGCGCAGGCTCGGCGAACAGCAGTTCGGGAATGCCCGCCAACTGCGGCACCTGCTGCGCAGGCAGCGATACCTGCACCACCAGCGATTCGCCCACGAGTTCGGAGTCGAGGAACGCGCTGCCTGGAATCCGCGCGAGCGACGCGGCAAAGTCCGCAGCAACAACGCCCGGGATCAGCGTCAGTGTCGCAGCAACGTCACCCCGCGCAGCCAGCGCGATGCGCTCAGGAGTCGCAAACGCCGGCTGCAGGGCCGAAAGCTCCGGTGAGAGCTTCCACGCGTCCTGCCACGTATGCACGGACGCAATCACCCCCGTATCGCGCAGCCGCGCAGGCGTGGTCGCGCGAAGGTCCGCGAGAAACGACTGCACGGGCAGGAACCCCAGCGTTCGCACCCCCGCGAGTTCCAGAGCATCACGCACCGCCTGCGACATCGGCTGGCGAAGCACGATCACATACGCCGGAGCCGTGAACGCCGCGCCACCTCGAAGCAGGTCGGGAAGATCGCGCGTCTGCACAGGCCCGATGGCCAGATCCAGCGTCCCCGCCCCCGGCACGACCACATCGGCCCGAGACGAAACCGCCAGCCCGGCAACAGCAAACATCGCGAGGGCCCGAATGGCGTTGGAATGCATCATGGCTGATCTTTCGGGCGGGCTCCCGGCGTGGCCGGAGCATGAAGTGGACACATGGCAGTGGAGCAGTGGACGCGGACAGAGATGTATCGGCCCCAAACAAGCGACGCGCGAGACCGAACCGGCCCGCGATTGGGCAAGGGGCTAGAAGGGATACGTATGGGGCGGATTCGGGGTTTCGGCAAGGTGGTTTTCGGACACGAAACCAACGCAAACTCGCACGAAACGGGTGATCGGGGCAGGGGAGTGCCCCGGGCAAGGCCGCCGGCTGCGTTTCCATCGCAACCGCATCCCCCGAATAGCATCCGAGAACCGCGTTTTGGCGATTGCAAGGCACACGCTTGAACGCCGGGGAAAGCAATAGGAGTCATCATGCCCAAGGTCGTCGTCGTCTATCACAGCGGGTTCGGTCACACCAAGGTCATCGCCGAGGATGTCCTCGCGGGCGTCAAGTCCGTCGCCGGCATCGACGCCGAACTGGTCCCAGTCGCCGACCTCCCTGCCCCGGGCCCCGATCGCAGCATGGGCGGCAAGTGGAGCAGCCTCGCCGCCGCCGACTGCATCATCTTCGGCACCCCGACCTACATGGGCAGCGTCTCCGCCGACTTCAAGAAATTCATGGACAACTCGGGAGGCCTGTGGTTTGGCCAGGCTTGGAAGGACAAACTCGCCGCAGGCTTTACCAACAGTGGCGGCATGAACGGCGACAAGCAGAACACCCTCCACACTCTCGCGAACTTCGCGGCCCAGCACTCGATGATCTGGGTGTCGCAAGGCATGATGACCGCCAACGGCGTCAACCGCCTGGGCAGCTACCTGGGCATGATGGCTCAATCAGGCAACGGCCCGGCCCCCGACAGCGTCAACGCTGAAGATCGCCAGACCGCCAAACTCTTCGGCGAACGGGTGGCAAAGGTCGCGCTGCGATGGGCGAAGTAACGGGCGCAAAGTAACGAGGTAGGTCAAGCCTACCAAGTCTCCAGAATCCCTTTTCGCTGGGGCGGCAGGATCAAGCCTCGTTCGCTGAGTCGCTGCTCAACGAACTTGGCTATTGCCTGCGCCGCGTTGCGATAGTCCGCCAGCGTGCCGCCGATTGGGTCGGGAATGTCGCGTCCCGAGGGATCCAGCAGCACGATCTTGTCCTTCGCGCCCGGCGCGACTTCCAGCACCCGCTGGGCGTGCCCCTTGGTCATCGCGAAGATCACATCCGCGCCCTCGACCATCGCCCGCGTGAGGTGCGTGGCCCGATGGGGCGAAGGGCCCGGCTTGATGCCCAGCCCGCCAAGGGCTTCGCCAGCTTCCGGAGTCATCGGATCGCCGTCAAACGCGCTCACGCCCGCGCTCGACACGCGCGTCGGCTTCATCGTGACGCCCGGCTTCGCGAGCAGGTGCCGCGCAACCGCTTCAGCCATGGGGCTGCGACATGTGTTGCCCGTGCACACGAACAAGACGCTGGTCTCGACGCGCGCACGAACCTGGCCTTCGCTTATCGCCCCAGCGCCCTCAAACTTCCACCATCCATCGCGCGTGAGGCGCACCGTGGTCGAACCCGTCTGGTATCGCGTCGGCCCAGCGTCGATGACCTCCGCAATGCCCAAGCCGGCTGCTGCCCGCTGCGCATCGCTGGGAAGCGTGATGCCATCGCCCATGCCGCTGAGCCCCGCGACACGATCCGCGACAACCGGTGCATCAACGCGATCGAGCACGCGCCGGCACGCATCGTGATCGGGCACTCGCACGCTCCAGATCGGCTCCGCGTCGTCTCGCTCCATCAGCTTGGGAATCAACGGATGTGCCGCGCTGACTTCACGCATGGTCCGAGCAACCGGCTCAACAAGAAATCGCACTGGCCCGGGCGTGAGCGTGCGAAGCAGGTGCAGGTGGACTGGCGTCCGGATGTTCAGTCTTTCAATCACCACGTCCGCACTGGCAGCGTGCCACGTGCCGGGCACGGGCCCGTCGGGTCGCAGTTTGTGCAACTCTCCGACGCGATCCGCCCGCACGAACACGCCGTACACGGTGTCGGTCGGTAGGACAACCGCGCGGCCTTCGCTCAACGCTCGGGCGGCCCGCTCGATCTGCTCGGGCGTGACAGGGGCCCGCTCTGCCAGTTTGGACGCATCGACGCTCACGCGGGAGATGTTAGGATGCTCCGGACACGATTCCGACGAGGGAAAGTGGGGTGGCGATGGTCCCGCTAGACTTCTCGCGATCCAGCGGAAAGCTCGGAACCTTGCCCGCACATGCTGCGAACAGATGGACGGGCAAGGTCGACGATCGCGGATCAGCGGTTCCCCTGTGGTGCCGCGTTTCTTCCCGCGTGTATGAATCTGACGAATCGGCCGTCCGCATTGATGGAGCGCCCCATGCCAACTTCCCGGCCCGCACCCGCGACGAATCACCGCTCGCTCTCCGCTTCGCGTCGCGGCTTCAGCATCACCGAGCTCCTGGTGGTTATCTTCGTGATCGCGCTCATCATCGCGATCACGGTGCCAGCTCTGTCCAGCGCTCGCGCCAGTGCAAAGCGCACCGAAACCTCGCAGTTGCTCTCGACCTTGGCTTCGGGCGTCGCCCAGTTCCGCCTCGACGAGAACCGCCAGCCTGGGTACTTCAGCGTCCAGGACATGGGTCACTCCGAGAACGCCACCGAAGGCTTCTCCGGGATGCAGAACATCATGCTCGAGATGCTGGGCGGCATCGTGCCCGACAACACACCCGCCGGCGCGAACATCATCTCCGTCGGCCCTCGCTCCGGCAATGCCTCAAAGGTCAAGGTGGATCGCAATCAGATCAACCTCGCGCAACCAGGCGGCCGCAAGTTGTATTGGGCGAGTCTTGGCTCGAAGGTCTTCGAGCGTGCGGACGAGAATGGACTGCCAGTTGACATCTCTACCGTCCGCCGTCTTGGATTTACGCCCGGCAACGCCTCTCCGACAGGTAACCAGCAGATTCGCGAAATCGTAGATGCATTCGGCTCGCCGGTGCTGGCATGGGCCGCGGACGACTCCATCCGCACTCCCGTGACATCCGTTGACGACTTCGCCCGGATCGACAGCGACAGTCAGCCGATTCGCTCTCGGTACTACTGGAACAGCAACGCCGCGTTCCTGGCCAATGGCGTGCAGGTCGGCGTCCAAGCGAAGCTGCAGTATGAGGCCCCGCCCGACAGTGGCATCATTCGAAGCATGATCAGCCAACAGCGTACCGCAGTAGATCGCCAACGCACGCTGACGGGGCTTCTCGGCAACCCCGGCTCGCCCCTGAACCCAACTGATACCACGATCACCAACATCCTGCCTAGCGCGCCTTTGGCCAGCGTCACGTTCCACGCGGCGGGCCGCGATGGATACTACCTGGGCATCGCCAATGCCGGCGCAAAGCAGGCTGGACCGTCCGGGGCTCCGATTCTGGACTACGGCAAGGTGCTCCGCGACAAGCTCGTCGAGAAGTTTGACGATGTAGTCCAGGCGGCGAACTGACGTATTAGCGACGCGAATCAGATCGCGAGCTTGTCCCAAGCCAGAGCAATTTTGCGTCAATCGTGACTTGACTTGTGAGCACTTGCCCTCGGACCCTCCATCAGGAGGGCAATGCTGTGGGCGTATGGGCGTCGATTGTCGCGGGAACGGACGAGGCGGGGTGGGACAAGATACCCACGCTTTCCGATCTCCGCGCGCGACAGATTCGCCACGCGCGGCGCCGAGTCTGGAGTGTCGTCGGCATCATCGCCGTCGGCATCTGGCTCGGGACGATGCTTGCGGAATTGGCGGGCGGAAGTTGGATCACGCCAAGCTGGATCGCGGCCACGGTTCTTGCAATCGCTGGCAGTGCCGCGATCGCACGGAATCCAAACCGTGCGACGTGGATCGCCCCCGCCTTGCTCGCACTTGCAACCTGCTGCAGCGTCGCCTCCTACTCCGCGGCTCGACTCGCATCCCGTGCCTCTGACCATCTTTCGCTGCTCGCGGGCGAGCCGACTCGAGGCCAGGGCCGGGTGGTGCAAGT
This sequence comes from Phycisphaerales bacterium, assembly GCA_022843045.1. Taxonomy (GTDB): domain Bacteria; phylum Planctomycetota; class Phycisphaerae; order Phycisphaerales; family UBA1924; genus BJHL01. The sequence goes on from JALHOJ010000003.1 coordinate 100,063, forward strand.
GGAGGGGCTTCTGCTTACCAACTGGGAACGGGAGGTGTCGCCCAGCGACGGCCTCTCGCGTTTCATTGTGCGAGCACCAACGTGGACGTCGCAAGTCTCCCTACGAACCGTGTGGATCGGAGAAGCGCAGCACCCGGCGGACTGCTCCGGCATGCTGCGCATCGCGGTAACTGGCGAGCCCCAGCCGCCGTCGCACGCTGGGAACCTCGTGCGCGTGTTGGGCGTATGGGAGCCGCCAAAGGGCCTTGAGAATCCGGGTGACGCAATTCCGCATCGCTTTGCGTTGCAGGACCAACTCGCCGGCACGCTTCGCGTCAGCGGTGCGGAGCTTGTGGTGACGCGCCAAGACGCGCTGAACCCCCACGCGATCCTTCTTCGAACGGGCGGTGCGCTGCGTGAGCGCCTGCAACGCGTCCTGGACCACGTTCCCGCGGGCCCTGCGCGTGAACTTCTTGGCGCGCTGCTCTTGGGAGAGCGAGAGTTCGAGCGCACCGACGCGGGACTCTCCTATACGCGGCTGGGGCTCTCTCACATCCTCTCCATCTCTGGCTTCCACCTGACGGTGCTGGTCTTCAGCGTGCTTTGGCTGTTGCGACTGACCGGCGACCGTGGCTGGATCGAGCCGGCGATGCTTGCCCTCATGGTCCTGGGATACGCCCTCGCTCTGCCCTCGCAAGCGCCCATCCTCCGCAGCGCGGCCTTAGTTCTCTGCATGTTGCTCGTCCACGCGCTGGGCCGGCGGTACGACCGCCTGTGCGTGCTCGGCTGGATCACGATCGCCCTGCTTGCATGGCGGCCCGCGGACCTCTGGAGCCTGGGTTTCCAATTGAGCGTCGGCCTCACCGCGCTGCTATTGTGGATCGGTGATCGCTCGAGCGAAGCGATGTGGGGTGTCGGGGTGCAAGGCGTACTGGAGGAACCCCGCGTCGGTGCGCGAGGAGTGATCCGCAGCCTCACGCGCGGCTTCAAGAGTTCAATGGCTCTGAGCGCGATGTGCTGGACATGTGCCTTGCCCATCATCGCCGCGACCACCGGCGTCGTCAGTCCGCTCGCCGCGATCGTCAGCATCATCCTTGCGCCGCTCTTCGTGGTGCTGCTCTGGCTTGGATACCTCACGCTGGGCATCGGCATGCTGGTGCCCGCGTTCGCTTCGTGGGCGGGACGGGCCTTGTCGTGGCTTTGTGATCTTGCAATCGGCTCGGCGATGTGGATCGACAGCATCATGCTCTCATCCGTGCGCGTGCCTGTGATCCCAATGTGGTGGACGTTGCTCGCAACCATCTGGATCGTCTGCGGCTGGCGCTGGTATCGTGCGTGGGTCGTGGCCGACCGCCGATGGTGGTGGGGGTTGGGTGCGTGCGTCATCGCAGCGCTCCTGCCCAGCATGATCGCGGCACGCGGCAATGGCCTTGATCGCGGCAGCACGCTGCGTGTCGACATGCTGAGCGTCGGCGACGGCACCTGCATGCTCATTCGCAGCGGACACGATGCCCTGCTCTGGGACGCCAAGGGCATTCCGCCGCGATCCGCCACGCCTCGAACCGTCCTCTCGTTGCGAGAACTGGGCGTCTGGCGCGTGCCGAGGATCGTGATCACGCACCCCGACATCGACCACATGAGCGGCGTCCTCGATCTGCTCGAACCCCTGGGCGTGCGCGAGGTGCTCGTCTCTACGCGATTCGTCGAACAGGCGCAAAGCGTTGAAGCTGGAAGGAACGCCGCGAGGATGATTCAGGACGAGTTCTCGCGACGCGGCGTGAAGCTCACCACGCTGCGTGCAGCCGACGAGTTCTTCATCGGACCCGCCCGCGCGACGGTGATCTCGCCGCCTGCGTCCGCCCAGTGGCCAAGCGACAATGATCATTCGCTCATGGCCCTGCTTGAGGCCCCGCGAGCCGGATTCCGCTCGCCCGCACGCATGCTGCTGACAGGCGACGTCGGTGCCGCTGCTCTTGCTCGGATCGAGCACGCGTCGCTGCCTGTCGTGGACGCCATCGAACTGCCGCACCACGGTTCGCCTGAACCCGCGGCGATGCGACTGGTCGAGCGAGTCCAGCCCCGAGTGATTCTGCAGTCCACGGGCCCCTCACGCCTCGACGATCCACGCTGGGAAGAAACCCGTGTCGCCCTTCCCGAGGCTCGATGGCTGGTGACTGCGCGCGAAGGTTGGTCCGCCGTGACATGGCGCCACGATGGCACGATGGTGGTTCACACGATGCGAATCGCGCCGTGACCGACGCGTTCAGCAACGCAGGCGGCGGCGGCGTGCAACACTCACGTTGCCAACCGTACGACCTCATCGACCAATCGGCCGATGCCCGTGAACACTTCGAACGGCGTCGCATCGCACATGTATGCCGGCGTGGTGACGATCCGATTGGCCGCATCCACGAGGGCTTCGGTGACGGGCTTTGCGACGTGCACCGCGCCCATGGTCTTCGCCGCGGCGGCCGCGTCGTTCCCTGCGTCCGCGCCAAGTGTGATCGAGCACGCTTGCCTCATCTCTCGCCCAAAGACCGCCGCCGCGAGCACTGGCGCGATGCAGATCAGCCCGATGGGCTTGCTTGCAGCGCGAAACTCCTTCAGCACCCTCGCGACATGCGGCTGCACAGTGCACGCCGCACCGTCCTTGGCAAAGGAGCACAGATTCTTCGCCGCGCCGTAGCCGCCCGGGAAGATCACCGCCGCGAAGTCCGCGGCATGGAGCGAGCGAATATCGCGAATGTCGCCCCTGCTGATTCGAGCGGCTTCTGCCAGGCAGTTCCGCGATTCCTGCATGGGCTTGCCCGTGGCGTGATCGATTACGTCCGCCTGCGGCTGATCCGGCGCGAAGCACTGATACGCCACTCCATGCCGCGACAGGTGCACCAGCACGCTCACCGACTCGTGAATCTCGCTTCCGTCCGCGCGACCGCTGCCCGCCAGAACCACCGCGATGGGTTTCAAGGTCTTCTCCAGTCTGAGTATCGACTCATGCCTACTTGGCCAACGGCGCTGCCGACTGCTTCGCATCATTCGCTCGCCTGAGCAGGTCCGCCTCAAACGCCGCCCGCTGTTCGTCGCTCGTGATCAGCGACTCGGCGCTGGGCAGCATCGTGACATGCCAGCGATGCTTGGTGTGCACGCCCCCGGGCCACGCCAACGCCCCAAGGTCCACCGGCGGATACTCCGAAAGCGGCGCACTCGCCCGCATCGGCTTGCGAAGCGGCTCGTACCCGGGCTTCTCAAACAAGACGTCATACACGCCGTGAAACATGAAGTCAAACTCGCAGGGGGTTCTGCCCACCTGCACGTCGTTCACCGTCACCGTGGCCCCGGGCGGATCGCTGGTGATCGCAACCGTCCGGCGAACACACCCGCCCAGCTGCGAAGCGATCATCACGCTCGCCGCGAGCAAGAGAGCGACTCGACCCGGCACGCGTTGAAGCCGACCGCCGGTCATACTGCTTGCTCCGAAGTCGCGCCCTGTGCCGCGCCACTTGCAAACGTCGCACTCCGTGCCGGCGCGTCAAACTCATCGCCCCGGAACAATCCGCCCAGATACGCCCGCTTCACCAGGTCGTTGTTGATGAGCTCGCGAGGCGTTCCCTCTGCCAGTTTCTTCCCCTCCAGGATGATGCAACCGCGATCCACAATTCGCAAGGTCTGGTGCACGTTGTGATCCGTGATCAGGATCGCGATCCCGCGATCGGCCAGTCGCCGGATCTCCGCCTGCAATTCCTCAACCGCGATCGGGTCAACGCCGCTGAACGGTTCGTCGAGAAGGATCAGCCGGGGTTGCGTGATCAGCGCCCGGGCGATCTCGAGTTTGCGGCGCTCGCCGCCCGAGCACGTTCGGGCCGGATGCTTGGCCTTGTGAGACAACGAGAATTGCTCCAGCAGTTCCGCTGCGCGATCCAGACGCTGCGACTTGGTCAGCGCGAGCGTTTCGAGAATCGCCAGCAGATTCTCCTCGCAGGTCAGCCTGCCAAAGACGCTGGGCTCCTGAGAGAGGTACCCCATGCCCAGGCGCGCCCGCTTGTACATCGGCATCCGCGTGACATCCTGACCGTCAAACAGCACACGCGCGGTACTGCCCGAGTCCGGATCGATCATGCCGATCGTCATGCGAAAGCTGGTGGTCTTGCCCGCGCCGTTACGGCCCAGCAGGCCGACAACTTCCGCACGCTCGACATGAAACGACACATCGCTGACGACCGTGCGTCCCGCGTAGGTCTTTCGCAGGTTGGTGGCTTCAAGAAGAGGCACGAGCAACCGTAGACGCGATCAAACTCACTCGATGCTTTGACCCTTCACTGTCAAAGTCGCCCGCCGCGACGCATGCCCCGACCACGAATTGTCCCCGTCCGGCCCCGGATACTTCTTCTCGATCAGCGCAGTCACGTCTCCCATCGTCCCATCACTGCGCACCCAGTCGATATCCACATCCGGAAAGTCGGTCTTGCAGTTCTCGCACTTCGCGTCGCTCGCGAATCGAATCGGGCACCAGAAGCTCTCGATGTTGCGCAGCATCTCGCTTCCCAGGCTCCACACCCCCGTCATCCAGTCGCAGTACAGGCACCAGATGCGGTCCGCACCCACCAGCCCGTCAAACTTGTGCCGCGATACCCGCACCCAGTCGCTCTCGCGATACCTGGGCAGACGAATCAGCCACGTCACGGGCGGATAGATGAACAACTCGCCAATTCGAATGATCGAGAAGATCGGCACCGCCCACAGCGTCCACCACACCGCGAGGTAGTTCCGCCACCTCGCCGACGCCGTGTTGCCCAGAATCTTCGCGAGCGATCCCTTGATCCGCGGTCCCTTCATCGCCGCCGGGTTCGCCAGTTCATGCAAGCGGCACCACGCCCACATCGCAACAAGTTGCCCGATCGTCGCCGCGATGATCCCCAGCAACCCGCCCAGCCACGCCCAGGCTGTCGAATCCACCGCCGAGGGCAGCAGCACATCCCGCCACGCAAGGTTCGAGATCGTCCCCGCCCCCAATCGCGACCCCATCACCGCGCCCACCACCGGCGGCAGACTCGTGAACCCAAACACGATCACATCCAGCAGCGGCGCCTCGCAGCACTTCGCCGACAGAGCCTTCCCCAAGCCCCCCAGCCGCGGCAGCAAGTGCAGCAGCCCGGCGAGCACCAAGCAGAACACAAAGGCCCCCGCACAAACCAAAGCAAGCAGTTGCATAACCCAGCATACGCGCCCCTCCCGGTGGCACGGGCGTCCCGCCCATGAGTCCTCCGGCCTTCCAGGCCGGAGGGGTACTTGCGCAGCCAGCGTCGATCATCCCATCGCCCCAAGGACCGCTCCACCAAATGAAAACAGGCGAGCATCGCTGCTCGCCTGTCAATCTCACGTGTTGTCACTCCGCCCTCTCACGTCCACGCTTCCTGACGGTTGCGTTTCGATGAGAAGCAGTGGGGGAGCGGGGGGACTCAATCCTCGCGATCGCTGCTGCCGCCGCCGCGGAACTCGCCGCCGCCGGTGTCGTCGGGTCCGCCGGTGCGCTCGGGGC
>JALHOJ010000004.1 GCA_022843045.1 Phycisphaerales bacterium
GGGCACTTTGAGTTCGTTTTCAGGGCACGCGCGGACGGGCAGCTCGGTCTTGGGGTTGGCCTTGCGGCAACCCCGACACCTCCATAGATCCGGCGTGACTGACGGGCGAAGAGACCGGGCGCGCGATTGAGTTCACACGCTGGGGAGCCTTGCTGCTCCTTCGGTGGGAGTTGGCCTTTGGCGATGGACCTTTCGGGCATCGACTTGGGCAGTTCGCGTCCAACACCGAAACACTTCGACCGTATCGCTCGACACACTTTGCTGTGCGGCCTGAAGGATCTGGCGGGGCTGCCTCGGGTGGGGTGGGGGTTGAGGGAGAGGCGCGACGACTTTTGTCGTAACGCCACAGGTTCTATTCGTTCCTGTGCTCGGGGCGAAGCGATCGCCTTTGAGGTCCGCTCTTTTCCTACACCACCGTCAAAGGAACGCCAGAGACGGGCCGCCGAGCTTGGTGGGCCGGGCGATGCGGTAGTATGACGTGGATTTTTGGGAACGCAAGAGGGGAGCGTGGGAACGGGGTCAGAAGCGCGCACAAACGTGGTTGTTTTCAGAGGTGATCGCGGAGGGGCGCAGGGGGACTGAGAAACGTGGAAGGGGTGGGTTGGGCGACGTGCTGCCGCGCGGAAAACACGGCACCTCATCGGGTTCATCGTGGCACCTGCCGGAGGACGCGGAGGGGGAGAAGACAGGTGAAGATCAGGAAGGCAGGAGGCACTCGGCATCGAGGCATCGAGGTGGTCAAGATGCAATGCTGAGCCTGCGGTGGTTTGGCACAGGTCTCGCCGTCGCTCTCGACGGCGAGACCTGTGGCACGAGTGCGAGCCTGTTGTGCTACATGCCAACCGATTTCGATGTCATGTTCAGTCGATCATCCATCCCCAGATTCTCGACACTTGGTGATGAGGGTGGATAAGTCCGTCGACAGTTGCGTGCTGACGGGGACCGATTCGGAGAGAAGCGATCTGTGTAGCAATCAACTCAAACGAATTGACCAGTGGGTCCAGACTAATTCTCGCTGGGGTGTGTTCATAGCCTACGACGATGATCGCCCGCGACTCAGGGCCGGAGTACAAGCTCAGTTTCATTCCGTCGGAGACAGAACTCGTGTTTCCCGGGTAGGGATGGAGCAGATTCTGAGACCAGTGCTCAGCCTCTTTCCCGTTGTCGCCGAACGGCCTGGCGATCTTCAGTTCGATTGCCCAACGGCTTGGAATCAGAACATCTGGAGTTCGCTTGGTGACCGCACCGTGGAAGTCGTGATTCGAGCTGGAGTTCATGAAGTTGACAATCTGCTGGCACAGCGAAGTTTCGCTGTACGGTCCAACTCCGGGTGAGTATTCGCGATACGGAGGCTTCGAAGACTTGTACGGGATGGCAGAGGAGTCCACGTGACGAATCGCTGCGGCAATCACATGAATGAGCGATGCAAGGTCTTGAGTAGGCATGCTTCGGTCTCTCGGATTCGGCCTTTGGAGATCGCATCGAAGTCGTCGCAGAGCCGACGACTTCGATGGCACGTCAATCGAACTTGATGGCGTACTTGACGAATTCGGTGCCGAGGGTCATGCCGAGTTTTTCGTAGAGGGCTCTTGCGGGGGTGTTGGTGTGTTGGGTTTCGAGGGTGAGTCTTGCCGCGTTGTCTTGGCGGGCGAAGGCGATGGCGTGGAGGGTCAAGGCTTTGGCGATGCCGAGGCGGCGGTGCTGCGGGGCGACGAAGAGGTCGTTTAGGTGCCAGGTTTTGGCGAGGCCGACGCTGGTGAAGATGGGGTAGAGCTGGGCGAAGCCGGCGGGGGTGGTGCCGGTTTTGGTGGCGACTTTGGCGAGGAAGACGACGGATTCGTTGCGGGCGAGGCGGTCTCTGAGGAAGAGTTCGCAGCGGACGCTGTCGCCGTGTTGTTTGCCGTAGAACTCGCGGTAGGCGGCGAAGAGGGGCGCGATGAGGGGGGCGTCGTCTGGGGTGGCGCGGGAGATGGAGAGGGGGGCGGTCATCGGTTGGGCGAGGTCGCGGAGGTCTCGGCTGTGTTGGATGGGGCGTGGGTGCTCTTGCCGCTGATGGCGACCATCACGAGGCCGGCGATCATGAGGGCGATGCCGGCGACTTTGATGGGGGGCATCGATTCCTTCAAGATGTACCAGCCCAGGAATGCGCCGACGACGGGGGAGACGCCCAGGGCGATGGGTTTGACGGTGCTGATGTCGCCGAATTTGAGGCCCAGGTAGAAGAACGCGACGCCGCCGAAGCCGGCCATGAGCGCGCTGCCCAGGAGGAGTTTGGTGAGGATGGGGGCGGGGGCGGTCCAGAAGGCGCGGGGTTCGCTTTTGAGGACAGAGGTCGCGAGCCAGTACGCGAGCACGGCGAGGGGGACGACGGCGACGATGCGCACCATGACGACGGCCCAGGGGCCGATCTTGCCGGACAACAGGACTTGTTTGGTGAAGAACTCACCCACGCCCCAGCAGAGCCCGCCCAGCAACGCGAAGAGGATCGCTTTCATGGGGGAAGGTATGGCGAGAGGGCGAGAGGGCGAGAGAGCGACAGAGCGATAGAGCGATAGAGCGACAGTGCGAGAGTGCGAAAGAGGGGGAGGAGATGGGAGCGGCAGGGAGATTGGCGCGGGGGCGGAGGTTTGAGGCGCTGATCGTGATCTACTCGTTGGGTTCGACTTTGCGATACGTGAGTTCGACGTCGCCTTGCAGGTTCTTGACGCGCCAGAGGCCGAACTTTCGGGCGTTGCTGAGTTTTTCGGCGACGCGGCCGACGGCGACGCTGCGGGCTTGGTCGTCGCCTAGCAGCATGGGGGCAATGTAGACGACGGCTTCGTCGATCAGGTCGGCTTCGAAGAGGGAGCCGAGCAAGCCGGGGCCGGCTTCGACCATGATGGTGCTGACGTTGAATTCGAAGTGCAGGGTGCGGAGGAGTTCGGTGAGGTCGAGGCCGTTGCCGGGGCCTTGGTCGGCGATGGGGACGATGGTGAGGCCCAGTTGGTCGGCGGCGGCGCGCTTCTTGGCGGTGTAGGTGGTGCAGGCCATGCTGCGCTCGACGGCGAGGAGGGTCGGAGCTTCGCGGGCCGTGGTGGCGAGTTGGGAGTCCAGCGGCAGCGAGAAGTCCGAGTCGGTGACGACGCGCTTGGCGATGCGGCGCGGGGCGTGGTGCAGGCGGGCTGTGAGGAGCGGATCGTCGGCGACGACGGTGCCGATGCCGGTGAGGATGGCGTCGACGCGGCTTCGGAGGAGGTGGACGCGGCGGCGGGCCCAGGCGCCGCTGATCCACTTGGATTCGCCCGTGCGGGTGGCGACGCGGCCGTCGATGGTCTGGGCCCACTTGGCGATGACCCAGGGCAGGCCGGTGGTGACGCGCTTGACGAAGGGTGCGCTCACGCCCGTGGCGAGGGGGCTGGCGTCGCTGGGGCGGGCGGAGATGCCGGCGCGGCGGAGGATGACTGCGCCGCCGGCGGCGATGGGGTTTGGGTCGCTGCGGGCGAAGACGACCTCGGCGACGCCGGCGTTGATGAGGGCGTCGGTGCAGGGGGGTTGCTTGCCGATGTGGGCGCAGGGCTCGAGGGTGACGTAGGCGGTTGCGCCGCGGACGTCGATGTTTTTGGCGCGGGCGTCGGCGAGGGCGAGGGCTTCGGCGTGGGGGCCGCCGAACCTGCGATGATGGCCGCTGGCGAGGACTTGGTCGCCTCTGGCGATGACGCAGCCGACCATGGGATTGGGCTCGACAGACCCAAAGCCGCGGAGGGCAAGGCGGGCGGCGCGATCGAGCATGTGGCGGTCGAGGTGGTCGTGTGCGGGGGGCACGGGGGAGGGTAGGGGAAGATGAGAAAGCATGAGACGGTGAAACGGTGAGACGGTGAAGGTGAGCGAGCGGGCGGGAACTTGTGGTAGGCACGTCCATTCAGTCGGTGGGTGAGTTGGTATCTTCAACTGCGCGTCTGATCGCCGCGTTGAATAGAATCCCTCCTATGGCATCGCAGACCAACGCCGTTTCGCCTGAGGCTTCGCAGCAGCGGGTGGATCCTTCGTCGCAGCGGAAGTACATTCGCGATTTGGGCACGCCCGAGTTTGTGCGCGGGTTGTTTTCGATTGCCAACGCGCAGCTGGGGCAGACGCGGCAGGGCAAGCCGTATCTCAAGTGCATCGTGGGCGACAAGACGGGGGAGATGCCGGCGCGGATGTGGACGATTGAGGAGGGCGTGTATCGCCGGCTGCCCACGGATGGGTTTGTGTATCTCGAGGGGGAGACGCAGGCGTATCAGGGCGATGTGCAATTGATCATCCACAACATCGAGCCCGCGGAGCCCAACGCGGACCAGATGAAGGACCTCCTGCCCTGCACGACGCGGGACATCGATGAGATGTTTGGCGAAGTGAACCGGCTGCTGGGGACGCTGCAGCACCCGGCGGCGAAGGCGCTGGCGAACACGTATCTGGCGGATGCGCATCTGATGGACGCGTTCAAGCGGGCGCCGGCGGCCAAGAGCATGCACCATGCGTGGCTGGGCGGACTGCTTGAGCACACGATGACGCTGATGCAGCTGGCGGATGGGATCTGTGCGATCTATCCCAAGATCAACCGCGACATCGTGATGCTGGGGCTGTTCCTGCATGACCTGGGCAAGACGCGGGAACTGATCTATGACCGCGCGTTTGGGTACAGCGATCGGGGCGAACTGATCGGGCACATCGTGGATGGGGCGATCATGCTGCACGACAAGGCGCAGGTGATGATGCGCGAGCACGGGATGCGGCTGCCGCCTGGGATGCTGACGGTGCTGCAGCACATCATTTTGAGCCATCATGGGGAGCCGGAATTTGGGGCGGCGAAGGTGCCCATGACGCCCGAGGCGATCATGATCAACCTGATCGACAATCTGGATGCGAAAACGGTGATGGCGCTGTCGGCGACGCGGGATGAACGCGGGCCCAAGACGGACAATCCGGGGAGTTTCACGGAGAAGCTGTGGGCGCTGAATACGAAGCTGTATAAGAGGGATCCGCTGGCGCAGTGAGTTGGGGATTTGGGGTTCGGGATTTGGGGGCGCGGTGAACGTGGTACGTTGCACTTGCGGACACCAGAGGCTTACGCTGGCGCATGGCTGACGCGCCCGCATCCCAAGCGAAGATCATCGATGGCAACGCGCTGGCGGCGTCGCTGCGCGAGCAGATCAAGGCTCGGGCGGCGGCGGTGCGGGAGGCGGGCGGGTTTGTGAAGTTGGACGCGATTCTGGCGGAGAGCGGGGACAACGGGGCGCGGGTGTACGCGGAGAATCAGGCCAAGACGTGCGAGAAGGTGGGGATTGAGTACACGCTGCATCGGCTGCCCATGGGCGCGAGCGAAGCGGAGATCGCGGCGAAGGTCGAGTCGCTTTCGGCGAGTGATGCGTGCCACGCGATCATGATGCATGTGCCGCTGCCTGAGGGGATTGAGCCGTATCGGGTGCAGCGGTTGATCCATGTCGAGAAGGACGTGGAGGGCGTCAATCCGGCGAACATCGGGAACATCGTGTATGGGAAGAGCAGCCTTGCGCCGTGCACTGCGCTGGCTGTCGTGAAGATGGTCGAGCACGTGCATGGGCCCAACTTTGGGTTCAGCGCGACGTTTGGGGAACAGGCGAAGGCTCCGCTGCTGCGCGGCAAGGTCGCGGTGGTCGTTGGCGCGAGTGATGTGGTGGGCAAGCCGATTGCGGTGCTGCTCATGCGGCATGACGCGACGGTGATCAGTTGCAACAAGTGGACGCCATACCTCGAGGAATACTGCCGGAGCGCGGATGTTCTGGTGGCGGCGGCGGGGGTGCCAGGATTGATCACGGCGGAGAAGATCAAGCCGGGGGCGACGGTGATTGATGTGGGGGTGAATCGGATTGCGGGGGCGGATGGGAAGACGCGGACGGTGGGCGATGTGGCGTTTGAGCAGGCGGCGCGGGTGGCTGGGCATATCAGTCCGGTGCCGGGGGGCGTGGGGCCGGTGACGGTGGCGATGCTGCTGCTGAATGTGGTGGAGTCGGCGGAGCGGAGGCGCAGCACCCGGTAGAGGGCCCGGCGTGGACGGCGGCCTACTTCCCGCGAAGCTGCTGGGCAAACCCCTCAAGTCGCTGGGCGATTTCGGGAGCACGGGACTTGCTCGCGGCGGTCATGAGGGGCTCGATGGCGCGGGCGTCGCCGAGTTTCACGAGGGCTTCGCCGGCGGACATGCGGGCGCGGTTTTCGCGGATGTTGAGCATGTCGGTGAGGCGAGTGAAGGCCCGTTCCTTGTCCTTGGGGTCGTTGCTGGCCTGGGCGAGGCGGACGAGGACGTCCATGGCGGTGGCGCGGGTGCGGTTGTCGACGCCTGGGCCGGCGTAGAAGCTGGCGTAGTCCATCGCCTCCTTGGGCATGTAGTCCACGAGGCATTCGAGGGCGGTCTGGCGGGCGCTGTCGCTCTGGCTGCTGCTGTTCAGGGCGGCTTTCACCAGATCGAGGCCTTCGGAGACGCGCATGCGGGCGAGGCCTCGCAGAGAGGCGTTGCGGACGCGCAGGCTTTCGTCCTTGGCGGCGCGGTTGAGCAGGGTGCGCTCGGCGAGGGCGCGGAGGGAAAGGTCGTTGACGTTGGATTCGCGCGAGGCCAGGTCGGCGAGGGCGGTGCAGAGGGCTTCGCGGACTTCCCAGATGTCGCGGGTGGTCGTGACCAGCGAGGAGATGTCGTTGCGGGCGTTGCGGGCGGCGAGGGCGCGGATGGCTTCGACGCGCAGGAACGCGGGCACGGCTGCGTCGGCGGAGATTCGACGCAGAGGCTCGTTGCCGGCGGTGTCGGTGGACTTGGCAAGGGCGCGGGCGGCTTGGACCTTTGCAAGCAGCGTGGGGCCGTCCTGCGCCTGCGCGATCCACTGCTCGGGGCTCTGGGCGACGTCGAACGCGCCGAGGGTTGAGAGTTGGGGATTCACGGCGACGAAGACGGGCGGGCCTTCGAGATCAACCTCGAAGGAGTCGGTCCGGGCGGCGATCATGGGATCGATCACGACGTCTGGACCCGCCGAGTTCTTGATGTACACGCCCATCGGGAATTCGAAGGCGGGGTTCTGGTCGTCGATCTGCTGGGTTTGCTCAACTTCGAAGCGGAGCTTGCGGCGGGCGGGGTCGTAGGTGAACTTGACGTTGACGCGCGGGACGCCCGGGCGCTGGGTCCACTGGTAGAAGAACTGCTCGAGTTGCAGGCCGCTCGCGTCTTCCATCACGCGGCGGAACTCGCTGGTCTCGACGGTGCTGTCCTTGTGCAGGTCGATGTAACGCTGAAGGCCGCGGAAGAAGTTGTCATCGCCCAGGCGGGCGCGGAGCATGTGGAGCGTCATCGCGCCCTTGGGATAGGGATTCGCGGCGCGGCGGAAGGTCTCCCAGGGGTGGGTCCAGACTTTGCTGACGAAGCCTTGGGCCTGAGGGGCGACGCCTCGGTCGGCGCTGATGACGCGGTCGTAGTCACTGAGCACTTCGCGCTGGTAGCCTTCTTCGCCATCGCGGGCTTCGAACCAGAGGGCTTCGCTGTAGGTGGCGAAGCCTTCGTTGAGCCAGATGTGTTCCCAGGAGTTGCAGGTGATCAGGTCGCCAAACCACTGGTGGGCGAGTTCGTGGGCGATGAGGCCGTCGAGATCGTGGTCTTTGGTGGAGTCCTTGGTGTGGAGGGCGGTGTCGAACATCGTGGTGGCGGAGGTGTTTTCCATGCCGCCGGCTTCGAAGTTGTGGACCACCAATTGCGCGTATCGCGCCCAGGGATAGGGCTCGTCGAGGAGCTTTTCAAAGACCGCGATCATCGGGAGGGTGTTGGCATAGGTGTATTGGACGTCGTCGGCGCGGCCCGGGGGGACGTAGACGGGGCAGGAGAGCTTGATCTTGGTTTCCTTGCCGTCGATGATGCGGGGGAGCTCGCCGCCCACGTCCACGACATCGAACTTGCCGACGACGAGGGTGACGAGGTAGTTGACGTGTTCGCGATCCTGGACCCAGCGGAAGCGGTCGAAGGGGCGAAGGAGGGCTGGGCCGAGAGTACCTCCAGCGGTTTTGGCGCCGGGAGCTTCGCGGATGACGCGGGTTTGCTCGGCGAGATAACCGTTGCTGCTGGCGAGGAACCCGGCGGGGACGGTGGCGATGACTTCGGTGGTGAGGCGCTCGTTGGGGAAGTCGTGGCTGGGGAACCAGTAGTGGTTGGTCTGGGGCTGGCCCTGCGTGTGGATCTGCGGATCGCGGCCTGGCCAGGCGCGGTCGGCGAGGGTCCACATGAGGCCGCGGGGCGGGTCGTTGAGTTCGTAGGTGGTGACGAGGTCGACGGTCTGGCCGGGTGGGATGGAGGGGACGAAGTTGGCGGTGTAGGTGCTGCCGTCGTGGGTGAAGGAGACTTGGTAGCCCAGGGCCGACGCACCGGTGATCTTCATCGCGCTGGCATCGAGGGAGAGGGAGGTGACAGTTTCGGAGATGGGGGCGAAGCGGAGCGTCTGCGTGACGGTCGCCTTGGGGGTCTCCATGTCGGGGATGAAGAGGTCCAGCGTCATGTGCTGGAAGTCGACGATGCGGTCTTTCTGGAAGTTGCGGAGGTCCTGGCCCGTGGCTTCATCGAAGCCGGGCGTGCCTTCGGCTTGCATGCCCAACAGGGCTTCGAGTTTGTGGGCGCAGCATGCTTCGCCGCCGTCTTCGGTGCCTTCCCAGGCGAGAGCGGCGGGCCCTGATGTGAGGGCCAGACCGGCGAGGAGGGCGAGGAGGAGGGCGGGATTGGGCGTGCGGGTAGGAAGCATGGGGCGATCGGGGAGCGGGGAACGGAGAACGGAGAACGGAGAACGGAGAACGGAGAACGGAGAACGGAGAACGGGGAACGGGGAACGGGAAATCGGTAGTATCGGGTGGGGTGGCCGGGTGGGCGTCAATCGTTGATGTTGAGAGACGCGGCGGGTTCGGCGGGGGCCGCGGCGGGTTGTTCGGCGGGCTCAGGAGTGGGTTGGGGCTTGGGGGGTTCGGATTCGCGGCGGTCGGGGCGGGTGGCACCGCTGGTTGGGTCGAAGGAACGGGGTTGGAAGCTGGCGATCTGGGTGATGGCGGGGTCGACGTCGACGCGGACGGGGGGTGCGCCCATGGGGAAGATCTGCGTGGCTTCGCGGGTGTTCATGGTGGCGACGACGGTTCTGGTCGTGCCTTCGGCGTCGGTGAGGACGAGGGGGACGCTGAGGACATACGCGGGCCAGCGCGGGGCGATGGGCTGGGTCTGGACGAGGCGGACGCGCAGGGCGGAGGCGCTTGGGTCCCAGGAGCCTTCGACGGTGACGAAGGGCATGCCGGGTCGCTTGCCAAATTGATCGATGATGCGTTCGAGATCGCGGCCGTGGAACTCCTCGAGGACGAAGCGGAAGTCGTCGGTTTCGACAGCCTTGCCCTTGAAGCGGTCGACGTACTCGCGGGTCGCGTTGAAGAATGCTCCGTCGCCCATGCGCTGTCGGAGGACGTGGAGGAGGAGCGCGCCCTTGGTGTACGCGTTATCCCGGCTGAAAAAGGCATCGTCGGGATGCTCAAAGCGGGACTCGATCATCGCGGGCTCGGGAGTTTTGTCTTCCCAGACCATCTTGCGGGAGGAGTTGATGTGGGAGCGGAGCAGGCCGCGGATTTCTTCTTCGTAGGTGCCTGAGGTCTTGATGCCTTCGCGGGCGGCCCATTCGTACCAGAGGGCTTCGCTGTAGGTCGCCCAGCCTTCGTTGAGCCAGGTGTGGTCCCAGTGGCGGCAGGTGAGGAGGTCGCCGAACCATTGGTGGGCGAGTTCGTGGGCGATGAGGCCGTCGGCTTCGGTCGCGCCGCGGTCGATGGTGCCGGGGGTGAGGAACGTTGCGCCGGTGTTTTCCATGCCGCCCCAGCGGAAGCCGCGGACGACGGCTTGGGCATACTGGGGCCAGGGGAAGGGCTCGCCAAAGAGCTCTTCGAAGCAGGCGACCATGGCGGGGGTGTTGGCGAAGACTTTGAAGGCGTCTTCGGTGCGGCCCACGGGGACGTAGGCGGGCATGGCGAGGCCTGGGCGGCGCGAGTTTGGCCCGGTGTTGATGTCGACGATGTCGAAGTCGCCTATGGCAAGGGTGATGAGGTAGGGCGCGTGCTCGCGGTCCAGGGACCAGTGCCAGCGCTGGCGGCGTTGGCCCGCGGTGCCTGGGCTGGCGGGCGAGGTGCTTTGGAGCGTGCCATTGGAGAGGACGTCGACATCGGCGTCGACTGTGACGGTGACTTCGCTGGTGAGGCGTTCCTGGGGCGAGTCGAACATGGGGACCCAAAGGCTGTTGACCTCGGCTTGGCCTTGGGCGTGGACGACGGGTTTGCGGTCGGTGGCGTTTTGGGGGTCGTCGGTGGGCGGGGAGAAGGTGAGGCCATCGCCCTTGCCACTGGAGAAGTCGAGGTTGTACTTGACGACGACGGTGACGGCCTCGCCTCGGGAGAGTTCCTCGGCGAGGGTGATCACGAGTTGCTTGTCCAGTTGTTCGAAGCGGGTGGGGGAGCCGTTGACGCTCGCCGCGATCACGGCGGGGCCGTTGCAATCGAGGATGATTTCGGAGATGGGCAGGCCCTTGACGCGGCCGGTATGCGAAACGACGCCCGTAAGCAGGGGTTGGGAAAAGTCGGGGATGTCGAGTTCGATGGCGGTGTGGGCGAAGTCGATGGGCTGGTCCTTGCGCCAGGTGATGTTCTGGCGGCCATTTTCAAGGATCAGGGCGGGGGGGAGCTTGGGTTCGTCCTCGCGGTCGGAGTATGAGGCGGGGGGGTGTGCGAGGGAGATGCCGGCGAACGCTGCCAACGCGAGCAGCCCCGAGCAACCGCGCACAATGCCCGAACGGGAACGACGATGAGCCATGGTTGCGGAGCGTACGTCCGAAAGGTGGGGTTGGTTGGGGGCTTGGTGCGGGTGCGTGGGGGGAAGCGTCGGCAATCGCACACGGTCGCGCGGAAATCGGTGTGGAAAACGAGTGGGAATGCGTGCCTGGGTGGGGTGAACCGGGTAAGATCGTTTCCATGCCTGCCGCGAGTTCGCCGCACCGGTCTGGTGCAGACATGGATCAATCGATAAGCAATGAGACACAGCAACCCGGGATGGCCCGGGGGGTGGTGAAACCGCGCCCGCCGGTGAGTCCGGTGGTGGTTGAGGCGGTTGAACCCGTGGCAGGGGCGGTGACGCCTCGGGATGGGCGGGGCGGGCCGACGCCGGCGAACGCGGCGGTGGCGAGCGAGTTGTTCCGCGGGCATCGGCCGCAGGACCTTGCGGGGATGTCTCCGGGCGCGAGCGAGAGCGAGTTCTACAGCCCGTACCCGGACGGGTATCGCAAGGGGCATCACAAGTACGTGATCGTGCTGGGGACGGTCATGAGCGGGCTGGGGAAGGGGATCTTCAGCAGCAGTCTGGCGAAGATGCTCAAGGACAAGGGGCTGTGCGTCGCGCCGATCAAGATGGAAGGCTACCTCAACATGGATTCGGGTACGCTGAATCCGTATCGCCATGGCGAAGTGTTCGTGCTCGAGGACGGGACCGAGTGCGACATGGACCTGGGGACGTATGAGCGGCTGCTGGATCAGAATCTGACGCAGGCGAACTTCACGACGAGCGGGCGGATCTTTGACACGATCCTGAAGCGCGAGCGCAAAGGCGAGTATCTCGGGCGGGATGTGCAGATGATTCCGCACGTCACGGCGGAAGTGAAACGCAAGCTGCGCGAACTGGCTGTGCAGGGCGATGGGCAGCGCCCGGCGGATGTGGTGTTTGTCGAGGTGGGCGGGACGGTGGGCGATTACGAGAACGGGTACTACATCGAGGCGATGCGGGAGTTGGCGTTTGAAGAAGGGCCTGGGAATGTGTGCTTTGTGGCTCTCACGTATGTGATCGAGCCGCCCGCGCTGGGCGAGCAGAAGAGCAAGGCGGCGCAGCTGGGCATCAAGCGCCTGATGGAAGCGGGGATTCAGCCGCACATGATTGCGTGCCGGGCGAGCAACGCGGTGGGCGAGAAGATCAAAGAGAAGATCGCGATGTTCAGCAACGTGCCGATGAAGCGGGTCTTCTCGATGCACGACCGGGACAGCATCTACACGATTCCCGAGGAGATGCGTGGGGAGGGGCTGGACCGCGAGATTCTGTCGCTGCTGAACCTGCACGATCGCGGCAATGTTGCGTTGGAAGATCAGAATCGCGAGCGATGGAACTCGTTTGCGCGGCGTTTGACTGCGCCCAAGCCTCGCGCGATTTCGATTGCGATTGCGGGCAAGTATGCGAACCTGCGGGATGCGTATGCGAGCATCGACAAGGCGCTGGAGCATTGCGCGGCGCATCTGGGCGTGGACATTGACACGCACTGGATCGAGACGACGGACATCACGGATCACAACGTCGCGAGCAAGCTGGGCGCGGGAGAGCCGCCGATTGACGCGGTGATCGTGCCGGGCGGGTTTGGGACGCGGGGTGTGGAGGGGAAGATCGCGTGCGTGAAGTACTGCCGGGAGAACAAGGTGCCTTATCTGGGCATCTGTTTGGGCTTCCAGGTGGCGGTGATTGAGTTTGCGCGGAATGTGCTGGGCCTGAAGGATGCGAACTCGACGGAGTTTGATCCCAACTCAAAGACGGCGGTGATCAGCGAACTGCCCGAGCAGAAGCGGCTGGAGGGGCTTGGGGGCACGATGCGTCTGGGCGGGCAGGACGTGATGATCACGCCCAACACGCTGGCGAGCTTTTTGTATGGCAACCAGCCGAGCATTCGCGAGCGGTTCCGCCATCGCTATGAAGTGGAGCCGGCGTTCATCGAGCAGCTTGAGGCGGCGGGGATGATCTTCAGCGGACGGCACCCGACGCGGCCGATCATGCAAGTGCTGGAATTGCCACGCGTGCTGGCGGCGAGCAGCGCGCATGCGGTGCGGACGGTGGCGGGCGTGGCGAGCGCGGGCGAAGACAAGCCCGGGATCACGCATCCGTACTTCATTGGCGCGCAGTTTCACCCGGAATTGACGAGCAGGCCCTTGCGCCCGCAGCCGCTGTTCATGGGATTGGTGGCGGCGGCGATTCACCGGCACGCGAATAGCTCAGGCAAGCCGATCAACCTGGCGGATTCGAAGGATCCGTGGGCGGGGGATATCAAGCGGTGGACGCCGAAGGCAGTGGCGGCGTTGCAGCATGCGTGAGATGAGTTCGGTGCGGGAGGGGAACCGTGAAACCGACGAGGTTTGAGCATGTGTCGCTGGTCGAATCGACGCAGCATGGCTCGTGCTGTGTGCTTCGCTTCGCGACAGAGGGCGAGTTTCTTCCGGCTGAGGCGGCGGAACTGCTGCTGCAGCTTTGGGGACGGGTCGAGTCGCAATTAGCTGGCACGTGCGCGGGCGTGATGAACCTGCACTTTGCGATGGTGGACGCGGAGTTCTGCGGCGAGATGCTCGCCATCGCAATTGACTGCGGCGGGGAGCGGGTCGTGACGCACATAGAGCCATTTGGTCCGGGGAACCTGGACGCGAAGTGCAGTGACGCGTACTGCGCGGTGGACTTTGACACTGCACCGTTTCGCGGCGCGATCGAAGAGTTGGTTTCGATGCCCAATCTCGACGGCATCTGGTTGGGGGCGGCGAGATCGTTGAAGGTTGAGGCCAAGCTCGCGATCCGGTCCAGCCGGGTGTATGACCACGAGTTTGATGTCGAACGCCGGGTGACGGAGTTTCGCGAACTTGGACTGGATCTCTTGGCGTGGACGTCGCACGAGGGCGATGTGTTTGTGATGAGCCACGTCGCACATGAGCGTGAGTTGCTTGCGGCATGCGGGGCGGAGTGATCGTGCCATCGAAGTCGGCTGAGGCCGACTTCGATGGGAACCACAGTCGGTTGACGAAGGCCGAGGATGAGTCATCGGAGCCCTCCCTTACGGTCGGGCTGCATGTTGCGTGAGGGCATCGACGGCGTCGAGCAGGATGCACGCGCTGAAGCGGTCGATGGTGCCGCTGACTTGCCCCCCGACTTGGCAATTGTGCAGCAGTGTCTGGGCGTACATCGAGGCGTCGGCGCGGAGGGTCGCGTCGAGGTCTTCGCGGAGGGACAGATCGGCGAAGACGTGGAGGGCCCAAGGGCGGTTGGTCGCGTTGTCGGGTTGGAGTTCGGCGATCAGCCAGCGGGCGGCGCTGTCGCAGCGGGGCGCGAGTGTGGGATCCAAGCGCGCGTGCCAGGAAAGGGCGTGAAGGCCGGAGAGTTCGGCTTCGGTCCACATTTCGATAGCCTGAGCATGCAGGCGGGGGAAGAGCGGGCCGGCGGCATCGATGAGTGTGCGCGGGGTTGACTGCTTCGCGTGCAAGAGCCACCAGAGGGCGGCATCGGGTTGGCGATGTTCCAGTTGGCGGGCCTGGTCGGCGGCGTGATCAAGGCCGAGGCCCATCATGTGTGCGAGCATCGGGAGATCGCAGGGGCGGCGGGCACCGAAGGTGTCGGTGAGACCTTGAGCCCATGCGAGCGCTTCGGAATGGCTTCGAGATGGACGCAGGAGCGGGGTGTCGCTCAGGGCTGGGGTCGCCGCGTTGCGGAGCATCTGGATCCATTGGGTCCGATCGAGCATGGCGTGAACGGTACGCGAAGGTCATGGGCGATCTGGGTTGCCATTGCTGATGCGCTGTTCGAGGTTGGCGAGTCGGTCGGTGAGGAGGCGCTGGTGCGGGGCTGGCCAAGGCAGCGCGAGGGCGGCGAGCAGGGCGGCGCGGGCTTCGTGCAGCAAGTCGGCTCGCTCGAAAAGTTGGGCTCGGACGGCGTGGAAGGGCGGATAGTTGGCGAGGGCGGATTGGAGGTCGGCCTCGTCGAGAGCGCGCAGGCCTGCTTGCGGGCCGTGCAGCATCGCGATGACGACGACGCGGTTGAGTCGCACGATGGGTGTGGGATGAGCGCGGACGAGCAAGTCGTAGAGCGAGAGCAGTTCGGCCCAGTCGGTTGACTCGAACGTGGTGGCGCGTGCGTGGATGGAGGCGATCGCGGCTTCGATGTGGTATCGGGTGAGGCGAGTGCCGGAGGCGGCGAGGGCGAGGTGTCGGAAGCCGCGCTGGATCAACGCTTGGTTCCACTTGTCGCGCGGCTGCTGGTCGAGCATCAGGAGCACGCCGGCCTCGTCCATGCGTGCATCGGTGCGGGATCGCGTGAACAGGGTCATGGCGAGCATGGCGTGCACTGCGGGCGCGGTGGTGCGGGGGTGTTCGAGGAGCAGTTCGCACAGGCGGGTGCATTCCTCGAGCACATCCAGGCGGACGGGGTCGTTGCCGACGCCCGGGGCGTGGCCTTCGTTGAGCATGAGGTAGATGGTGTCGAGCACGGCGTCGAGGCGCTCGGGCAGGTGGGTTTCATCGGGCACTTCGATCGTCGCCTGCTCGTCTCGGAGCAAGCGCTTGGCCCGCAAGATTCGCTGGGACGCGGCGTCTTCGGAGAGCAGAAACGCCCGCGCGACTTCGGCGACGGAGAAGCCCGCGACCAGGTGCAGCATGAGGGCGATGCGTGACTCGGGGGCAAGCTGCGGGGCGGCGCAGGCGAAGAGCATCGCGAGTTGGTCATCGAGCACCAGACCGGCGTCGCGCGGGGCCTGGGGACGGCCCAGCCACGCCGCGATGCCCGGAGCGCTGCGCTCGAGGACGCGGTCGCGGCGCAGTTCGTCGATGGCGCGGCGTCTGGCGACGCTGAGGAGCCAGGCGCCGGGGTTGTCGGGCACGCCGTGGAAGCGCCAGTGCTTGAGAGCCTGGACGAGTGCGTCTTGCACGACGTCTTCGGCGAGGTCGATGTGGCGGGCGCCGAAGGCGCGGACCAGCGACGCGCGCAGCCGCGCCGCCTCGTGTCGGAACACGTGGTCGGTCGCGGCGTGGGTGTTGTCCGGAGGCAGCGACGGCGAATCTTCGGGCACGGTCAGACCTCGTCGACCTTGCGGATCTGGATCGAGGAGCCGTACTTGATGTGCGGGCAGGTCTTGGAGAGTTCGACGGCTTCGTCCAGCGAATTGGCGTTGATCACGAAGTACCCGCCCAGCACTTCCTTGGCTTCGGCGAAGGGGCCGTCGGTGATGATGAGTTTGCCGGCCGATCCACGCAGCGTCTTGCCGCCGTGCTCGGCGAGTTTGTCGCCGCCGACGAGCTTGCCCTGGCGGGCCAATTGCTCGGCCCACTGCTTGTACTCAGCGACGACCTGCTGCATCTGCTGGGGCGAGAGGTTGATGTCCTGGGCGGGGTTGTCGAACAGCATCAGCATGAACTTGGACATGGCTTGCTCCTTGGCGTGCCTGGGCACGCGACCGGGCCGGGCATCCGCACCATGCGGAGGCTGGGCCACCCATGCGACGAATCAGCCGAAGTGCCGCCGACAGGAAAGGCGAAAAATCTTCGTGGGATCGGGTTGCGAGGGGCCGCGACCCAATTCCGAACATCAGCCAATCTGCTTGGGACCAAGTTCGTGGCGGATTTCGCCCTGCACGATCGTCATTGCGGCGCGGCCTTGCACTTTGCGGCCCGGGAAGGGGGTGTTCTTGCTCTTGCTAAGCAGGGCGGAGGGCTGCACCGTCCACGTGGCGGCGGGGTCGATGACGGTGAGGTCGGCGACGCCTCCCACGACGAGTTTGCCGACGCCGCAGGAGTCGAGGCCGCAGAGTGTGGCGGGTTCGATCGTGAGCATCGCGATGAGGCGGGGCCAGTCGATTGCGCCGCTGCGGACGAGGGCTTCGATGTAGATGGGCAGGGCGGTTTCGAGGCCGACCATGCCGAAGGGGGCTTCTTCGAAGGGGAGCGCTTTCTCGTCGGCGCTGTGGGGGGCGTGGTCGGTGCCCAGCACGGTGATGACGCCCTCGGCGACGGCGGCGATGAGTGCGTCGATGTCCTTCTTCTCGCGCACGGGCGGGTTGACCTTGCCCAGGGTGTTGTAGTTGTCGCAGACTTCGTGGGTGAGCACGAGATGGTGGGGCGTGACTTCGGCGGTGACGGGTTGGCCGCTTGCGCGGGCGCGGCGCAGGATTTCGACGCTTCCCCCACTGCTGACGTGCTGGGCGTGGTATCGGCAGCCGATGCCAGCGTTGAGGCGGACGTCGCGCTCGATGATGGTTTCTTCCGCGCTGCGGGGCCAGCCGCCGAGCCCGAGCCGAACCGCGATCGAACCAGCGTGCATCGCACTGCCTTTGGTGAGCGTGGGTTCCTGGCAGTGCTGCATGAAGACGCAGCCGGTGGGGGCGACGTTGGCGAGAACCTTGGCCATCATGCCGGCGGTGGGGACGCAGTCGCCATCGTCGGTGAAGGCGACGGCGCCGGCGGCGCGAAGCAGCGAGATTTCGGTGAGTTCCTCGCCCTTGCGGCCTTTGGTGACGGCGGCGGAGGGGAACACGCGGCACTTGGCGGTTTGCAGAGCCCGCTGCTGGACCCATGCGAGGGTTTCGGGCGTGTCGAGGGCGGGCGCGGTGTTGGGCATGCAGACCAGGCTGGTGAAGCCACCCGCGACGGCGGACATGGTGCCGGTTTCGATGGTTTCTTTGTGTTCCTGGCCAGGCTCTCTGAGGTGGACGTGGGGATCGACCAGGCCTGGGGCGATGATCTTGCCTTCGCAGTTGATTTCGCGCGCGCCGTCGACCTTTGCGAGCTTGGGGCCGATGGCGGCGATCAGGCCGTTGGCGATGGCGACGTCTGCGACCTCGTCGCGCGAGGTCGCGGGGTCAAGGACGCGTCCGTTCCGCAGGAGCAGGTGCATGCGGGGCAGCGTAGTCGTCGTCTTCGAGTGCGACGCGGGTTGCGGGCGTGTCGAGATCGTCAAACTGGCCGTGGCGGACACCCCAGACGAAGGCCCAGACGGCGGCGCCGACGATGACGATCGCGAGCGGGAGCACGATGAAGAGGACGCTCATGGGGTGGGCTCCGGAAGGGCGGTGGGGATGGGCTCAATCGACGCGGATCGCGCGGCGGCAGGGCGCACGCGTGGGGCGGCGAAGGTGGGCATGCGCAGGGCCAGCAGCAGGACCGTCAGCGAGGCCATGGGCATGATGATGGCGGCGAGCAGTGGGTTGATGATGCCTGTGATGGAGAGCGCGGCGGCGACGATGTTGTAGGCGATAGAGGCGATCACGCACCAGCGAATGGCGCGCATGGTGCGCTCCGCGCCGTCGAGCAAGGTGAGCACGCCAGCAAGGCCCGGCCTGGTGAGGTAGATGTCGGTGGCGGCGAGGCTGGCCTCGGCTCCGCCCTGGACGGCGATGCCGACGCTGGCGGCGGCGAGGGCGGGAGCGTCGTTGACGCCGTCGCCCAGCATGACGGTCGTGGCGTGCTCGCGGGAGGCACGGACGAGGGCAAGTTTGGCTTCGGGCGCGAGGCCGCCCAGGCAGTCATTGGCGGGAATGCCGAGGGCGGCGCCGACGTGTTGCACGACTTGGGGGGCGTCGCCTGAGGCGATGCGGATGTGCCAGCCGCGGGCGCGGAGGTTGGCGAGGACTTGCGGGGCGTCGGCGCGGATGCGGTCGCCGATGCTGAGGAGGGCGACGGGGCGGTGGTTGATGGAGAGAAAGACGGGGGACTCGCCGCGGGCGAGGATTTCATTCTCGGCGCGGGTGAGTGGGTTGGATGTCGCGGCAATTGAGTTGGCTGCACTCGCGAGGGCAAAGGCGCGGGTGCCGATGCGGATGTGGTGGCCTTGGATGGTGCCTTCGCGGCCGGCGCCGAGGACTTCGCGGACGTCGGAGGCGGTGGGTAGATCGCTCGGCTCGGAGTGCGGAGCTACTCGCGCGATCGCTTTTGCAACGTGGTGCTGCGAGCCGGCCTCGAGCGCGGCGGCGAGGCGCTGCACGTCTGTGAGCGTGAAGGCGCAGTCGTCGGCGAGGGTCCAGCTGGTGACGCTGGGCGTGCCTTCGGTGAGGGTGCCGGTTTTGTCGACCAGGAGCGTGCGATGCGTGGTGCGCGTGCCCAGGGCTTCGATAGCGGCAGCGTTCTTGGCGAGGATGCCCAGACGGGCGGAGCGACCCATGGCCATGGTCATGACGAGGGGCGTCGCGAGGCCCAGGCCGCAGGGGCAGGTGACGACGAGCAGGGCGATGGCGTTGGTGAGTCCTCGCGAGAGGCCGCCATCGTGAGGCAACGCGAGCCACCAGAGGGCGATGGTGGCAAGGCCCAGCACGAGCATCGCGACGATGAAGTGAATCGCGAGTTGGTCGGTCCATTGAATGAAGGGCGGCTTGGTGCGCGAGCCTTCCTCGACCAGGCGCATCAGCTTGCCGACGCGGGTGGATTCGCCCGTGGCCTCGACGCGGACGCGCAGGAGGCCGCCCAGATTGATGGTGCCGGCCTCGACGTGATCGCCCACGCGCACGGCGACGGGCTTGGTCTCGCCCGTGAGCAGGGAGCGATCGACGGAAGAACTGCCCACGAGCACGACGCCATCGACGGGCACGCTCGCACCGGCGAGAACGACCACGACATCGCTCACACGCAGGGCCTCGACGGGGACTTCGCGAATGCCGTCCTCGCCCACGCGGCTGGCGACGCTGGGCGTGAGGCTGAAGAGCAGTTCAACGCTGTCGGCGGCGGCGCGTTGCTGGCGCTGCTGGATGAAGCGGCCCACGAGCAGGAAGAAGATGAGGACGCTGATGGAGTCGAAGTAGATGTCGCCTTCGCCGCGGATGGTGTTGACCACGCCCCACACCGTGCCGGCGAGCAGGCCCAGGCTGATGGGGACGTCGAGGGAGAGGGCGCGAGCGCGGAGGGCGGCGAGTGCGCCGCGGACGAACATCCAGCCGGGGCCGAACATGGCGATCACGGAGAGGGCCATGCTGACCCAGCGGAAGAGCTGGACGTGCGAGGCTTCCATCGTTTCAAACGCGCCGGCGTAGAGGGCCAGGAAGATCAGCATCACGTTTGCGGCGATTGCGCCGGCGATGCCCAGGCGCGCGAGCATGACGCGGTCGTCCTTGCGGCGGATATCGCGGGCGCGAGTGCCGCGGGCGGGGTGGGGCGTGTAGCCGAGGGTGTCGAGAGCGCGGGCGATGGTGGAGAGTGGGACGACGTGCGGATCCCACGTGACGGTGATGACGGCGCGGCCGACTTCGAGGCGGGCTTCGACGACGCCCTTGACGACCTGGGGCAGTTTTTCGAGCAGCCAGACGCAGGCGGAGCAATGAACGCCTTGGAGGAGGAGCTCGATGCGGCGGAGGTGAGTGTCGGCGGAGGCGGGGCGGGCGTAGAGGGCTTGGAAGGTTTCGTCGTCGTACTCGTCGAAGCGCCGATCGGTGGCGCGAAGGGTGGAGCCACCTGTTGAGTTGGCGGCTTGGGCTTGGTCGCGCAGGGCGTAGTAGCGCTCGAGGCCGCAGCCGCGGATGACTTCGTAGGCGGCTTGGCAGCCGGTGCAGCAGAATGGGGTGGACTGCGCGGCATGCTCGGCGAGCATGGATGATGGCACGGGCAGGCCGCAGTGGGCGCAGGCGACGCGTTGGGTTGCGCTCGCGCGTGGATTCGTGGAGGTTGGGAGTGTGTCAGTTGCCATGGCACTCCGGTTGGTCGCCTCGCAGCAGGGCGGCGGCTTGGGTGAGGGCGGGGGATTGGTCGGCGAACTGGTCGGACAGGTGCTGGGAGTTGGCGGCGGCGCTGGCGAGGAGGTCGTTGGGCGTGGCGGTCAGGCGGCCCACGAGCGAGAGGAGGCCGAAGGTCAGGAGAAGCATGCTGGTGAGGATGGGGACGCGGATGCGCAGGGCGGTGGCGAGGCGATGGAGGAGTGCACCGAGGAGGACGAGGCCTGGCAACGTGCCCAGCCAGAAGGCGAGCATGACGAGCAGGCCGGCGGGCGCGCTGGCGGTGCCCGCGGCGACCAACACGAAGGCGTAGAGCCAGCCGCAGGGGAGGAGAGTCGTGAGCAGGCCCGTGGCGAAGGCCCGGCGAGGGGCGGGCCAGGCGAGGACGGCGCGCTGGGCCGGGATGATCCAACGAAACGCGAGCGCGGGGGAGCGTCGAGGGGGGTGCGTGGCCGAATGCACGTTCGACGCTCCCTGACGGTCGCGTTTCGTGAACGCGAAGGCACCGAAGGAGCGGAGCAGCATCGCGGCGGCAATCAGGATCATGGTGACGCCCGCGAGGATTGCGGCAGCGCGCTGGAAGCCGAGGATGGATGCGCCGGCGTCGAGCGCGCTGCCGGAGAGGCCGGCGAGGGTGCCGAGGGTGAGGTAGGTTGCGAGGCGGCCGCTGTGGTAGAGAGCGTGGAGCGCGAGGGAGCTTGGGAGGGGCTGGGGACGGCCGGCGATGCGGACTTCGGCGCGATCGTCGATCGGAGACTTGGCGCAGGTGGCCATCGCCATGAACGCGCCGCACATGGCGAGGCAATGCGCGCTGCCCAGCGCGCTGGCGAGGAGGACGGTGATGAGGAGGGCGAGGGTCACTGTGGGATTCGGTGCAGTGTCAAGGGGTTGGTGATGGACTTGCGGCGGCGACGTCGCTCGCGGCGATCCAGAGTTCGAACTTGCGGGCAACGCGGTCGCCCGCGCGGGCTGCTTCGACCTGGATAGTCCAGCGGCCTTCGCGGTTCATGGGCACGGCGCCGGCGTGCTCGCCCAGGCCCATATCGGCGAGGGTGGCGTGGGCGACGTCGTCGGGGCGGGCGTCGTGAAACGCGGCGACGCGCACGGTGGCGTCGCGGAGGGGCTTGCCATCGCGACCATACAGCAGGACTTTGACGTCGGCGGTCTTGTCGTGATTGCCGTGGGCTTTGCAGTCGAGCTGCCAGCCGAGTTCGTCGGCCTTGGCGCGTTCGTCCTTGACTTGCTGCCAGGCGTGGCCTTTGGCGTCGTATTCATCCTCGATCTTCGCGACGGGATCGCCTGTGGCGGCGATGATGGTGAAGGTCACGATGGCGACGTTGGTGGCGAGGAAGCCGACGATGATGAAGGGCCAGGGTTGGAGGCGGGGGGGCTTGGACATCACTTATCCTCCTTCTTTGATTCGGGCTTGTGTTCTGCTTCGCGGTCTTCGCCCTCATCGTGAGACTTGTTTTGCCATTGGCTGGCCCGCTTGTGGGTTGGGCCCAACATGCGATACGTGAATGTCTTCTCGTAGCCGTGGCTCGCCTGATTCCCATCGGCGACCACGCGCACCTGCACCGCGTGCTGGCCATGTTCGAACGCGGCGGGCATCGCGGCGAGCGTGACGGGCAGCACCGCGGCCTGGGCGGGCAGGAGCGTGACTTCGAGTTTGTCGGCAATGAGGCGGCCCGCGGCGGGATCGACACTCACGACGTAGGTCGCGAGGTCGTTGGTGCGGTTGATGATCGAGACGCGCACAGGATTGGCGATTTCACCGGTGGGCAGGGAGTAGAAGGGCGCGCCGGTGCCTCGGCGGATCGAGACGTACGCAGGCGGGCGGGTGGCAAGGACGGTGAAGAAGGCGGTCCAGACGATGAGCAGCAGGGTCGCGTAGACAATGAGACGGGGGCGGACCAGATGCGGCTTTTCGCCCGGTTGGGGCAGCATGGTGGCCTGGCTGCCGTAGCGGATGAGGCCCTTGGGGCGACCGAGTTTTTCCATGACGGCGTCGCATGCGTCGATGCACTGGGTGCAGTGGATGCACTCCATCTGCAGGCCGTTGCGGATGTCGATGCCGGTGGGGCAGGTTTGGACGCAGAGTTTGCAGTCAACGCAGTCGGCGGTGCGCTTGGGGTCGAGCGTCGGGCTGCTCGCGTGCGACACGCCTAGGACCGGCAGGGCGATGCTGGTGACTCCCCCACTGCTGCCGGCAGACAACGCGGGCGTGAGGGCGACGGGCTGCGTGATGCCGATGCTGGCGAGAGAAGCTCGCTCGCCGGTCTCGTGCTTGGCCTTCTGGCCGCGGGGCTCGCCTCGGACGCGGTCATAGCTGACGATGAGCGAGTTGCGATCAAGCAGCACGCTCTGCATGCGGCCGTAGGGGCAGGCGACGAGGCAGGTTTGCTCGCGGAAGAAGGCGAAGTCGAACATCATCGCGAGAGTGACGCCCGCCATGATGAGGAATGAGGCGGGGTGCTCGAGGGGGGAGCGCTGGATCCACTCGACAAGCTTGTCGACGCCCACGAAGTAAGCGAGGAACGTGTGGGCGAGGAAACAGGAGGCGAGGAAGAAGGCGATGTACTTGAGAGGCGTGCCTGCGCCGGAGGTGTGCAGCCAGCCTTGCAGGCCGGTGGTTTTCTTCGCTCGGCCAGGCGTGCCGTCAAAGAATCGCTCGATGGGGCGATACAAGAACTCCATGTACACCGTCTGCGGGCAGGCCCAGCCGCACCAGACGCGCCCGAAGATCGCGGTGACGAAGAAGATGGTGAGGAAGACCCCCACCATCATGAGCGCGAGCAGCAGCGTGTCGGTAGGCAGGAAGGTCTGGCCAAACAGCGTGAAACGGCGGGCGGCCAGGTCCAGCAGCACGGCGGGCTTGCCATTGATGTGGATGTGGGGCAGGGCGACAAAGAGGACGACGAGCAGGAAGGCGGCGACGCGGCGGCGCTTCCAGAAGTCGCCAAAGCTGGGGCGGGGCTTCAGCCAGCGGCGCGAACCGTCTTCGTTCAGCGTGGAGAGCACGCTGGTGGGGTCGGTGACACCGCCGATTTTTTCAGGGACGTTGGTGGGACTGACGGTGGACATGGGCGTTTGCTCCGGAACTGGCACGCGCCGCGGGTTCGCTTGAGAACTGCGATCACTTCTTCGAGACCTGAGGTCCAAACGGCGGCAGGACTTCACCCTCGGGCGCACGGGGGGCTGCAGGCTTGGTGCCGCGGAGGTTCATGACGTACGCCGCGAGCAGGACGCGTTCGTTCTGCGAGAGTCGCGCGTTCCATGGCGGCATCGCGCCGTTGTTGGCGCCGTCGGTGATGACTGTGTAGACGTCGATGAGTTTCTTGACGTTCTTGTAGTGGTCGTCGGTCAGGTTGACGCCGTTGATGCCGCCGCCGTCGTTGGCGTGGCAACTGGCGCAGTTGCCCACAAACATGCCCTTGGCGACTTCCATCATGGGGGCGTCGTTGCTCATCTTGATGATGGTGGGTTCGTCGGCGGCGAGGTCGCCGATCTTGCCGAAGATCTTCTTGGTTTCCGCGACTTTCTGGGCCTGCCAGCGATCCTGGATGCTCCACGACACGGGGCTTAAGTGGAAGAAGGCGAAGTAGAGGATCGCGAACATCACGCTCGCGAGGAAGATGGCGTGCCACCAGCCGGGCGTGGGGTTGTCATACTCGCGAATGCCGTCGTACTCGTGGTCGAGGAGGTCGGCGTTGGTGACGGGGTCTTTGGCGCTCTGCCAGTCGGCGTTGTCGGCGTGAGGGCTGCGCTGCGGGGTGTGAGAGTTGGTGCTCATGGAGTGCTCCTTTGGAAAGGAACCAGATTCAGCGGGAGGTGCGTGCGGGGCGAGAGGTGTTGATGGGCGCGGGTGCGAGCGGCGCGTCGTCGGCGAGGGGCAGCTGCGCCGCCTCTTCGCCTTCCTTGCGGGAGCGCTTGGTGAAGGTGCGGGCCACTACCGCGACGAAGACGGCGAGGAAGAGCACGAGGGCGATGGCGGGGAAGATCCAAAGGCCCGCCTGGCTCATGAGTTGGGTGAGGCTCACTTGGCACCTCCGCTGTTGACCTTGGTGGTGCTGGACGCGACCTTGTCGGCCTCGCCATTTCGGGCGGCGAGGATCTTGGTGGCGCGGTCGCGGAACTTTTCGTAGGGGTCCCAGTCGTCGGGCTTGGAGATGTCGATGCCCAGGCGCTGGATATACGCCGTGAGGGCGATCACCTTCTTGTCCTGCATGTCCTCGTAGCCGCCCTGCTGGACGAGGTCGGCGGCGATCTGCTCGGCTTGAGCCTGGGCATAGGCGCTCGCGACGCCTTCCTTGACCATTTCGCCGTAGGGGACGCCCAGCATGGCCATGGCGCGGACTCTGGTTTCGGTGTCCTTGAAGTCGATCTTGCTTTCGAGCAGGTGCTTGTAGCTGGGCATGATCGACTGGGCGATCAGTTGGCGCGGGTTCTCGAAGTGGCGCACGTGCCAGTCGTGGCTCTTGATGCCGCCCTCGCGGGCGAGGTCCGGCCCGATGCGGCGGCTGCCCCACTGGAAGGGATGGTCGTAGACCGACTCGCCACCCTTGCTGTATTCGCCATAGCGCTTGGTTTCGGCCCAGATCGGGCGGATCATCTGGCTGTGGCAGTTGTAACAGCCCTCGGCGATGTAGACGTCGCGGCCGTGGAGTTCGAGGGGCGTGTAGGGTTTGACGCTCGCGATCGTGGGCACGTTGCTCTTGATGAGGAACGTGGGGATCATCTCAAAGAGGCTGGCGAGCAGCACGGCGAGGAGGGTGAGCAGCGTGAACTTGATGGGCTTGCGCTCCCAGACGCGGTGCCACCAGCCCTGCACGAAGACGTCGGCGTCGTGGCCGATGGCGAGGTTGCCTTCGCCCAGGCGCGAGGCGGGACGGGGCGGATCGGAGTAGAAGGGCGTGAGGGCGGGAGCGCTGTGGACGGGGACTTCGTAGGCCGCGGGGCGGGCCTTCCAGGTCATGAACATGTTGACCGCACCGAAGACCGCGCCGGCGAGGTAGAGCGTGCCGCCCAGGGCGCGTAGCCAGTAGAAGGGGACGATGGCGTTGACGGTCTGGACGAAGTCGTTGTACTGGAGGCTGCCTGACTCATCAAAGGCGCGCCACATGAGGCCCTGGGTGATGCCCGCGGCGTACATCGGAATCACGTACATCACCATGCCGATGGTGCCGATCCAGAAGTGGGCGGCCATGAGCTTCTTGCTCCAGAGGGGCGTCTGGAAGAGGCGCGGGAGGAGCCAGTACATCATGCCGAAGGCGAGGAAGCCGTTCCAGCCCAGCGCGCCGCTGTGGACGTGGGCGATGGTCCAATCGGTGTAGTGGCTGAGGCTGTTGACGCTCTTGATGCTGAGCATCGGGCCTTCGAAGGTGGCCATGCCGTAGAACGTGATGGCGATCACAAAGAACTTGAGGACGGGGTCCTGCGAGACCTTTTGCCATGCGCCGCGCAGAGTCAGGAGGCCGTTGATCATGCCGCCCCAGCTGGGCATCCAGAGCATGACGCTGAAGAGCATGCCCAGCGTGCTGGCCCAGGCGGGCAGGCTGGTGTAGTGCAGGTGGTGCGGGCCGGCCCAGATGTACATGAAGACCAGGCTCCAGAAGTGCACGATCGACAGGCGATACGAATACACCGGGCGCTCGGCGGCCTTGGGCAGGAAGTAGTACATCAGGCCCAGGAAGGGCGTGGTGAGGAAGAAGGCCACGGCGTTGTGCCCATACCACCACTGCATGAATGCGTCCTGCACGCCTGCGTAGACGGGCCAGCTCTTGACGAAGCCTTCTTTGGTGGGCGTGTTGCCGGAGAGGACTTGGGCGAGGGCGTAGGGGAGGCTGAGGTTGTTGAAGACGTGAAGGATGGTGACGGTGACGAGGCTGGCGATATAGAACCAGAGCGCGACATACATGTGTCGCTCGCGACGCTTGACCAGCGTCATCAGGAAGTTGGTGCCGAAGAAGCCAAGCCACACGACCGCGATCGCGAGATCGATGGGCCATTCGAGCTCGGCGTACTCCTTGCCCTGGGTGATGCCCAAGGGCAGCGTGATCGCGGCGGAGACGATGATCGCCTGCCAGCCCCAGAAGTGCAGGCTGCTGAGCTTGTCGCTCCACATGCGGGCCTTGCACAGACGCTGCGTGCTGTAGTAGATCCCGGCGAAGATCGCGTTGCCGGCGAAGGCGAAGATCACGGCATTGGTGTGAAGGGGTCGAAGGCGGCCGAAGTTGAGCCAACTGGTTTCGTAGAGGAACGAGAGCGGCTTGGCGCCTTTGACTTCCGGGAGATAGGGCAAGGCGAGCTGGAGGGCGATGATGAGCCCTACCAACATGCCGACGATGCCCCAGACGAGCATGGCGACGAGGAACTTGCGGACGATCGCATCGTCGTATGAAAACCGCTCTAATGGTCCGGAATTTGCAGGTTCGTGGCTTGATCCCACCCGCTCGTTGCGAGCGTCCGCCGAGAATGCTGTTGACATGACACGAGTCTCCGAAAAGCCAGGGGAACTGCGGTGTGACCGGTGAATTTTAGACCCGTTTCTCCAATTTCCGCTTGCGAGAAGTGGACAAACAGGATAAGTTAATCCATAGTATTGTCGATTCAAGACCTGTTTGTCAAGAAGTTTCTTGGAGAAAATTCTTGCCAGACGGCAAAATCGACTGCCTGCAGCGTCCAAGGATGCTCTGATGCTGCAGGACAGGAATCTCGATACGCAGATTGAGGGGTTTTCGAATGCTCAGCCAAGCCTCCGGGTATGCCTCCACGGCTCTCGCCTATATCGCGTTGCTTCCAGGACCTGCGCTGGTGAAGGACATCGCGAAGGCGACGGACATCCCCGCGCCGTACCTCGCGAAGATCGTGCAAGTCCTTGCAAGAAAGGGATTTGTCAAGACCCAGCGGGGGATTGGCGGAGGGGTGTCACTGGCACTGCGGGCCGAGGAAATCACGCTCTTTGATATCTGCGATGCGCTGGACGACCCGTGCACACAAACCAAGTGCATGATGGGCAACGCCAAGTGCTCGGATGAGCGGGCGTGTGCGTCGCATGAGTTCTGGAAGGCGCAGCGGGCTCAGTGCTTGGGTTTCCTGCAGCAGACGACGATTGCGGACCTGACGAAGACCAAGCCAATCCTGCGCTTCAGGGTTTTGCAGACCTCGGAAATCTCGCGCCTTGCAGGTATGCCCGGAATGGACGGCGTGGGTTCAGCCCGCCATACTCCTGCATGAGCAATTCTGCCTTGTCGGGTTCCCTGCCGTCCCTCGCGATCTTCACCTTGCTTGCGCTGGCGGGATGTGCCGCTGAGCGATCGGCGACGACTACTTCGCACGCGAGCGGGAGCGCGCAGGTGCCAGTGATCACGCTGGATGGGGACTTCAGCGATTGGCCTGGCAGCACGCCTCCAAACCCGGTCGGATACACGGTCGCGGCGGCGGACGAGCATCATCTCTACATGCGGTTCACCGTGGAAGGTGAGCAGTACACGATTCAATCCGCGCCGTGGACGACGGCGATTTTGCTGGACACCGACGCGAACGCGAACACGGGTTTGGCAGGCAGCGATGAGTTGTCCGGCATGGGCATTGACATCAAAGTGGAGTTCTCGCCTCGTCGGGCCAATCGCGAGACGGGCGCGATGGAGATCGGGCGGGGCGTGCGGGTGTCGGCGCTGGACAACGCGGGGAATGAGACGCAGCTGGAGGCGTATGACTGGGACGTTTCGTTCGCACCGACGTTTGCGAGCGATTGGTATGAGGGGCGGATCAGCCGGACGCCCGCGGGAAGCGTGCCAGTGCCGATGGAGGGGTTGCTGAGCACCGGTAGCACGCGCGGGGCGTTTGTGACGTATGACGCGTCGGGGGCGATGACGGCTTCGTCAGAAGTCTTCACGGTTGCGATGGACGAGCGATGCCTGGATGCGGCCCGGCGGTCGAACATGGAGTTGCCGGCGAAGGAGCCTGGGGCGATTCGCGTGGTGAGCTACAACGTTCTGCGGTCGAAGCCCGAGCAGGATCCTGCGACGTTTGCGCGGATTTTCGCCGCGCTGGATCCGGATGTGATCCTTGTGCAGGAATGGGAAGTGGACTCGGCTCGCGAGTTGGCGGAGTGGTTCAATCTGAACCTGATGCGTGAGGGCGGGTGGGACGCGGTGACGACCAAGGGCACAGTCGCGACGGGCGCGGGCGTTGGGATCATCAGCAAGTTTCCTGTGACGACGGAGAACGTGTCGCTGGTGCTGGGGGCGACGCCTCAGGATCCGAACTTTGAGAACGACCCGATCCGCTATGCGCTGGGGAAGGTTGAGACGCCCATGGGCACGATCCTCGCATCGAGCGTGCACCTGAAGGCGGCGGGGAGCGCGAGCAGTTGGGAAGATCGCAAGCGGGTTGCCGAGGCCCAGAAGATCAACGACGACATGCAAGCCGCGGCGGCGCGGATCAACCCGGCGATGATGCTGGTGGGCGGGGATATCAACTTGGTGGGCTCGCGGCGGCCGCTGGATCTGCTGGCGGAAGGGCTGGACCTTGACGGGTCAAACTTCACGTGGGCCAATCCGCGAACGCTCGGAGATCGGACATACGTGACGTGGAGCGAGTATGGCAACACGTTCAGCCCGGGGCGGCTGGACTGGATCGGCTACAGCGACGCGAAGGCGCGGGTGGTGCGGTCGTTTGTGCTGGATACGTCGCGCCTGAGCGACGCGTCGCTGGCGAAGGTCGGGCTCAATGCGGACGACACGGCGAAGGCGAGCGATCACAAGCCGGTGGTGGTGGATTTGATGCCCGTGCGGTAGCACAACCAGTTCGCTTTCAGCACAGAGACACAGAGAGCACAGAGGAAGAGGAGAAGGAGTGGATTGGGTCTTGGACCCTTCCGTTGCTTCTCCTCTTTCTCTTTATCCCTGTATCTCTGTGCTGAAAATCGATCAACCAACCGCGTCCGCATAATGCTCATCGAGCACGGCTCGCCATTGGGCGGTGCTACTGACGCTGATGAACTTGCGCCGGACTTCGTCGCTCTTGGGGTGGTGGGCGGCGAAGCGGATGGCGAACTTGCGCATCATCATCGCGGTGGCTTGCTCGGGCTGTCGGAAGCGGCGTGTGCAGGCGAGCGACAGGCGGAAGTGCTCGGCGAGGACGGCGCGCTGCTCGGGGATGGTGGGCTGGCTGGGGGGCTTGCCGGCCATCATCTCGCGGGCCTGGCGGAAGATCCACGGATTGCCGATGCAGCCGCGGGCGACGGAGACGCCAGTCATGCCGGCGTACGCGATCATCAGGAAGATGTCGTCGACGGTCCAGACGTCGCCACTGCCCAGGATGAGTTTGTCGGGGTTTTTGGCGCGGAGATCGCGGAGGAAGTCCCAGCGGGAGGGGCCGACGTACTTCTGCTCGACGGTGCGGGCGTGGACGGTGGTCCAGGCGTAGCCGATTTTGTAGCACGCTTCGAAGATGGCGTGGAAGTTGTCGACCATCTCGGGCGTGTCGTCGAAGCTGCGGCGGAGCTTGACGGCGCAGGGGATGTGGGCGGGCACGGCTTCGCGCACGGCTTCGAGGATGGCGATGGCGCCGCGCGGGTCGGTGAGCCAGTGGCCGCCACGACTCTTCTTCTCGATCTTCTTCACAGGGCAGGCGAGGTTGACGTCGAGGACTTGGAAGGAGAGAGACGAAGAGACGGAGAGACGGAGAGACGAAGTGGAAGAAGTCGGGTCGGGATCGATCGATGTATCGGCGTCCCCCGCTTCTTCGACGCTGCAGGACCAGTTGTCCGTGTCGGCGCCGGCTTCTTCGAGGCCTTCGGTGGGGTCGAAGCGGCCCAGTTGTTCGCCGCCAGGCAGGCGCAGCGCGGTGGCTGCGGGGGGGCCGTCGCGATAGGCCATCATGCGATAGGCCTTGTCGGTGCGGGTGCGTTGTTCGATGGCTTTGATCGCGCTGGCGGCCATCTCGGCGGGCTCGCTGCCCATGATCTGGCAGGCGAGGGGATTGTCTTCCGCGCCGCCCGGGACGTTGTCGCGCAGTTCGCCAAGGTCGGCCTTGTCAAAGCCACGCCCGCCCGCGAGGAGGGTGCGGTCGAGGAGGGCTTCTGTGACGCAGAAGGGGCAGCCGTGGCGGCGGGCGATGATGCGCATCGCGCCATCGGAGTATCCGGCGAGGCCGGCTTGGAAGAAGGGGGCGTCAAAGCCTGGGACGAGGGCGGGGATGCGCGGGTCTATGCCCAGGGCGGGGGCGCTGCCCTTGCCCCCACCTGGCCAGTGCCATTGGCCCGCGCCGATCTGGGCGGCGATATCGCGCGCGACGAGCGACTCGGCCCCGGGGCGGATGGCGGGGGTAGGGGGCGTGGCGTTTCGGCTGGCGGTTTCACAGGACATGCGGCGGGACTACTTTAGGGAGATGCTTCGCACTGCTTTGATTGCCGGGTGCCTGGGTGCTGGTTTGGTCGCGCTTTTGTCGCTGGCGGGGTGCGATTCGGCTCCGAAGCGAGACTACGCCGCGGCTCGCGAGTTCCCGTCAGAACTGAAGCGGTCGGTGGTGCTCGATGTGCAGGTGGTGCGGGATGTGACGCAAATCAGCTCGACCAACACGAGTGCGCGGGCGTTTGCGGAGCCGACGACGATGTGGATCAATCGGCGGTTCTCGCGTCCGATCGGGGCCTGGGGCGTTGGGGAGACGCTCACGATCGATCTGGAGCAGTTCCGCGACAACTTTGGGGAGCAGTTTCGGGCGGGCGGATTCTTCTCGGCGAACCGGCCGGATGATGTGGTGCTGGTGGAGTTGGAGACTGGGGAGGGCGATGGACGGGAGTTGGTGGGGTTGGTGGTGGTGAAGGGGAAGGCGGAGTAGGCGGCTTCGCGCATCCCACAGCCTTGCTTGGACATGGTTCGATACGGCATTTGGCGGACTCGGCGCGAAAGGCCGAGTTTTTTGTTCTCGAATGATGCCCGGCGCTACCGGCTTCCGCTCGTGCCAATGAAGGGGTGATCGTCACCCCGTCTCGCACGCATCGCAAGAAGGAAGTAGCCATGAACCGCAGCATCTCCCTGTCCGCCACGATTGCAACCCTCCTCGCAGCCGTTGGAGGTGCGCACGCACAAACGCTGGGCCCAACCATTCTCAACTCCGCCACGGGCAGTCGGTACATCCGCGTGAACTGGAACGGTGCGACCTGGACCCAGATGCGTGACTACGCCCGCAGCTTGGGCGGCGATCTTGCCACGATCGACAACGCCACGGAGAACACTTACGTCGCTACCTCCATCTTGAGCGCCGGCGACAAGGCGTTCATCGGCCTCAATGATGTGGCGAGCGAAGGCGCCTTCGTTTGGAGCAGCGGCGGCACTTCAACCTACCGCAACTTCAGCGCGAACGACGGAGGCAACTCAGCAAGCAACGACTTCGCGCTGCTCGCCGTGGGCAGCGGCAACATATGGGACGTCCGCGGGGCGACTTTCACGCCCAACGCGGTGATTGAATTCACCGGTCCCATCCGCTTCCCCGGTGAAGCCGCGACGCTCAGCGCTGCGATGAGTCTGGCTGCCTCGCCGGGCGGCGGCGGGGTGGTGCTCATCGCCCCAGGCACGTACACGTTGGAAAGCCAGGTTGCTGCGAATCTGAACGTGACGCTTCGTGGTTCTGGTGCGGGGACGACGACCATTCAGGGCCCGGCCATTGGCGCGGCATTCAGCGGCGTCGGCAGCATGACCTTTGAAGACCTCACGCTGGTCTCGCGAGATGTGCAGCCGATGTTCAGCTTTGGCGACGCGGCTGGGACGCAGACGCTCACGTTCCGCCGATGCACCATGACCAGCCTGCTGGGTCGATCCGGCGGGACGCGACTGGTCACGTCCGGCTTCGAAACCGTGCTGTTCGACGGCTCGACGATCCACACGGTGGACACGGTGCTGGATTCGTCGAACCTGTTGAGCAGAATCCGGTTCGTCAACTGCGTGATTCGCGACAACAACCGCCTGCTCAGCAGCGCGGACGCGAACGATGACGTGACGCTGGTCAACTGTGTGATCGCACGCAACCTTGGCGAGTTCATTCCGATCAATGGCACCGCGTTTGCCGCGAACACCATTCTGTTCAACAACACCGATCTCTCTCGCATCGAGTTCGCGGATTGCATGTCCCCCACTGCCCTGTCCAATCCGAATCCCAACTCCAACAACGTCACGGCGGACCCGTTGTTCGTCAACGCGGCGGGCAACGACTTCCGCCTCTCCGCCTTGAGCCCTGCGATCGACCGCGGCAATCCCGCTCGATTCCTCAACTCCGGCGCGACGGAACTGCTGGACGCCGCAGCGGAGGCCCGCATCCGCGACGCGCTGGGCTACTCGAACCGCAACGAAAAGAACCCGATCGACCTCGGCGCGTTTGAGTTCCAGGGCGATCAGGGCTGCGACGATATCGACTTCAACAACGACGGCAGCATCTTCGACCCCACCGACATCGACGCGTTCTTGAGCGTGTTCAGCGAAGGGCCGTGCATCCGCTGAGCAAGGATGAAGAGAGATGAGCCTGGTGCGGGCCCGCTGAGGAAGGCGGGCCCGCACTCGCAGGAACATCACGCCAGCCGGCGTATCACACACAGGCTGTGCGAGTGCCATCGGGGTCGCGAGAGCGGCCCTGGTGGCCGTTTTGCGGGAGCATGACAGTCGATTTGCTGCGGCACGGACGCGATCAGCACTCGCTGACGCTCACCGAGATGTTGACCGCGAGCCCGCCCTCGGCGGTTTCCTTGTACTTGCTCTTCATGTCCTTGGCGGTTTCCCACATGGTCTTGATGACGCCGTCGAGCGTGACTTTGGCCTGGCGCGGGTCGCTTTCGATCGCGATGTTGGCCGCGGTGATCGCCTTGATCGCGCCCATGGTGTTGCGTTCGATGCAGGGAATCTGCACGAGGCCCGCGATGGGGTCGCAGGTCATGCCCAGGTGGTGCTCCATCGCGATTTCGGCGGCTTGCAAGACTTGGCCGACGCTCGCGCCCATGATCTGGGCGAGTCCGCCCGCAGCCATCGCGCTGCTGACGCCGATTTCTGCCTGGCATCCGCCCATCGCGGCGGAGATGGTCGCGCCTTTCTTGAACAGGCTGCCGATCTCGCCCGCCACCAGCATGAAATCAACGAGTTCCTCGTCGCTCTTGCCCAGGAAGCACGCGGCGTACATCATCACGGCGGGGATCACGCCCGCCGCGCCGTTGGTGGGCGCGGTGACGACGCGCCCGAACGCGGCATTCTCTTCGTTCACTGCGAGCGCGAACGTGCTGACCCACTTGAGCGTGTCCTGAAAGGTGTGCGTGATGGTGGATTGGCCGTCGCGACGGACGGCACGCATCCAGCGGGTGACGTTGTCGTCGGTGAGGACGGGGACGGTGGCGCCCAGCGTGTCGCCGTGGAGCGGGTTGGCGATGCCGAGGAGTTGGTGGTTGAGGCGTGCTGCGCGGCGGGTGACTTGGAGGACGCCTGGGAGCGTGCCGACGGTGTGACAGCCGCGGAAGATGCACTCGCGCATCACCTTCCAGATTTGGAGCAGGCCCAAGCGAACCTGCTCGCGATCGCGCCACATGAGTTCGTTGCGGAGCACGATCTGTGGGATCGTCGCCTGCTGCTCCTCGCAGTATCGCTCGAGTTCGGCGGCCTTTTCGATGGGAAATGGCAGTTTGACGCGCTGGCGGAGGGGGCATTCTCGCTCGTGCTCCTGCACGACGAAACCGCCGCCGATGCTGTAGTAGGTTTCTTCGATGGTGCGGGGGTTGGCGTCGTCGCCATCTCGTCCGCCGGCCCCCCCGAGTTGGGCCTCGAAGGTCACGCCGTTGGGGTGAAAGGGCAGGACTTGGTCAAAGTGAAAGATGATGTCGGTGGCAGGGTCGAGGGTGATCTCTCGCGCGCCGCGGAGGCGGATGCGGCGGGACTTGCGGATCTCGGCTTCGATTTCGGGGAGCGCGCCAACGTCGCACGACACGGGGTCTTCGCCAGCCAGGCCCATCAGCACGGCGAAGTCGGTGCCGTGGCCTTTGCCGGTTTTGGCGAGGGAGCCAAAGAGATGGACGCGGACGCGGTCGATCTTGGCGAAGTGGTTGGCGGCGATGCAGCGGTCAAGAAACATCTGGGCGGCTCGCCAGGGGCCCATGGTGTGGGAAGAACTCGGGCCGACGCCGATTTTGAGGATGTCGAAGACGGAGATGGATTCCATGAACGTGATGGTACCGAATGCGTGCCATCGAAGTCGCCCGGTTTCGGGCGACTTCGATGCCAAGTTCAGCATGGGTACATGGTCGCATCGAAGTCGTCGCTGAGGCGACGACTTCGATGGCACGTCAGGAACCGACCCGAAGGCCCACCGGCTGCGGCTTTACCGCGTGCGTGGGCTCGAGCACCAGGCCCAGGGGCACGCGCTTGCCGCCGTTGGTGGGTGGGATGCCGTCCTGGTCGATGATGCGTTGGATGGCCATGACGCCTTCGATGAGCTGCTCGGGGCGAGGGGGGCAGCCGGGGACGTACACGTCGACGGGGATGAACTGGTCGCAGCCTTGGACCACGGCGTACGTGTCAAACACACCGCCGGTGCTGGCGCAGGCGCCCATGCTGATGACCCACTTTGGCTCGGGCATCTGCTCATAGATGCGTTGCAGGACGGGCATCGTCTTGATGCTGATGCGGCCGGCGACGATGAGCAGGTCGGCCTGGCGCGGGCTGAAGCGCATGACTTCGGCGCCGAAGCGGGCGAGGTCGTAGCGGGAGCAGGCGGTGGCCATCAGTTCGATGCCGCAGCAGGCGGTAGCGAAGGGCATGGGCCAGAGGCTGCTGCGACGCGCCCAGTTGATGACGTGGCGGAGCTGGGTGGTGAGAAAGCCGTCGACGGGGAGTGCTGCTTCGATGCCCATGGGGTGTCCTTGAAGTTGGAATCAGTATAGGAATCGGCGGTGGGAACCGCTTGGATGCTGGGCCGCTGGGTTTACCGCACGGTCCCGACGCCCGGGTTCTTGGGCACGGGCTTGGATTCGCGGGGGTCAGAGAACATCGAGTCCCAGGCTCGGTCGGCGGCGGTATCGCTGCGGTAGCCTTCCTGGACCTTGGTTCCCATGGCGCCGATGCCCTTGGCATGGACGGTGCGCTCGTAGCACCCCGAGGCGAAGATCGCGAAGAGGGCAAGGGAAAGCCCGGAGGCGACTTGGAGGGACTTCGCGCGGGTGCGGGTGGGCATGGGGGATGATATGGGGGTGTGGAGAATGGGGTTCACTGCGGAGGACGCGGAGGGCGGGGAGAGGAAGAAGAAGAGGGGCCGCGGATTTGCGCGGATGAGCGCGGATTTGAATCAAGAGTTTTTGTTTTCATCCGCGTCAATCCGCGAAAATCCGTGGCCACTCTGCTTGGCTTGTTCCGTGATCTCTGTGTTCTCCGTGGTGAGTCTTCTTCTCGAACGGTTCACGCCAACGCCGCGTTGCCGGGCATCATGGGGTCGGACTGTTGGGGCGGCGGGGCGAGTTGGGCGACGAGGTCGGCAAGGGTCACGCCTCGGAAGGCGGTGAGGCGGGCGTCGCGGAGGCGGTTGGTGATGGTGGTTTTGTCCGCAGCGCCTTCGAGCATGTCTTCGCCTGCGCCAAAGACTTCGGAAGCGAGGATCATCTGTGAAGGCTTGGCGAGGACGAAGCAGGGCGTGGGAGCGCGTTCGACGGCGATCTGGTGAAGCAGTCCCGCGCCCATCAAACGCTCGGCGACGCTCTTGACGAGGTTTTCGTCGGCGCGGAGTTCGGTGGTGAGAGTCTGGAGGTCAGTATGCTGGCCCTTGGCGAAGCGGTCGGCGACGACGACCATGGCTCGAAGCGGCAGGCCGTGATCGAGGACGCGGATGCTGCCCAGGTGGCCCAGCGTGCCGGCGACACCCATGAGGCGCGGGCCGCCGGTGGTGCCCAGCACTTGGTCTTCGCCCACGAGGCCCAGGGCCATCATGACGGACTGCTTGAAGCCGTCCTTGGAGATGACGCGGAAGGTCTGGAGCGTCACGGCGACCTGGAAGCCCAGCAGGACGATGATCCAGGTGACATAGACCCAGAGCAGGAAGAGGGGCAGCAGGGCGATGACGCCATAGAGGCGGGCGTAGGACGAGCTGTACTTGATATAGCCGACCAGGCCCCACTTGGAGAGTTCCCAGAGGACCGCGGCACCGAGGCCGCCCCAGAGAGCAGCGCGGAAGTCGATGCGCTTGTTGGGGACGCTGGTGAAAAGGATCATCAGCGTGATCATGCTGATGGGGATGGCAATGAGGGAGCCCAGCACGTCGGCGAGAACCTTGCCGCTCATGGGGAGCGCGCCTTCGAGGTTGCTCTTGAGCAGAGGCTGGAGGCCCTGGGCCACGGCAAAGCCCGCGACCAGCAGAATCGGCCCCAGCGTCAGCAGCGTCCAGTAGTGCGTGATCCGCTTGATCCAGGTCTTGCCCGTGGGGGCTTCAGCGATCTGGTTGAAAGCCTTTTCGATCTCAACGATCATCGAGAGCGCGGCGTAGAGCAGCATGATGAGGCTGACCAGGCCGATGGCGCCGAAGTTGATGCCGTCGATGCGTGAGAGCAGCACGGTGATCCACTCATCAAGGCGCGCGCTTTGGGCCGCCTGGGTCTGGGCCGCGGCTTGGGCCGCTTGCACCGCGCCGGCGGGGTTGGGCATGCCGAAGCCGAAGATGTTGAGGCCCGGGACGGTCGCGGCGATCTCCTCCGGGGGCGGCTCGCTGACGACGATCTTGGTGAGGCCGGTGTACTCGAGGAAGTTGGTGACGACGCTCTTGACCTTTTCCGCGGGCACGAAGCGGTGCAGCACGACAAGGCTGACGGCCATCACGGGGACGAGGCCGAAGATCGTGCGGAACGAAAGCGCGGCGGCCATCGCCGTGATCTGGCTGCGGCTGTAGTTCTTCGCGGCGACCCGCCAGAGCATCCGACCGCGGTGCATGACATAGCGACCCGTCTTGGTCGCGCTGGCTCGGTGATGGAAGGCCTTGAGGAAGTTCATGGGGCGGGTGTCGAGGGTGGATTGATTTTCAGCACAGAGACACAGAGATCAGGAGGAAGAGGAGAGCAGACGGATTGGTGTTGGGATGAAGCAACGCTTCTAGCTTTTCACATTCTGACCCCAGTGCTCGCTCTTCTTTCTCCAAGTCTCTGTGTCTCTGTACTGAAATCGAACGTCGATTGGCTCACTCCGGCAGGATCGTCCGTGGTCCCTTGCGAGGCCCTGACCCGGCGGGGCGTTCGGGGGCTTGCGGTCGGGTCGGGCGTTGGGGACGAGCCGGGCGGGTGGGCTTGGGGCTGAAGTTGGGGCCGGACTTGAAACTGGGCTTGGAGCTGGATTTGAAGTTGGACTTGAAGCTGGGCTTGGGACTCGACTTAGAACTGAACTTGGCGGGTTGCGGGCGGTTGCGGGTTGGTTGGGCGTCGCCTCGATCCGGTTCGCTTCGAGTAGATCGGTCCATCTGTCGCAGGGCCTTCCGGCGTTCGCGGTCCTTGAAGGCTCGTTCGCTCATGCCGCGGATGGGTTGGGTGCGTGGTGCGCGAGAATCGCCGGGCGGGCGGTCGAAGTTGGCGGATGGGCGGGCCGCGGTGCGCGGTTCTTGCGCTTCCTGTGGCGTCGGGCTGGGTTCGCCGTTCCATGCTGGGGTTGCCAGCAAGTCGCGGACCTCTTCCATCGAGAGTTCGCGCCAGTCGCCCACTTTGAGGTTGGCCAGGCGCAGCCCGCCCACTCCGACGCGGGTGAGGCGGCGCACAGGAAGCCCCACGGCGAACAGCACGTCGCGGAGCGGCACACCCCGGGCCTCAACCTGTGTGATTTCGAGCGTGACGCCCTGGCTTTCGCGTTGCTCGTTCCACTCGGGCTTGTCCTTGTCGAGCAAGCGCACGGCGGGGGCGATGAAGAGTTCCTTGCGACGGCCCACGCCGCCGCCGCCCGCGCCGATGGAAAGGGGGCCGCCCCCCGCGGCTTCTTTCGCGGCTTTGCGGCGCATCGCGGCGTCGCGCTTGATGGCGAGTTTGGTGTGGCGGCGGACGGCGGCTTGGAGTTCGGGGACGCGCTCGGGCACGACCTCGCCCTTGACCTGCACGCGGTAGACCTTGGGCACTGCATAACGCGGGTGGGTGAGGCGCTGCGCGAACTCGCCGTCGGTGGTCAGCAGCACCATGCCCTGAACGTCCCACTCAAGGCG
This sequence comes from Phycisphaerales bacterium, assembly GCA_022843045.1. Taxonomy (GTDB): domain Bacteria; phylum Planctomycetota; class Phycisphaerae; order Phycisphaerales; family UBA1924; genus BJHL01. Next base: position 38,694 of record JALHOJ010000004.1, read on the forward strand.
GCCCACGGGGAAGAGGCGGGGGGCGAGGGCGTGCTTGACGAGGTCGGTGACTTTAGTGCGTTCCAGGCCCGGTTCGTCCGCCGCGGCGACCAGGACCCGCTCGGGCTTGTTGAGCATGATGTAAACGTGGCGGGCGAGGGGCTGAATGATGCGGCTGCCGACTTCGACGCGGTCCTCGCGGGGGTCGATGAAGACGGGGAGGTCGCGGACGGTGCGGCCGTTGACCTTGACCCGGCCTTCCTCGATCATCTGCTCGCACACCCGGCGGGCGGCGACACCGGCGTCGGCTAGGTAGCGGTGGAGGCGGACTTTGTGGGGGGACGGGGAGTTTTGGGGGGTGGACACGGGGGATGGTACGAAGGGGGGAGGGGAGACAGCGAAAAGCGATGGGGCGATAGCGAGAAGGGACAATCAACAGGTGTGACGGAGCTTCGGGACGGTGCCGCGAACCGGGGCTCGATTCATGACTCAAAGGGTTGATCGCTTCATCGCTTTGTCCCAATTGCACCCGGCTCGCCATTCCGCCCGATATCCGTGTTTTCCCGCGGAGGATCCGCTTGCAGCCGAACACCCCAACCACTGCTGTCGAACCACCACTTGCCGCTGGCGTTGCCATGGAGTTGCCGCGCGAGGAGCGCGGGGGCGACTCGGGCGTTGCTGTTGCGCTGGGGCCTGATGCGCTGGATCGCACGTTGGAGTCGGCGGTGGAGCGGGCGTTTTTGTCGCCTCGGGTGGTGGATCAGACGGCGTTTGATTCGCTGGCGGGCACGCTTCGCAAGTTAACGTCAGAAGCGCAGGGGCAGGCGCGGTCGCTGGCGAGCACCAGCGCGCAGATGGGGCATCTGCAGGAGAGCGTGCGGGGGCTGATCAAGGACTTGCAGGGGCGGATCGAGCATGCGCTCAAGGCGCTGCCGACGCTGGACACGCGGATCAGCCGGACGCAAGCGTTGCTGGACCGGGTGAGCAATGAGACCGCGTTGACGAAGGCGCGGGAACTTCGGGACAGCATCATTCAGGAAGTCGCGACCCAGCGGGAGACGCTCGTCCGCGATGCTCTTTCGCTCGCGCTCGATGGCGCGAAGGAGAAGTTCGCTGCGGACTTGCAGGCGATGGTGCGAGACGCGCTGGATCAGGCTCGGGCGGACGCGATCCTCGCGGCCCGCAGCGAAACGACCGGCGAAGGCGGCTTGCAAACCACGCTTCGCGACGCTGGGGCGGCGACAGTGTCGAACGCGCCGCTGGCTCTTGTGGGCGGGGGCGTAGCGATTCCTGCGGAGTCGCTCGCCGCGATTGAGCAGCGGTTGACGCTGGCAACGAGCAACGCGATTGCGACGCAGCTTGATGCGTTGACGCTGCGGGCTCGCGAAGCACTGCATGAGTTTGAGGCGGGCGTGGAGCGGATCGAAGCCCGGCTGGCGGCGGTGCAATCCGCGGCGGAGCGGGATGTGGAGCGGGCCGAGCAGGGCGAGAAGAGCCTCGAGGAAGCGGTCTTGCGAGCCGAGATGCGGTTGCGGAACGCCAGCAGCGACGCGGAGCGACGGACCGAGGCGGTGGCGACGGAGATCGCTGAGCAGTTGCTCGCGCTGCGGACGGATGCTGGTGCGATGGTCCACAGCGGGCGCGAGCAGATCGCCAGCGAGACCCGCACGCTGGCGGCGGGGCTCCGCGAGCAAGTGGATCGCGCGATCCGCGAGCGCGTCGAGCCGATCGCGGCGCCGATCATCACGCAAGAGACGGAACGCGCGGCACGCACGATCACGGAGCAAGCGATGCAGATCGCGGCTTCTTCGCCTGCGTCCGCCACCACACCGTCCATCGCGGCCCCGCAAACCTCGCCTGCTCTCACCACCGCGCTCCCCGACACGACCGCCGACTTCGCGCGGCTGGCGACAGCGCGGACTCAGATCGAAGCGCTGCTGCACCAGCTTGACCAGTCCAAGGCCAGCGTGGCAGCCGCTGCCCGCCACTGCGACGAGCGAACGCTCGCCGCGGCGACGGCAATGGACACGATTGAGTCTCGCTTTGCGACAATCGAGCGGCAGACCACTGCACTCTCGCAGAGGCACTCGACGACGATTGGTGGGCTCCAGGCGCCCGCCCCTGCGGACAACCGCGGCGAGCCTCGGTTCGATCAGGGAATTGCAACCCTGCAGCAGGCCCAGACCCAGTCGCAGTTGCAGGCGATCCAACTGCAGCAACTCACGGCCCAGGCGATACAAGTGGGTCAATGGCTGGCGCAGATGATGCAGGCGGCTCAGTTGAATGCCCAGCAGCCAATCGGCCGGCGCTAGGCGCGAACGCGAGAGGCTTCTCTCCCAAACGTTGGAGCAACGACCTTCGATCCTTCGCGGCATGGCGTCATGTCATGCCGGATTGTCGAAGCACAGCCCACGATCTCATTCCAAGAAAAAGGGCCTCGATTCGGATCGAGGCCCTTCGTGCTTGTTTTGAAACTCTGATCAGATGCGGGGCGACAGGTTCTGGCGGAGCAGTTCGGTGCCGATCTGGCGACCCAGGAAGAAGTTGGTTGTCGTGATGGTGTCGGCGCTGCCCGAGAGCGGGCGGCTGAAGTCGGCGATGACGTAGGTGGGGTTGAAGGTGCGGTCGTCGCGGCCGTGGTCGACGGAGTTGGACGCAAAGGCGTCGAACTGGTTGCCGAAGTTGTTGACGCTGTCGAAGGTCGTGATGCGAGCGCCCATGATTTCGCCCGCGCGACGCGCGATCGCGGCGGTGAAGTTCTCGATGAGCAGGTCCACGTCCGCCGGGGCGGGTGTGCGGCCGATGAGCGAGAGGCTGGGGAAGAAGACAACCGCTTCGTCGTCCAAGCGAGTGTTGAAGGGGTCCGACCGCTGCGAGACGCCATAGGGCTGGACGGGGTTGAAGATCTGGTTGAAGTTGCCTTGGGCGATTGAGAGGAAGTTGAAGGCGGTGAAGGTGTCGAAGAGGGCGTTGATGGGGTCTTGCAGGCTGGACAGGTAGATGGTCGAGAAGTCCTCGAACTCGAAGTCCGCGGGGTTGGTCGAGAAGATGACGTCGACGCCGATGCTCTGGAAGAGGCTGTTGAGCTGCGTCACTGTGTTGTTCAGGACATAGGTCTGGAGAGGCTGACCGTTGATGGCCGAGCCGACCAGGCCCAGGGTCTTGACATCCAGGGGCGTCAGGCGGGTGTCGCGGTTTCCGGTTTCGAGCCAGTTGACGGTACCGCCGTTGGTTTCGAGGAAGATGCGCTGGGTGCGGCGCTGGGTGTTGCCGCTGCCGTCGGTCACGACTTCGAGCTCGTAGTCGCTGTTGATGATGCCCTGCACGTAGGCGGCGAAGGTGCCCGCGCCGTTGCTGGTGCCTTGGGCCTGGGGCACGATGAACTCGATGAAGTAGTCGCCGTTGGCGTCAAAGCCGTAGGTCGTGGCGGCGCTCTGGCCGATCGTGCTGTTCGCGGTGCCGCCGTTGGCGCGGAAGTCGCTGGAAGAGAAGATCAGATTCGCGTCGTCCAAACCGAGCGAGCCGGTAGTCTCAAAGAAGGCGAACTGGACGTAGCCACGCAGGTCCTGCGTCGTGGGGATGCTCAGGCTGCCCAAGTCGCTGCCGGTTTCGGAAAGACGCAGGGTGAGCCGCATCTTCTGGCCCGGAGCGATGGGCTGGCGGTTGTTGAGGTGGAAGATGTCCACGTCGGCCTGGAACTTGTTGGGCACGCCGATGCTGCCGCGCGAGCCGACGGCCGACTCCACGGTCTGCACAAGACGGTTACCGACCCGGGTGGAGACTGCGCCCTCGCCGTCGACGCCGGTCACGATGTCGTCGGCAGTGTTCACGACGCCGTCCAGGCCGCGGTCGAGCGTGAAGGTGTAGTTGTTGATGAGCAGCTTGGACTGGTCGTCGGGCGTGCCGAAGACGCCGTCGTTGCCTGCAAAGTCGATGGGCAGAGGCGCGGGCACCAGCGTGTTGCCGTCGCCGGCATCGGTGGTGTTGGTGAAGCCGCTATCCCCGTCATCGAAGATCTCGACGGTGAAGGAGTACGGGCCAACGCTGCCCGGCACAGTCTGCACCGGGTTGTTGACGGTGCCAGGGACCGCGACGTTGTCGGTCACGCCCACGGCGATGATGAACGTCCCCGAGACCCGCATGAGATATGCCTGCTGCGCGCCAGTCTCGAACGGAGCGTTCACGTCCGGCACGGGCAGCGAGATGGTGGTCGCGGTCGCGTTGAGCAGGTCGACAGGCGTGCCATCGGTATTCAGCACGCGGAAGGACGCACCCGAGGCACCGCCGCTCAGGGGCGAGATTCGCAGAATCTGGCCGGCCAGCACGGTGATCGTGTAGAGGTCCACGTCGCCGCCAAAGCGGAAGTTGGTGGTGTCGTTGTCGGGGTGATCGCCGATGAAGCCGTCGACCGTGATCGCACGGTTGGTGTCGGGCAGGTTGTCGGGGGCGTCGGCGTTGTCGAGGATGAAGTTGAGGTTGCTGGGGCCGTACAGGTCGTAGCGGCTGCCGCCAACGTTGACGACTTCCGCGGTGATCTTGTCGCCAGCGTCGCCAGCGACCACGCCGCCGACGAAGTCATCGCTCTGCTCGATCAGGCCATTGCCGTTGCCGTCGAACCCGGCGTCGACAAGGCGGGCGCGAGCGACCGTGCTGTCGAGGCGGATGCGGTAGACGCCAGGACCCGGGCGACCGGGGACCACGGGCAGGTTGGCGCTCACCAAACTGCGCGAGAAGGTGATGATCAGGCCGTTGTTGGCTTCGTTGTAGCTGAGGGTGTAGTCGAGGCCTTCGACGAGGCGGATTTCGACTTCGCCGCCACCGCGAACTTCGGCCACGCTCAGGGCGCGAGGCAGGGAGCTGAAGTCCATCGGCTGGTTGAACTCCACCACAGCCGCGGGGATGAAGCTCTCGTTGCTGACACGGATGCTCTCGATCTGCGCGCTCTGGGGCGGCAGGGCGGGAGCCAGTGTCGCGAAGTTGCCGCGGGTGCCGTTAAAGGTCAGGCCCGCGAGCGTCACCGTGCCCAGCGTGCCGTTGCTGGCGATGCGATAGGACTCGGTCGAGCGGACCGAGCCGGTCTGGGTACCGTTGATGGTGACATTGCCGATTGCGCCGCGGCCGCCCGCGATGCGATCGTCGTTGGTGCCGAAGAAGCGGTCCTGGCCGCGGATGAAGCCGGCGGTGATGTCCGACTCGCGGAAGTCGCCGCTGATGGTCACGTTGCCGATCGAGCCGCTGCGGAGGCTGTCGGCGTCAACGCCCGTGCCGTCGAACTGGGCGTCGCGGCCCAGATCCACGCCTGCGCTGATGGCGGAATCGAACATCTGACCGCCAATGGTGACGGTGCCGATATCGCGGCCCGCGCTGATCAGCGAGCGGCTGAGCTGCCCACCAAAGGTGACGGGGCCGAGCGTACGACCCGCACGCACGGCGGCGCGATCGCCCTGACCGGTCACGGCCAGGCCCGTGAAGTTGCCGTCCGCGCTGATCGTGCCTCGGAGCGAACCGGAGATGGTCGCGGTGCCCATGTTGAGGGCACGGAGCGTGGCGGTGTTGGGTCCGGAACCAAAGTCTCCCGTGACCGTCAGCGTGCCCACGTTGCGGGCGGTGATGAAGACGTTGCTGAGGTCTGTGTAGGCGATCCGGGTGACGTCGCCGCCGATGTCAAAGCGGGGGCGGAAGAACTCGTTGAAGGCGTTGCTGGCGCTGGCCGTGGTGCCGCCCGTGACGTTGGCGACTCCGCCATCGACGAGGAAGGTGCTGTTGCCCTGCACGCGTCCGTTGACGGCGAGGGTGGCGAGGCTGGCGTTGTTGTTGGTCCAGAGGTGGAAGTTGTCGACAACGCCCGTGCTGCTGGTGATGGAGAACGCGCTGGTGGGGCCGCTGTTGCGGAGCGTGACGGTGAAGTCCGGAGCGCCCACGCCGCTGCTGAGGATGCCGCCCGGGACACCGAAGGTGAAGAAGGCTTCGCCCGGCCCGCTGAAGTTGAGGGTGTAGGTTGCGCCGCCGACCGTGACGGAGCGGGTGCCGCTGAACTGCGTGCCCGCGAAGCCAACGCCGGCGTCGAGGACGTAGTCGGCCAACTGGCTGGGCACGCGCTTGATCGCGTACCGGTTGTCGTTGAGGATGGACTGGGGAATCACATCCGCGATCACCTGCGCGTTGGCGAGCGTGCCGCCGATGTTGAGCGTGCCGATCGTCGAGACGCCCAGTGCGAGCGCATCGTCCAGCGATTCGTCCGCAAGGGTGCCCGCAAGGTCTCCGTACACGCCGTCCGCGCCGGCTTCGGCGCCGGCGACGAAGGTGACGCCGAACGCGCCGCCCGGCGAGATGATCGTGCCGATCGTGCCGCTCTTGACCACGTCCTCGTTGGCGTCAAACCCGCCCGGACGATTGTCCGCGCCGAGGCTGACCAGCCCTGCGACGAACAGCGTGTCGGCGAAGTTCACGCCCGTGCTGACGCGGACGATCGAATCGCCCGCGGCGAAGAAGGAGCCCTTGCTGCCAAAGTCGGTGTTGTTGGAGACACGACCGCCGACGGTGATGTTGGTGATGTTGCGGACGGCGTGGAAGCCGGACTCAAAGACCGAGCCGCTGACGTTGATGCTCACAATGTCGCGGCCGGCGCGGATCAGAGCGCCGTCAAAGCCGCTGCGGGCGAACACGTCCTGCGGCAACTGGTTGCGACGCGCGTCCACAACGTTGAAGGGAGTCTTCGCGGCGTCGATGCCGATGTTGCCGAAGGGCTGGCCGTTGCCGTTCACCACCAGGCTGGTGATGTCGTCGTCGGCGTAGACATTGCCCAGCAGGTCGCCACCCGTGATGGTGAGCGACGCGATGCTGCCTCGGTATGCGGCGATCAGGCGATCGGGCAGGAAGCTGCCGTTGGTGATGGCGATGCTGCCGATCCCGCCCGAGTAGCTCAGGATGTCGCCGCCGAAGTCGCCATTGATGGTGACGGCGGTGATGCCGTTGTAGGCCACCAGCGAGCCGCGACCGGTCTGGTCGTTCTCCGGCTTGTTGGGCGCCCCGCCCAGGCGAACGCTCGCGAGCGTGCCGCCCGCACGGAGATCGCTGTAGAGCGTGCCGTTGGGCGCGGCGATGTTGTTGATGTTCAGTTGAGCGACGAACGCGTCGCCCGGACGGCTCGCAAGGCCGATGTGGCGACCCGCGGTGATCGTGCTGACGGTGCCGTTCACAAAGCCGCGGATCGCGACGTCGCGGCCCGCGGTGATCGTGTTCACGTTGGCGTTGCGTTCGGTCGTCGAGACTTCGGCGTCGAAGTCACCAGCCGTGACCGTCAGTGTGGAGATCGGGCCCGAGGACCGGACGCGACCCTGGAAGCCGTTCACGGCCGTGATCGTGCCGATTCGGCCGTCTGGCCCGCTGACCAGCACGTCGGTGTTCAGGGCGCGATCCGCGATCGTGATGTTGGTGAGTTCGCCCGAGACGGCGATCGTCGACGAGGCGATGTTGCGACCGATGGTCAGGGCATCGAGCTGACCGGCGGAGATGCTGCTGCCTCGCAGGTCCTGCGTGGCGCTCATCGTGCGGATCTGGCCGTTGACGCTGAGCGCAGCACGGATGTAGTTGCGAGCGGTGAAGCCACCCGTGAAGTCGCCCGTGGCGCTGATGGTCACATCGGAGGCGTCTTCCTCGACGGTGATGCGGTCGATGTCTCGCTCCACACGAATGTCGGTGGGCACGAAGTCTCGGCCCGTACCCAGCAGCGTGCTGTTGGAGAATCCGAGCACGGTCATCGTGCCCAACGAGCCGCCAAGCTGCATGCGTGACGCGTCAAAGACGGTGCCATCCGCGTCGAACACATCGAGATCACGCAAAGAGAAGCGATTGCGGGTGAAGACCGCGTCGGTGACATCGATCTGGCCCAGATCGCCGTAGAAGAAGCGATTCTCGCCATAGTTGAAGCTGGTCCAGAAGCTGTCCAGCGTGTCGCTGCCGACGTACGCGTCTACATACCGCCCGCCGGGCAGCAGCAAGTTGGTGATGCCGTCCTCGGTGAAGTCAAAGGTGAAGCCGTTGGGCAGAACGATGGGGCCCTGGTTGAAGCGAACCAGGTTGCCGGCGATGATCACGCCGCTCACCTGCGTGGGCTTGACGCTGGGACCGCCCTGGCCAGTGCCCGGGACTGTGATAGAGGCAGGACCGGTCACCGTGCCGATGTCGTCTGCCGCGTACACGCCCGGGGCGCCGAGCGGGTTGCCATCAAGGCGGGTGGCGATGCCGTCACCGACGTCGACAAGCGCGACGCGGAACGCGTAGACCGTGCCCAGCAGGCCTTCGAAGCCGTCCAGCACGGTGATGCCGTCGCTGTTGATGCGGACGTCGCCCAATACGGCGTCGTCGCCCTGCAGGATGATGTTTCGCACCGCACCCTTCGCGGCGACGCGCGACAGGCTGCCGGTTCGGACGATCACGCCTTCGAGTCGCCCTTCGAGCGGGCTGCCCAGGTCGTCAAGGAATGCTGATGTGCCCGCCAGCGTCTCGTTCTGGGCGGGGCGATACACGTTGCCGCCGTACACATTGGTATCGATCAACGGTCCGGTGTCTTGGCCGCCCAGAGACACGCCCACTGGCCCACCCAGCGTGCTGTCGGGTCCATCGGGAGCGATGCCCGGGAACGGAGCGATCGAGCCAGGGCCAAAGCTCACCAGTTCGGTGACGCCCAAGCTGCCGTCCACTTCGACCAAGTCCAGACCTTCCGCATCGATGGTGACGATGTCGCCGTTGGGCGTGGTGTTGGTGATCGCCTGCACCAGGCCCGTCACTTCGATGCGATAAACGTCGATCTCGGCACTGCCGTCGAACTCCACGCGCGAGGTAGCGTCGCCGGTCACGCGGATGCGACCGATCGTGACGCGCTGCGGACGCCCGCCGCCGCCCGGCGAGGTCGTGTTGCTGCCCGTGATGCGGAGGGTGCGACCGGCCGTGAGATCGGCCTGGATCTGCGCCACCACCACGCCTTGGCCGCCGTCAACGGGGACGACGCGAATCACGTCCAGTGGGCTGGCGGGGCCGCCGCCCACGAGCGAGATCGTGAAGCGAGCGCCGCCGTCATCGATGAACTCACGGGGCTCGTCGGGAACCAGGAAGAAGACCGAGTCGTCGCCCACGATGTCGATCTCGGGCGTGTCAACGAAGCGGATATCACTGTTGCGGCCCGTGTTCAGACCGATGGGGCCGCCATAGATCCCGCTGCGCGGATCGCCGTCTTCGTAGGCGTCCTGGGCAATCAAGATCGCGCCGATGGTCGAGTTGTCACTCGTGGAAATGTCAAACGGCCGGTTGCCGATGGATGATCCAACCACGTGGAAGCCCACGCGGATCATGCCGATGTCACCAGCGATGCCACGGATGTTGTCGCCAGTCTGGAGGCGGAAGCCCGTGCCCGTGCCGCTGCGGCGAGCCGCATTTTCCGGATCCTGGTCCATGCCAACGCCGCCACCGATATCGATGTTGCCGACACCGCCGCCGCGAACGCGCATGGTGAGGAAGTTGACGTCGCCTTCCGCCGCGCCGTCGGCGGCGGCGCCCTGGAACGCACGGGGACCGTTGCCGATGGTCGGGTTGATGCCCGTGGCGATCAGGCCGACGCGACCGCCGATGTCGAAGGAGATGATGCCGCCGTCCGCGCTGGGTTCAGGCGCGCCGATATCACCGCCCGCAATGAGAGCCCACAGATCGCCCGAGATGGCGATGCTGCCGCCGTGCAAGGACATGGCGTCGTCATCGTTGAGACCGGTGTTGAAAAGACCGGACGCGGCGGTATCGCCGCCCGCGGGGCTGCCGTAGCCCATGCCGACCTGGAACGCGCCCATCGAGCCCGAGAGCAGCGTGATGGCATTGGCAAGTCCGCCGTTGGAACTGGAGAAGCCTGCGCCGCCGCCCGTGCGATAGGAGCCGAAAGTGGTGGATGCCAGGCCGCTGACCAGGAAGCTGTAGCTCGACAGGCCCGCGCCGTCGTCGACACCCTGCGGGTCGGTGACGACGAGGTAATAGAGGCCCGGTCCTTCGCGAGGCTTGACCTTGACGCGAGAGGAAGTGAAGCGCTGACGGTTGTTGGGATCGCCCAGCAGAGTTTCGGGGTCGGGCGATTCGGGAGCGCCGACCGTGCGGCCCTGCGCATCGACGACGCGCACGTACACGCCCAGACCGGCGCGATCGTCCACGCCTTGGACGATGATGTCCGTGGTGCCATCCCAGACGAAGGAGTAGACGTCGGAAACGTCCTCGGCGAGGATGTTGTTGCGACCCGACAGATCGCCACGCACGCGGACGGCGGTGCCTCCCGAGCCGATGAACTCAGCGCTGGAGAGCGTGTTGTTGCGCAACCAGCCGCCACCATACAGGACGGCCTGGCTGGCGGGGCGCGTCAAGGCTGCGCCGTCGACGGCGAGACCTTCCATCGCGCCGCCGGAATAAAGGTGATCTCGCACTGTGGTGAGAGAATCGACCTGCGTGCCCAGGGGCGCGACGTATTCGCGCTCGCTGTAATTGAACACGTCGCGGGCGGGGCGCGTGATAGGCGAACTCAGGTCGCCGATGACGGTGATGTCGGCCTGGCCGCGTCCACCGATGGCGATCTCGCCGACGGAGCGACCGACCACGATCGCGCCTTCCGTGCGATAGATCGGATCGATCGTCACGGGACGGGAGAAGTCAAAGTCGGGCTCGATGGCGAACGCGCCCGCGTCGGTCTGGGTCGTCAGCGAGCCCAGATCGCCCGCGACCGTGACCGAGCCGACGAGGTAGCTGACGCTGAGGCGATTGAGCGCGCCGGTGAACTGGGAGTTGCCGTGAACGATGCCGTGGACGAGCACGGAGTTCATGGACTGTCCGTTGGGCACGAAGATGCCCTGATCGGCGCGGATGAAACTGCTGTCTGCGTCGGGCTCGACGATGAAGTCGTCGGCGGAGAAGATACCGCCGCCGCCCAAGTAGTTGTTCGGATCTCGAATCCACGGCGAGCCGATGACGACCGACCCAGCGAACTCCGGAAGGCCGGCGATGCCGAAGTCCTCACCCTGATCATTCACGTTGAAGGCGTACCCAAAGCCGGCGCTTTCGAAATCATCTGAGAACCCGTTGGCCACGTTGGTGTTCAGGGTGAAGCCGAAGCCTTGCTCGAAGAAGTCATCGTTGGGCTGCGGATCTTCGCGAGCCTGAATGACACCACCCCAGACCGAAAGGCTCGAACGCCCGTCAACGTTGTTGAGCTGGACGCGGCCGATACCGTCGTTGAAGTTGGGCCGACCGTCGTCGTTGGTGTCGACGAGCAGGATGTCCGCTCCCTGAGGACGGCCCAGCGCGATCGTGCGCTGCATGGCGTTGCCGTACAGATCGAACACGGACACAGAAGCGCCGACAGGCCCGGTGAGTACAACCACGGCACCGAAGATCTTGGGCTCAAGCAGCGACGCGAACAGCGAGTTACGGAAGTTGAACGTGACGTCGTCCACCTCAAACGCGCTGAAGCCCGGCAGCGAGAACGCTCCAATCTGCTCGATTCGGACTGAGTCGAAGAAGTCGCCACCGGCTTCGAGCTGGTATGTTCCCACACCCAGCGCCGCGTTGCCGCCGGCCAAAATCGCGTTGCGCAATTGCTGGCCCGTGAAGGTTGCGAGCACCGCGTTGTCACGAATCAACGACACTCGGACGTTGTTGGTGTCAAGTCCGGAAGAGTCAGAGTTGTTGGCCGCCGTCTGGTTGGGACGGATCGTGAACCGCACCTGATCGGTCGTGCGGGGCAGGTTGACGTTCTGCTCCTGGCGAGGGCGGAACTCCAAGAACTCGCCGATCTGATTCAGATCGGTGCGAAGATACCGGTCCTGAATGTTGACGTCGTTGCCAAAGTCGCTGGCCACGGCGATGTCCGCCGCGGGCTGGATGTTGTGCACGACCCGCACCGACTCGGGCAGGAACGTGAAGCCGCTGGCCACGGGCTGATAGAGCGACTGGTTGAAGTCGAGAATGGTCTGGGTGTTGTCAACTTCAGGGATCTCGTAGTCGTCGGCCAGCCAAGGCACGACATAGCCGAAGTACGCCCGCACGGTGCCCAGGCCCGTCGCAGGGTCCACGGAGTCTTGCGTCACCGCCAGCGTGAAGAGCAGTTCGCGATTCTCAAGTCGCTCCATCTGGGGGCCGCGGTCTGTGAGCCCGGCCCATCGCGCGAGGCGAGCGCCAAGACCAAGGCCGACCGATGCGGTTGAGCTCGTGTCAACGCGCCCGTCCTGCGCGCGCGACGACATACGGGAAGTGGAACGACCAAAGCGAGTGAACAGACCCATACATACTCCTGTCCGTTCCGCGCGGAGTTCGCGCGCGAGTGCTGAAAGTAGGTGGGCTTCCGCCCGCCGTCCGGCAGAAATCCCAGGTCGCCTGTTCAAGGCTCCCTGAGGACAACCACCATCCCGCCCCCGCCCCGTGACCGACCCCGTCTGCTCCAAGCCCCTGGGCGGTCGCGCCGAGTGTCGACGCCACCACCATCAATCAACGCAACCACTGTCCGACTCATCCATCAACCATCGCCGCGTGTTGTGCTTCGGGAGCGCCGCTCTCGGCGCTGCGCGTGGCTCGTGTGGACGGCGCTCTCGCGCCAGTCCCCGCCCGCATCGGGCCGCGGCTTGCGCCGCTACCCATCGCGCCGCTCTCGCGACGCTGCAACATCAGCATACCCGACCAGACCTCACTTCACAAGCCTTCCCGAGGCCCTTCTTGCGAAAAGGCCCAAGAAAACAATGGATGCACGGGCGAGGATGCGATGGCGAACGAGTTCTATCCGCAATCCAGCCGGGATGGTTCCATACCAAACATTATACTAACTGCTCTTTCAGATCAGTTATGAGACGATTCCCAACACGACCGATGCCATTACGCGCACTTCTTGCCACAGATTACCCAAAGCCCCAACCAATGTCTGTCACAGACCGACTTCCTCTCTATGGCCTTGAACCCGCCGGATGCTGTGCAGTTTCTTCCCGCCTTGTCGCTGGGGTTGGCGGCGGCGATCGCGATTCCGTTGCTCGCGGTAGGCGGGCTGCTGTGGTGGTCGGGGCAGAAGTTGATGAAGCCGCTGGTGGCGTTCGCGGCGGGGTGCGTGGGTGCGCTGGTTGGGCTGGGGGTTGCGGCGTTGATGCAGAACAGCATTGCGCTGATTTTCCTGCCAGTGGCGGGTTTGGGGGTGGGTGTCGCGCTGGGGCTGATGCTTTTCCGGCTGGCGACGGCGCTGGTGGCGGGGGCGATGGCGTTCATGGTGGTGGCGTCGGTTGGGAGCAGCGTGGTGATGCCCAAGCACGCGGTGCTTGCCCCGGCGCCGCAAGTCGCGCGGACCGAGAGCGTGCAGGAGGGCGCATCGATGTCCGCCGCAGCGCCTGCGCCGCACGAAGCAGCGGCTCAGTCACTCAAAGAACTCGCGACGGAGAGCATCGCTCGCGCGAAAGCCGCGGCGGCGGCGCGGCCGGCGCAGTCGTTTGATGGAAAGCAGGACGCGAAGGGCGAGAGCGCGAAGGAGTACGTGGATGTGCGACAACTTCGCGTGGGTGACAACCCGCTCGCGGTGGAGGAAGTGCGGGTGGATTCGGGACATCGCCACCTGGTGATTCGCAGCGGACCCACGCCTGAGGAACGCAAGAAGCTTGAGGAGCAGCAATCCTCGCCACTGGAAAAGCTAAAACTGGACGGGCTGGGTGGTGCCGGCGGGTTGCTGGGCCAGTTCAAGGCGGATGCGGAGAATCCTGACGCCGCGGCGCAGAAGTTTGCGGCGTTGCTGGGCGGGGTGGGCGGGACGGCGAACGCAGCGGATGCTGCGGCGCAGGTACCGATGCGTTCGGTCGTCATCGTGCTGGCGCTCGCGGGATCGATCGCGGCGACGGTCTTCGGGCTTGCGCTGTGGAAGCATCGCCAGACCGTCGCGCTGGTCGCGGCGGGGCTGGGTTCGGGGTTCTTGGTGAGCGGCGCGAGTGTCATGCTGCTTGCGGCCAAGCCTGACGCGGAGTGGCTGACGGGCTTGATGGCGAGCATGTTGTTTGCGGGCTTGTGGCTGGCGCTCACGGTGCTGGGCGCGATATCGCAACTTCGACGGGCGCGGGCGACGCAGATCGAAGAGACTGGCGGGGTGGCGGGCACGATTCGCAGCAAGCCGGTGGAGGAGGGGAAGGCGAAGCGGAAGGTGACGCGGATTCCGGCGGCGAAGAAGGCGGCGTGAGAGGGGCGGATTCGTGGCGATGATGGGATGGCGGGATGGCGCGAGTTGCGGGGGAGGTGCGCGCTATGCTCGCGCGTGTGCACGCTCTCGGTCATTGCGATTCGTGGGGAACAGGTCGGTGGGTCTCGCGCGGGCTATCGCGTGGTGATGAATCGCGACGAGCGCGATGATCGGCCAGAGGCCAAGCCGCCTGCAATTCACTTGTATCATGGGACGCGCGCTCTGGCGCCCGTCGATGCGCTTGCGGGCGGGACGTGGATCGGCGTGAACGCGCACGGAATGACGTTCACGCTCATGAATCGCACGGACACGGTCAAGCCTGCGCCGCCCGAGCGACCGCTGTCGCGGGGGTTGATCATTCCGGCGCTCGCGCACCATGCTCGGCTCGAAGACGCCATCGAAGCGGCTCGGGCGTTGGACTGGTCGCGATATCCGCCTTGTCGACTGACGATTTTCGCGCCCGGTGCAGTGGTCGCGGCGTCACCTCGGATTGCGACGTTCTCCTGGAGCGGGGATGCCCAGATCGGAAAGGGCGTTGACGAGTCGATCTTCGCCAGTCCCGCTGCGTGCTTTGCGAGTTCGGGGTTGGGGGATGCGCTTGTGCAGATTCGCGTGCAGTTGTTTGAGCAGACGGTGCAAGGCGGGCTTGATCCGAGCGGGCAGTCTCGGTTTCATCAGCATCGCTGGCCCGAGTCCTCCCCCACTAGCGTGTTGATGAGCCGGCCCGCGCATCGGACGGTGTCGATCACGACCGTGGAGGTCGGCGAGACGATCACGATGGCATACTCGCCAGTTCGGCGGGCGACGGGTCCGGGAACTGACGAGTTGGTCGTGACAGAGCCGGTCCTTGCGAGTCTGGTTCGGCGCGATTGACGGCGATCCCGCGTCTTTGTGGCGGAGGGGACACCCGCCCGGGCTTTTCCTACCCTTGGCCACATGTCCGCAGCCGGCGTTGTTGCCAGCACATCTCCGAGTTTGCCTGTCGCAGCGGCCCCCGCGCTGCATCGCGTGGGTGCGCCGGTCACATGGTCGCAGGCGCTGAACCCGGCACGGATGGTTGCCCAGATTGTCCGCGATCGATCGCTGATCTGGCAGTTTGCGCAGCGGGACATTGCAGCGCGGCATCGCGGGTCGTGGCTGGGCATCCTGTGGGTGCTGCTGCATCCGCTGGTGATGCTGGCGGTGTACACGTTCGTGTTTGCAATCATCTGGGAGGCGCGGTGGTCGGAGACTGGCGCAGGGGGAGCGGCGGGTCCGCTGACGGGGACGCTGGCGGAGAAGGCGACGTTCGCGATCACGCTGTTTTGCGGGTTGGTCGTGTATGAGGTGTTTTCGGTGAGCGTGAGCAACGCGCCGACACTTGTGGTGCACAATCCCAACTACGTGAAGAAGGTGATTTTTCCTCTGGAGGTGCTGCCCCTGGCGCAGGTGCTGGCAGCGCTTGTGCTCTCGGCGGTTGGGATCGGCGTGCTGCTGGTGGCCAACCTCGCGCTGCGGCACACGGTGTCGGCGACGATTTGGGCGGTGCCGCTGGTGCTGGTGCCGCTGGTGTTGCTGGCGGGGGGGCTCACGATGCTGGCGAGCGCGCTGGGAGTGTTTCTGCGTGATCTGCGCGTGATCGTGACGGTGCTGGTGCAGATCCTGTTTTTCATGACGCCGATTTTGTACCCGGCGGAGAAGCTCGCGAAGCTCCCCGCGTGGTTGCAGTCGCTGCTCTCGTTCAATCCGCTGGCGCCGATCTTTGAGAGCGCGCGGGCGACGCTGGTGTTTGGCGCGATGCCCGACTTCGCTGGCCTGGCGTATGCGGCGGCAGTCGGGTGCGTTGCGTTTGTGATTGGCTACGCAGTCTTCACCAAGGCGAAGAGGGGGTTCGCGGATGTCCTCTAGCGCGACGCCCAGTTCGACGCCAATTGCGGCAAGCGTCGGTCCTTCGCTCGCGGAGGCGCTGGCGATGGAGGACCCGGTGGACTTTGTGGGTCCGAGCGGGTTGATTGAGCCCAAGGTCGCCGGATCGCTCGCGACCAACAGCGACGCGCCGGTTGCGATCCATGTCCAGGGCGTGGGGAAGTGCTATCAGATTTACAACAACCCGGCGGATCGCCTCAAGCAGGCGTTGTTTCGCTTCCGCAACAAGAAGTATGCGCGGGACTTCTGGGCGTTGCGGGATGTGTCGCTGACGGTGCGCAAGGGCGAGAGCCTGGGCATCCTGGGCCGCAACGGGAGCGGGAAGAGCACGCTGCTGCAGATCATCGCGGGGACGCTGGCGCCGACGACGGGGTTTGCCGAAGTCGCGGGACGGGTCGCGGCGTTGCTCGAGCTAGGAAGCGGATTCAACCCGGACTTCACGGGTCGCGAGAATGTGTACCTGAACGCGGCGATTCTGGGGCTGAACCGAGCGCAGATCGATGAGCGGTTTGACGCGATCGCGGCGTTTGCGGACATCGGCGAGTTCATCGATCAGCCGGTCAAGACGTACTCGTCGGGGATGCTGGTGCGTCTGGCGTTCGCGGTGCAGGTGCAGGTGGAGCCGGACATCCTGATCGTCGATGAGGCGCTCGCGGTGGGCGATGCGCTGTTTCAGAAGCGCTGCTACACGCGGCTGGAGGAACTCCGCGCCAAGGGTGTCACGCTGCTGTTCGTCAGCCACAGCCAGGAGAGCGTGCGGACGCTCACTTCGCATGCGATCTTGCTCGACAAGGGGCGGGTGGTCGCGAGCGGCACGTCGGCGGATGTCATTCTCGAGTACCGCAAGCTTTTGCACGAGGCGGAGAAGTCGTTCTTTGATCGGGAGATCAAGCGGCATCAGCAACCTGCGATGCCGAGCGATCCCGCTGCAAGCATGACGCCAACCGGATCCGTGAACGGAACGCATGCCACGAAACAGCACGAAGCGGCTTCAACTGTGACCGCTCCCGCCGCGACGGGCGCGACGCGGAATCTGTCGTTTGGGGATCAGGACGCGACCATCACGCGCGTCGAAGTGCTGGACGCGACGGGCGAGCCGGCGACGTACTTCACATCGGGACAGGCGCTGTCGATCCGCGTGCACTTCCAGTGCCACGAGCCAGTCAGCCGACTCAACGTCGCGATCCGCCTGCGCAACAAGCAAGGCGTGATGGTGACGAGTTGGGGCACGTTCAATCAGGACCTGGCGGTGCTGGATGATGCCCGCGCGACCGAGGCACAGCGCGCCAACACCTTCTGGCGGCGCTCCTTTGCGAAGGGATACAAGGGCTGGGTGCAGTTCGACTTCGGATGCACGTTGGGCACGGATCTGTACGAAGTGCAGGCGGGTCTGGTGGAGGAACTCGACACGTCGTACATGAATCAGCGGATCATTCACTGGAAGGACGAGGCCGGGTTCTTTCAGGTGGGCGTCGTTCGGCAGGCGGCACAGACGCCCCGCGAACAGTTCTTTGGCGGCCTGGTGAACTTGCAGATCAAGGCGACGTCGCCGGACTAAATCACGCATGTCTTCCGTGGATTACCAATCCCTGTACAACACCTACTGGCAGCGGCCCGACCGCTTCGGCAGTTCGTCGTTTGCCGATGCGACGGCGATGGCGAGGCGGGTGATGAAGGTCGCGGGGGCGGGGAGCGTGTTGGATGTCGGGTGCGGCTTTGGCGCGTTGGTCCACGCGTTGCTGCGTGAGGGCATCGACGCGCGGGGCGTGGACATCGCACCGGTCGCGATTGATCACGCGAACGCGACCTCTCCTGGGAGGTTTCAGGTCGGATCCATTCTGGCGTTGCCGTTCCCGGATGGCGCGTTTGACACGGTGGTGTGCACGGATTGCCTGGAGCATCTTGCAGAGAGCGATGTGCAGGTTGCGCTGCGCGAGTTGGCCCGCGTGGCACGCAAGAACGTCTTCATCGTTGTGAGCACGGTGCAGGACCGCGATCATCAATGGCACCTGACGGTGCGGGACCGGGATTGGTGGGAGTTGCAGGCGTTCACGGCGGGCGAAGGGACGAATCACCTGCTTCGCAGGCATCCGCGCAGCCTGCTGGATGTGTCGTACGAAGCGAGAGAGCATGAGGGGCCGTCGGTGACGCTCGCCCTGGAGAAGTGTCCCATTGCGATGCGCGAGTGGCTCCGTGAGCGACTGCTCAAGGACCGCGGCTTGCACATGGACATGCTCCGCGAGCCCGGGCGGCGAGCGGACGCGCATCTTGCCCGGTACGTGCACGCGGCGAGCGTGGTGCGTCCTGGGGACAGCGTGCTGGACGCGAGCTGCGGGCTTGGGTATGGAAGTCATGTGCTGCGGCAGTGCACGAGCGCGGCGAGCGTGCTGGGCGTGGACATCGATCCGCAGGCGGTTGCGTATGCACAGGCGGCATATGGCGAGAGCGCACGGTTTGAAGTGGCGGACGCGACCGATCTGTCGCGTGTGGCGGATCACAGCATCGATCTGGTAGCTTGCTTCGAGACGCTCGAGCACGTTGCGGAGCCGGAGAAGATGCTCCGCGAGTTTGTGCGAGTGTTGACGCCCGGCGGACGGCTGCTGGTGAGCGTGCCGCACGATTGGACAGATGAATCGGGGCACGATCCCAATCCACATCACTTGCAGGTGTACGACTGGGCGAGGCTGAGGTCGCAGTTGCTGGTCGCGGGCGGGGCGGATGCTGCAGAGCCCGCGCCGTCGCTGGACAACACGCTCTGGATCGAGCAACTGCATCGCCAACTCGCGGGCGGAGGCATGAAGCACGCGAGTGCGGCTCGCGTGATCGCGCCGCTTGCAGTGAACGAGCAAGACGAACTCGTCGAACCCGATCTCGCCAAGAGCCAGCCGACCGAGTGGCTGCTCGCGACGGCGATCAAGTCGCCGCTCGCGCCCAACTCCGCCTGCAGCCCTGCAACGTATCGCGAGACGATCTTCACCGACGCATCGGGCAGCGTCCCGGCGGGGAATCTCGCGAGTTTCAAGCGCGATTACGAGAATCCGTGGCTTCTGCGCAGCATGATCGCCTTGGGCATGCGAATCACGCGGCCCACTCTGCTTCGTGAACTCGCGCGACGCGTGATGCATTATGCACCGGAGAACTCGCCCGACTTTGGCGGGGCCTTGTGCGTGCTGCTGTACGACGCACTGACGACGCCGCAGGCTGCCGCTTTTGAAAGCGAGTTGCTTGGCCGTGTGAGCACGCTGGACACGCAGATGAGCCGCAATCCGCATGTGCTGCGGTGGCGGGTGTCGAACTGGTTCGCCGCGGGGCTGTTGCATCAGCGACGGGGCGATCTCGCGGCGGCCCGCGTCGCGTTTGATCGCTGCACGGCGTACGACGTACTGGCGTTCTCGCCGTTGCTGGCGACCAAGACGATCGAGGCGCGTTTCCGGCTGGGGTGCATGATCGCGGGCGAAGATCTTGCAGGCGCAAAGCAGCATTGGCACGCGGGGGTGCTCGAGGCACAACGGGTCTTGCAGGCTGATTGGGTCAATCTGTGGGGCGATGACCAGGCACCGCTGCCCTTTGCTCTGCCCGAGGCGTCGCAGGTGATCGATCTGGCGGCGCGATGCGCGGCCGCGCTTCGCGCGGGCGAGGCGTGGCGATCAAGCCCCGCGCACGCGCTCGCGATGACGACCCACACACCCGCTCAGCAATCCCGCTCGCTCGCGAGCGAACATGCTGCGTTGCAGCGTGCCTGGGCGGACCAACGTCACCAGCTCAGCCAACTCCGCGACGCCGACGCTGATCTTCGTGCTGCGCTCGAACGGGTGACGCAGAGTCGCGATGCGTGGGCAGGCGAGGCCAAGCGGCTTGAAGGCGAGTGGAAGCAGCTTGCAGCGAGAATCGAGCGGCTTTCCGCCGCTGAGAGCCGTGCCAAGGATGACGCTCAGGCGATCGCGGACCTGCGGACGCGGCTGCTGGACGCGGAGCGGCGCTGTGCGGAGGCCGATGCATCGGTCGAGCGGCTCTACGACGAAGCCCAACAGCTTCTCCGGGATCGCGACCGCTGGCTCGCGGAAGCCAAGCGGCTTGAAGGCGAATGGAACGCATCACAGACAACGATTGCAAAGCACCAGTCGCTGCTCGCGGAGACTCGCAGCGAACTCTCGGCCCGTACGAAGTCGCTGGACGACGCGGTCGCACGCCTCCGATCGCTGGAACAATCGCTCGCGTCGCTCACATCCCAAGTTCAGTCGCTCCACCAACGCCGAGCCTTCCGAGCCCTGCAATCCTTGAGCCTGCTCACACCGATTTCGATCGAACCCAAACCCAACGGCAACCAAGCCACGCACTAGTCCGTTCCGTCTCTTCTTCATGCAACCCCGCCGCATCATCTTCGTCTCCTGGGAATACCCGCCCGCGTTTGGCGGCGGCATTGGCACATATGTCGCGGCGATCACGCGGATTCTCGCGTCGCAGGGCCACGCCATCACGGTCATCACCGTCACTAATCGCCCCACGCCCTCGCGCGAAATGCTCGATACGCCTGGAAGGCCCATCGAGATCATCCGCCTGCCGATTCCGCGAGCCACGCCCGGGAGCATCGATCCCACGCACACGCTCACGGTCTGGCAGCGTCGGGCCGATCAGGTGAGCGAGTGCCTGCAGGGGTTGATGAAGCAGTCGGCGACGCTGGGGCCGATCGACGCGATCGAGTTTGCGGACTATCGGGGCGAAGGACTGACGTTCCTGACCAGCGTGCCCCCGGCGGAGCGACCGCTCTGCATCGTGCGACTGCACACGCCGCTGGTGGTGCTCAATCGCTATAACCAAGGGCGCAAGTCCGCGAGCGTGCTGGAAGCGTTCGAGAATGACGCGATCATCGCGGCGGATCGGATCGTGTCGCCCTCACGAGCGCTGGCGCGCGAGATGCAGGAGTTGGTCCCGTCGCTGCGTGAGCGGGAGATCGTGATTCACCCGTATCCGTTCGATGCGGCGTTTGCGAACGCCGCGCCGGCGGCGCCCGCGGGAGACTCCAACGAAGTCTTGTACGTGGGGCGACTCGAAGAGCGAAAGGGCGTGCAATGCCTGATCGAGGCGGCGCATGCATTCCTGCGGGCCTGCCCAAACGCCTCGCTGCGGCTGGTCGGCGGAGACACGCCGCTCTCGGCGAGTGAGCCGAGCATGCTGGCGCTGTTGCAGCGATCGATCGCGATGGACGTCGCGCCGCGGATCACGTTCACGAAGTCGATCCCGCGCGAGCAACTCGTCTCGCTCTACCAGTCGGCCCGCTTCTGTGTGTTCCCATCGCTCTTTGAGAACTTCCCGAACGTCTGCCTTGAAGCGATGAGCCTCGCCCGTCCAGTCATCGGGACCACCAACAGCGGCATGGCTGAGATGATTGAGCAGGGTGTAAGCGGCGTGATCGTGCCCAGCGCGGACGCGTCCGCGCTGGCTCGGGCGATGATCGAGCTCTTCAACTCACCCGCGGAGACACGCCGCGCGATGGGGCAGGCCGCGACACGACGCGTTGCGACGCTCTACGACCCCACTGCGATTGGGACGTCGTTCGTGGACGTGACGTGCGCGCCGGTCACCCGCCCGTCCGGTGCGGAAAGAGCGACTGCTTCGATTGCTCGTGCGCCGGGCGCGACAACCACTACACCTGCCGTCGGCGTCGTCATTCCATGCTACAACCACGGCGAGTTCGTCGAAGAAACGCTGCAATCGGTCTTCGCCCAAACCCGCCCGGTGCAGGAGATCGTGATCGTTGATGATGGCTCTCCCGACGCCGCGACTCGGGCCCAGCTCGACGCCCTCTCGAGCAAGTACGCGTACAAGGGCGTGCGTTTGATTCGCCAGGCCAATGCGGGGCTCGCTGCGGCTCGCAACACGGGCGTGCGGGCCCTCTCAACCGACTTCTACATCCCCCTCGACGCGGACGACAAGCTCGCGCCAACGTTTGTCGAGCAACTGCTGCCCGCACTCACGGCGGATCCCGCGTTGGGTTATGCGTATTCGTGGGTGCAGTACTTTGGCAGCCACGACGGGCAATGGCACTGTCCGCCTTACGACGCTGCGAAGTTGCTGGTGGAGAATCTCTCCGTCGCCACCGCGCTGATTCGTCGCAGCGCATTTGACGCTGCGGGCGGGTACAACCCCGCGATGGTGCACGGGTTTGAGGATTGGGACTTCTGGCTGTCGCTGCTCAAGCACGGCTGGCATGGCACGCTCGTGCCTGTGCCCTTGTTCCACTATCGCAAGCACGCGCAGGGCAGCATGCTGACGCGGACGCAGGAACGAAGGGGACTGATGATCGCGCAGATGGTGCAGCATCATGAGGGGCTGTACGAGCACCTGCTGCCGTACGCGATCACGGAGAAGGATCGACTGTTCTTCCGCGATCACATGGACCTTTGGCGGCTACGAGAGTCAATCGCGAGAGCGAGCCACACACAGGCCCCGCCGCCGCCCGACGAGCCGGCGGAAGGCGTGCAGTCGACGCCCGCCGAAGCCGAACTCGCGTTCATCGAGCGTTCCTCTGCGTGGCGCACCATCAACGCCTTCAAGGCCAACCCGCTGTATCACGCCATCGCGAAAAAGCGCTGGGGCGAGAACTGGCACCTGCTCGAACTCAAGGAGACGCCCGAGCAGCGCCTGCATCGCATCAAGAAGAGCCGCAGCTACAAGCTGATCCAGGCGATCAAGGGCACGACGCTCTATCGGGCGTTTGCGCGAGTGCGGTACGGGGGTTAACGAAAGGTGTCGAGGTTTCAAGGTGTCGAGGAAGGGCACCCGGTTCGGCGTGGCTTGACACCTAGACACCAGGACACCTTCTTCCCCGACACCTCGTATCCTCACACATGCTCCCCTCCCGCGACAGCAGCAAGTCGCGATATCGCGCGTATCGAGAAAAAGCCAAGTCCAAGGCCGCCGAGCGGCTTGATCCGCAGGTTGAGGCCCAGATGGACCGCCTGCGGAACAAGCCCACCAATCGGGATCGCGGGTTCTTCACGCTGCTTGGTCTCTTTTGGCAACGCACGAGTCGACATCGCCCGGCGATCATCTTCGCGCTGTGCACGCTCACGCTCACGACGATGGTGGGCCTTGCCGTGCCGGCGAGCACCAAGATCGCGTTGGATTACATCCTGACGGACAACCCGGGACCAACGGGCATTCCCGAAAACGTCCGCGAAGCATTTCGTATCTCCGAGCGAGCGATCGCGGAGCGCACGCCGCTGCTGTGGATGTTGTCGGGCATCGTGATAGCGATCTCTGCGTTTGGAGTGCTGCTGGGGACGCTGGGGCGGTGGCAGATGACCCGCGTGACCAAGCGACTGCAGGTGCAGTTCCGGCGCGAGGCGTTCCTGCACGCGATCCGCTTGCCCCTGCATCGCGTGCATCATTACAAGACGGGCGGGATGTCGAGTTTGCTGCGCGAAGACGCCGGCGCGAGCGCGGAACTGGGCTTCAACATTCTCTACAACCCCTGGCGGGCGATCGTGCAACTGACTGGCACGCTCATCATCCTCGCCTTCACAGATTGGCGGATGCTCGTGGGCGGTCTGCTGCTGGTGCCGATCGTCTGGGTGACGCATAAGACCTGGATCGCGCGGATTCGTCCGCTGTATCGCGACGCCAAGGCGGCCCGCCAGACCATCGACGCGAGCGTGACGGAGTCGTTTGCCGGGATTCGCGTGGTACGGGGCTTTGGCAGGGCCCACAGCGAAGCCGGGCGCTTTGTGACTGGCCAGCACTACATGACCCGCATCGAGATTCTCACATGGTGGTGGTCACGCATCGTCGAGATCGCGTGGCACATCCTGATCCCGCTCGCGAGCGCGGCGGTGCTCATCTATGGCGGCACGCAAGTACTCAACAAGAACTTGACCATCGGCGACCTCATGATGTTCAGCACGTACCTGCTGATGCTGCTGGGCCCGCTCGAGACGCTGACGAGCACAGCCACCACCGTGCAGACCAATCTCGCGGCGTTTGACCGCATCCTCAGTCTGCTCGAAGAGCCCGAAGAGTTTGCGACCACGACCGACCGCACCCGTCCACTGCGCATGCTCAGCCCTGCGAAGGTGCGGGCCGAAGTCCAAATCGAGAACCTCTCCTTTGCTTATCCCCGCAGCGCGCACACCGGCCGCGATGCCGGGGCTCTCAAGCCCCTCCCAGAGGGAGGGGTTGGGGCGGGCGGATCTCCGACAAGCGCAGCAAACCCGAATCCCCAAGCCACCGCCTCCCTCAACATCCGCCGGGAAGATGTGGACGCCCCCACTCTCGTCCTGCACGACCTGACGCTGCACATCAAGGCTGGCGAAACCATCGCACTGGTCGGCCCATCCGGCGCGGGCAAGACGACGCTGTGCAACCTCATCGCACGCTTCTACGACCCAACTCGCGGCCGCATCCTGCTGGACGGCACCGACCTCCGCGACATCGACATCGCCAGCTATCGGCGCATCCTGGGCATCGTCGAGCAGGACGTGTTCCTATTTGATGGCTCAGTCGCGGAGAACATCGCGTACGCAAACCGCGACGCAACGCCCGAGCGGATCCAAGCCGCGGCCCAGGCGGCCCACGCCCACGAGTTCATCGCAGGCCTGGAGCGCGGCTACGCAACCCTGATCGGCGAGCGGGGCGTGCGACTGTCTGGCGGGCAGAAGCAGCGCCTCGCCATCGCCCGCGCGATCCTCGCCGATCCGCGGATTCTGATCCTCGACGAGGCCACCAGCAACCTCGACAGCGAGAGCGAGCAGTTGATCCAGCGCAGCCTGACGCAACTCATGCGCGAACGCACCAGCATCGTGATCGCCCACCGCCTCTCCACAATCCGCAACGCCGACCGCATCGTGGTGCTGGACAAGGGGAGGATCATCGAAGTCGGCCCGCACGAGGAACTCATCAAGAAGGGTGGGCTCTACGCCCACCTGCTGCACCTGCAGGTGCAGGGGGCAGAGCAGCTGACGGCGTGAGGGGGTCGCGAAGTCCTCTGGCCTAGAAGGTCAGAGGACTCATGGTCATGAGCCCAACGCCACTCGCCGACGCGTCGTTGGCGGGTATAATCCGCCCCTCCGCCCGGCAGGGCGAATGGGCTTGTAGCTCAGTTGGTAGAGCGCACCCCTGATAAGGGTGAGGTCGTTGGTTCGAGTCCAATCAGGCCCACTTTGGCAAGACCCCCCGCAGATGTCGGGGGGTTTTTGCGTTTGGTATGGCCTAGGACGCCGCAGGAACGGGCTGGCTCGCCCGTTGGCGATTGCCCGCCGGTTTTTCGACGGTTCCCGCACAGGTGCGCGATTCGGACGTACGATGCAGACGCGGGGCATCGTTTGCATGTCCTACTTTTGTTTGGGTGTTGATCAAGAGAAACTTCGTACTTCCTTCGAAGCCTGGAGGTCTGGGATGCGCGTGGATGTGATTGGGCGTGGCGTGGAAGTGACGGACGCGATTCGCAAGTATGGCGAGGCCAAGGGCGCCAAACTCGAGAAGTACTTCGACGGGTTGCAGCAGGTGACCATCGCGGTGCGGAAGATCAGCCCGAACCATTCAAGCGACTACGAGGCGGAACTGGTGCTTGATGTGCAGCACCATAAGGACTTCGTCTCGCATGCCACGGGGGCGGATCCGTATGCCGCGATTGACCTTGTCGTGGAGAAGGGCGAACGGCATCTGCGTGAGTTCAAGGAGCGGGTGAAGGGGCATCACTGAAAAGGTGCCGAGGCGGCGAGGTGTCAAGGTGAGGAGCCGGGGTGGCGTGGTCCACGACGCCGAGCCAATCCCAGGAGGACGTCCGTGCTGAAGTTGTCGGAATTGGTTGCCGAGGGGGCGATCCTGCCCGCGCTCATCGCGAATGAGCGTGAAGGCGTGGTGCGCGAGCTGATCGGCGCGGCGATCGCCAGCGGGCGGATTCCGGGCGACATCGCCGAGGAGCTCGTGCGACGCGTGATGGACCGCGAGAAGCGCGGGTCGACCGGCTTTGGGCGGGGCGTCGCGGTGCCGCACGTCAAGCACACGCGCATCACGACCATGACGGCGGCTGTGGGCTTGAGTTCCACGGGCATCGAGTTCGCGTCGCTGGACCGGGCCCCGGTGTACACCGTGTTCCTGCTGCTGTCGCCCGAGGATCGCCCCGAAGAGCATCTCAAGGCGATGGAAGTGATCTTCAAGAACCTGTCCAAGGACGCCTTCCGCAGGCAGCTTCGCCAGGCACAGACGGTCGTGGACGTCCGCGGTGTGCTGACGGATGCGGATGGACAGCATCTCGTGGCGTAGGTAACGAGGTGACTGGGTGTCGAGGTGGTAGAGGCGAAGCGGGGCGCTTCACTTGAGTAAGTCACGCAGGGAGCGGTTGTGTCGGAGAAGTGTTGTGTCAAGGCGACGGTCATGAATCGGCTCGGGCTGCACGCCCGGCCAGCGATGACGTTCGTCGACCTTGCGACCACCTTCAGCAGCGACATCCGCGTGAAGCGCGACGACACTGAAGTTGATGGCAAGTCGATCATGCAGGTCATGATGCTCGCAGCGAGCCAGGGAAGCACGCTGGAGATTCACGCCGAGGGCGCGGATGCGCCGCGGGCGTGCGAGGCGCTCAAGAAGCTCGTGGATAGCGGGTTTGACGAAGAGTGATTCGTACGGGATGGAATCAAAGGCTACTCGCGCAACCCCTCCGGCACGCCGCCCGGGAACATCCTCGCAAGCTCCTGCTGAATCATCTCGATGCGGTTGCCCGGGTCTGGATGGGTGCTCATGAATTCGGGCCTGTCGCTCCCGCCGCTGGCTTCGCGGAGGATCTCCATCACGACGATCAACGCCCGCGGGTCGTAGCCGGCATCGGCCATGAATCGCAGGCCCAGGCGATCGGACTCGAGTTCGTCGCCGCGGCCGTACTTCATGAGGATCATGTTGCCGACCATGCCGGTGACTTGCTGGGTTGCGCGCGGGTCGACGTAGTCGCTGGCACCGACGGTCGCGGCACCGATCAGGCCTTGCGTGAGTTCCGCGGTGGTGATGCGTTCGGCACTGTGGCGGCCGACGACGTGCCCGATTTCGTGGCCGAGCACGCCCGCGAGTTGGCCGCGGGTTTCGAGGCGGTTGAAGAGGGCGGCGGTGATGAATATCTGGCCGCCCGGGAGGGCGAAGGCGTTGACGGTCTTGGGATCGGCGAGCAGATGGAATTCGTACTGGTATTGACCCGCCTCGGGCGGCAGCACCGCGACCAGTTCCTGTCCCACTGTGTCGACGATGTCTTGGGCTTTCTGATCGGGATGCAGGCCGCCAAACTGACGTGCCATCTCGGGTGCGGCTTGGAGGCCCATCGCGATCTCCTGCTGAGTCGAGAGGCCGATGTGCTGGGTCTTGCCGGTGATGGGGTTCACCTGCGACTTGGAGCAGTACGAGATCAGCGCGATCGCCGCGACGGCGAGACCCAGGAAGAGTTTGACGGGAATCCGCGGGCGAGCGGGGCTGTCATACGCGGGGTTGTGGCGGTAGATGGCCATGGGAGCAGTATACAGGAAGGGCGGCGGGGCCGTGGGTGAAGTGAGGGTGCAGCGGGATCGTCCGCGAGCAGGCCAGAAGGTCAGCGGACCAGCGAGTTCGTGGGCCTTGGGATCACTGAGCCCGAGAGTCAGCCGCACGAGGGATATGTGTCTCCGCGCCCAATGAAGAATGCGCACGCTTGCGAGCCGTGGCCAGCCCGATTGCGTTCGACATCGGTTGGGGTGAATCTCTGCCCGCTGGTGCGTATACTCGCCCTCAAGGCCGAGGTAGCTCAGCTGGTTTAGAGCGCTGGATTCATAACCCGGAGGTCGGCGGTTCAAGTCCGCCCCTCGGCATTTCCCCTGCAACTATTCACCCGTTCGCGCCGGTCCGCTGTGGGCTTTCCCGGCGGCTGCGATCATCTGTTGCGAAATCAGCGCAAACGCAAGCGTCCATTGCTCCCGATGCTCTGGGCTGAACCTGGGGCCCAGCAGTTCCTGCATCGACTCGACGAGCAGACTCGTCACCAGCGGATAGTGCTCGGGCTTCGCTCCATACGTTGCGTGCTTGCGCCCCAGTTCCGCCAGCAGCGTCGCGTTGGCCTCTCCCGCGTCGAGGTTTCGCACCACGATGTCGAGCGCGGCCATCAGCTTCGCGGCTTGCATCGCCGGGTCGCTTCGAAACATCCCGCGCACCTGCGGCGCGGCGGCGAAGAGCCTGGCATAGAAGATCTCGGCGAGGCGAGAGTCGTGGGCACGCACCTGCTCATAGGTCGCACGCAATTCGGCGACAAGGGCGCTGTCCAACGGAAGACGGGCAAGCGTACCGGCGGTGTTCGAAACCGCCACGGGATGTCGTTTGAGCGGCATAGACGTAGTCCTGAACTGCATGCCCAGGCAAGGACGCGAGATGTAGGAGCGGATCACGCCAGCTAAGTCCACCGGATGGGCCGATAGCCTGGTCAATCATCGTCCATCGTTCGGAGGTGCGACTGTGGCGAGGATCGCCGCCCTGATCCAACGGTGTTGGGAGGGATCTACCCCACGCGACAGAAGTTGCTCCGCAAGCCTGTTGAGATCGGTTGGTACCGCGTCTCCCGTCGATTGGACCACGCCCAGCCCGGCGGCGAACGATCCCTCCGCACGTTCTGCCGCAGTCTCGGCCTCCGCGCGCGTGGCAGAGTCGAACAGGCGCACCGAGAAGTCGTACGAGCCCGTCACCAGCCATCGGCCGTCCGGGCTGAATCGAATCCCGCGGATGGCGGCGTCGTGCCCTCGGAACGATGCAACTTGATCGAACGTCTTGACATCAAACAGCACGATCTCTCCGAACCACGAGCCCGCCGCGAGGCGGGTCGCGTCCGGGCTGAGGGCCAGGCACGTGACGTACTGCCCATGCCCTGCGAGCGTCGCAACCCTGCGTCCGCTGGCCACGTCCCAAACCAGGACCGTCTGGTCCCGCGATCCCGAATAGACCTGTCGCACGTCGGGCGAGAAGATCACGGCGAACACATCGCTCGTGTGGCCCGAAAGGCGGTGCAGTTCGAGCCCCGTCGACAGACTCCAAAGGCGTACGTCCCCGTCCCGCGAGGCTGAAGCAATCACCAACGCATCTGGGCTGATCGACACGGCATTGACGCGTGCGCTGTGCCCCAGCATCACGTGAAGCTCTTCGCCGCCCTGTACCTCCCACACGCCGATCGCGCCGGCTTCAGTGCCTATGACCAGCTTCTGCCCGGTCGGGTCAAACGCAAGCGACGTCACCCGACGCGTTGGATCGGTCCACTCCCGCACGACCGTTCCCGAGCAGGACTCCCGGATTTGGACCGTGCCATCCCCGCAGGCAACGGCGATGAGTTCTCCGTTGGACGAATAGTCCAAAGCCAGCAGCGATCCATGTCCGACCGAGATTCGCGCAAGCGCCCGCCGAAGGTCCGGGCTCCAGAACCTCAAGTCGCCGTCCTCGGAAGCCGAGACGACGGTCAGACCATCGGGCGATACGGCAACCGCCCGAACATGGTCCCGGTGCCCCTTCAGCGTCGTGACACCGGTCGGGCTTGCGAGCTCTTCGGTGCGCCATTGCCTGATGGTTCGGTCCCACGAGGTCGACGTGAGCACCGTATCTCCGAGTCTAAAGATCAGCCCAGAGACCGCGTCAGTGTGCCCTCCCAGCTTGCCGATGATGCTCCCGTCAACCAGCGAGTACACGATGATGTCTCGATGCACCAACCCCAGGGCGAGCATCGTGCCGTCGTACGAGAACGCGAGGGACCCGACGGTGTTGATGCCTTGGGTCGCTTGAATCTCGCGCGCCAGCGTTCCGGTCGCGGCCTCCCACACGAGCACGCGTCCGCCCTCGCCGGTCGCCGCGATCAGCCTTGAATCGTTGCTGAATCTCACCATGTTGATCCTGCCGGCAAACCTCAACGTGCGAAGCGTCGCCCCTGTTGCGGTGTCTCTGAGGGTCAAGACGCCCTGATCATTGAACGCTGCCAGCAATTGTTCGTCAGGCGACAGCGTCAGGCCCTGCACCCCACCGGGTTGTTCTTCGGGCAGCGATGCGAACTGACCCGAGTCGAGGTCCAGAATACTGCAGGTTCCCGTCGCGTCAGCGATTCCTACTCGGTGACCGGGCAATCCCACGACCGCGCGCACCGCGCCCGCCGTTCGCGTCAGAACGGCGCGCTCTCGCAGCCCTTCGCCGTCGAGCAGTCGAACGACGCCTTCAGCGTCGCCGCACACCACCGACCCGCCGTCGGAGGTGAATGCGGCGGTGAGCATCCGGGCACCCGACTCAGATTCGAACGAGGCCAGCGATCTCTGAAAAGTCGCATCCCACAGGCGGACCGATCCGCGATCGGCGGCGGTGACAAACCGCGTCTGGTCGCGGTTTGTCGCGAATTCCATAATCATGCCTTCGTGCGCATCGAGCGTGCGTGCGCTGCGATCCGCGAGTCGGGAAAGAAATCCCCATTCCCAGCCCCGCGGCTGATAGGCGACCGCCGCGAGCCGCGTCCGCAACTGCTGAAATTCGTCGGCCTTCAGCGCCGACAGCGCCCCGGACATTTGAGCAATATACGCCTGCCAGCGCGCCGCATCACGCTCGTCGATCACGAGCCGTTCGGCACTTTCGCGCTCACGCACTTCACGCATGAGCCGAATTGCAAAGCCCGTGCTCACCGCAGCGAGAAGCACGATGCCAACGCTCAGCGCCAGTCCGGCTGCGACAAACGTTCGATGACGCTTGGCGAACAGCCGGACTTGATGCGAGAGACTGGGCGGACGTGCCTCGATCGCCTTGAAGTCAAGCAACCGGCGCACATCGCTGGCTAGGCCCGCCACGCTCGCGTAGCGTCGAATCGGTTGCTTCTCAAGCGACTTGAAGATGATCGCCCACAGATCCCGGTACGGATGCCCCTTCGGAAATGCGGGTTCTCGCGGCGGTTCGTGCACGATCCGATGCACCGCCTGCGGAATCGACACATCACGCAGGTCGTAGGGCCGCTGATCAGTCACGAGTTCATACAGCAGCACGCCCAGCGAGTACACATCGCTGCGTGCGTCGACGGTTTCGGGGGCGTTGCATTGCTCGGGGCTCATGCAACTGAGCGTGCCCAGCAGCCGCTTCGCGTCGGTGTCGCGCGTGGGCGAGGAGGGAGCGTCCAATGTGCGGGCGATGCCGAAGTCGATCACCTTGGGCGCGCCGTCGGGCCCCACCAACACGTTGTCAGGCTTGATGTCGCGATGGATCACGCCCTGCTGGTGCCCGTGCAGCACGGCGTCGCAGACCTGGATGAACAGTTCGAGTCGCTTGCGAAGCGGTAAAGCGTTGCGGCGCGCAAACTCGGTGATCGGCAGCGCATCGGGCACGAGTTCCATCGCAAAGAACGGCGCGATCGTGCCCGACAGGTGAGCCGTGCCCGCTTCATAGATCTGCGCGATCGCGGGATGTCGCAGCCGCGCCAACGCCTGCGACTCCAGCCGAAATCGCAGCGCGGCTTCGGCGTCGTGCGCGGTGCCCGTGCTCCACCGCGAGGCGGGGTGCATCACCTTCAACGCAACGCGCCGGTTGGGATTCTCCTGCACCGCTTCGTACACCGTCGCCATGCCACCCGCGCCCAGCACGCCCACGACCAGGTAGCTGCCCACCGCATCGGGGATCGCGGGCGCGGGGCGTTGCTTCGCGAGCGCAGGCGTCTCCAG
The DNA here is from genome assembly GCA_022843045.1 of Phycisphaerales bacterium. Classification (GTDB taxonomy): domain Bacteria; phylum Planctomycetota; class Phycisphaerae; order Phycisphaerales; family UBA1924; genus BJHL01. The sequence continues at coordinate 70,473 of JALHOJ010000004.1, forward strand.
AAAGTCGGTCGTGTGGTCGGACGCCCGCAGCAGGCGATCGACCGCATCGGCGAGGCGTGCGTCACCATTGGCGCGCTCGCGCACGAACGCGTCTCGCTCATCGCGAGGCATGTCCAGAGCCTGCGTGAAGATGGCATGGGCCTCGCGGGCCCGTTGTGCATTCATCCGCGTCCTCCCGCTTCCTTCAATCGCACGCCGACGTTGACCTATCTGTCAAGGCATCCACTCACGCACTCGCGCGAGTGCCCGCCCGTTCATCCTCCTCTTCATCTTCATCCTGAAGCCGCAGGAACAACCACGCCTTCGCCGCCTGCCAGTCGCGATCCACGCTCCGCGGGCTGGTTTTGAGCACGTGCGCGGTTTCGTCCACGGTGCAGCCCGCGAAGTACCGCAGTTCGACGATCCGCGCCTGCTGCGGGTGCATCTGCGCGAGTTCTTCGAGCGCTTCATCCAGCGCGATCAAGTCCACCTCCCGCGACGGCGCGGCGGGGTCATGATCATCGATCCGAAGCCGTGTCCGATCGCCGCCCCGCTTGTCCGCAAGCTTCGCGCGGGCGTGGTCGATCAAAATCCTGCGAATCACGCGAGACGCGACCGCGAAGAAGTGCAATCGATCGTTCCAATCCGTGCTGCGCTGATCGATCAGCTTGACATATGCCTCGTGCACCAACGCCGTGGCTTCGAGGGTGTGGTCGCGGCGCTCACCCTGCATGTGGCTCGCGGCAAGCCTTCGCAGATCGTCGTAAATCGCGGCGAGCAACGCGTCAAGATCGCGGCGATCGCCGGACGAAGCGGCTCGGAGCAGGCTGGTGATATCAGCGGAGGACTGGCCCATGACTTCCCCTTTCGGGCGACCGATCAGGCAACCGTGCCACTTCCGCGAGAGTGTACGGGGTGGCGGGTTGCCGATCATCGCAACATGGCCCCACCCGCCTGTTCGCCAAAGGCAGAGCGGGGGATGGGGCCATGGATAGACGCGAAAGCGGGACGCAGCGGGCGTCAGGAAATCCGACGCCGACGAGCGATCATCAATCCACCCAGCCCGAACAGGGCGATAGCGCCGGGCGTGGGCACGATGCGGTCGAGGCGAAGCACGACGGAGTTGGCGTTATAGATCACTTCCCAGCCGTATTGGACGCTGCCAAGCACCGAGCCGGGCACATTGACGAACGTGCCAAAGACGCCCGCTGAGGCCTGCAGAATCGTGAACTCGTCGCCGACCTCTGGCCGGAACCCGCCCACGGCGGGATCCAGCAAGACGATGAGTTCGCCGCCCAGGATCGCAGAGCCACCCGTCACAACGAGTTGGTCGTGCCCCAGTCCCGGCAGCATGCCGCGGATGTCGACGGTCCATGCAGCGTCGGCGGTGGATTCGAAGCGATCGACGCTTGCGCGGCCCGCGGCGGCGCGAGCAACGAAGAGGTCACCGCTGTTGCGAAGGCCGACGCGCTCGAGGCTGGAGTCATCGGCCATACGGATGGTCGCGCCCACGCCGTTGTGGAGCCAGCCTTCGCCGCTGAAGACGGTGTCGGGGGCGACGGTGGTAATGCCCTGCATGCGGAGGGTGGCGGATGAGTCGATTGAGACGGTTGCGGAGTTGGAGAAGTCGGCGTCGGACGTCACCCGCGCGATGCCTGTGGTGACGTTGAGGTTGCCATCGACGACCATGCGGCTTCCGGAAACGCGGGTGATGGGGAAGTTGCCGGGCGTGCCGCCGATGGTGAGGCTGCCGCCGACGCGCCAGGAGTCCTCGCTGCCGGTCATGTTGACGGTGAGGTTGTTGAGGAAGCCGCCGGTGATCGACATGGAGCCTTCCAGGCCGTTGATCGAGCCGTAGGTGAGGCTGTCGGCGTTGATGACCAGCGGCGCGGCGACGGACCAGTGAGTGTCCGAGTCGCCCATCATGAACTCACCAACATTGATGACAGAGGGGCCGTCGACGGAAGCAGCGCCGAAGTTGCGAACCCGCCCGTTGAACGTGACCTCGCCGTCCCAATCGGTATCGGAGAAGAAGTCCACCGACCCATAGGAGGACAGATCGCTGTTGAAGACGCCGCCACGGATGATGGCATCATCATAGAAATTGATGTTGGAGTTGCCGGCGAAGTTGAATATGCCGCCGTCGATCACAGTCTGGGAGTCCACGCCGGAGATTCCGACTTCCAGCGCTCCCCCATCGGGGATGTTCACGACTGCCGAAGGAGCGATGGTCAGGCCGTCGGAATCGATCCTGAAGTTACCGAGCCCGTTGATGTTCATCAATCCTGCGAGCGTGAAGGCGCTTCCTTCGATCACCGTCGGAACGCTTGACGGTCCGCTCAATTCGACATCAATCAGGCCGCTTTGATCCACCGTCCACCCCTCGTCCAGATCCATGGTGAGGCGTGAGCCGCGGCGCATGTCAATCCTCCCGCTGAAGGCATCGGACAGACCGACGCCTTCGAGCGTGAGATGCCCCGCGCGACCGGATGGGGCGTCGTAGTAGTCAAGCCAGATATTCCCGTCGCCGGTGGTGCCATCCAGGTTGAAACGCCCGGCACCGAGTTGGCGAAGGGTGAGACCTTCGTCCGTGCCAGGAGCGAGGCGACCATTGTTGACGAAGGTCGAGCCGCTTCCTCCGAACCAGATGTGCCCGTTGCCCATGGTGCGCGTCCCGGCTTGCATCGTCATGGTGTCCGAGACATTCGTGAACGCGCCGCGGAGCAGGAGTATGGCACCGTCGTCGAGGGTCAGATTGTCAGTTCGGAATGCGGTACCATCGTATGAGTCGACGATCAGTGCGGAGTGGGCGATTCCGCCATCCACAGGATTGGAGCCAGACACAACGGTGTCGCCCGTGACGTTCAAACTCCGTGAGTCGGTGATCAGGCTCATGCCGTCGGTGATGGTGAGGTTCGCGACCGTGGGAGAGACATTGAGGGTCACGCCCGCGTTGAAAGCTGGCGGCATGCTGCCGATGAAGACACTGCTCGCGGGAGTGGGAACGAAGTTCGAGAACCAGTTGGGCGCGTGCGACCACACGCCGCTCTGCGTGTTCCAGTGCGCGTTCTGCGCCGTCGCTGGCCCGGCAACTGCCAGACCAGCCAGAACAGGAAGCAATCGTGCGGAGAGGCGGGGGGAGAAGCAGGGAGCATGTACAGGACGGTTCATGGTGGGTTCCTCTTTCGATGCGTTTCTGGGGGTGACCAACACCCGCCGCCACGACGATGCGACGACGGGCCAGGAAGTGGATCTGGACCCACATGCCGCGTGAAAAACCCCTGAATCACGCCCGAAACACGCCGCGAGCACGCGCGTACTAGAGTCCACCTATGGAAAACCTCGACCTCCTCAAGCGCCTCTGCGAGACCCCCGGCATTCCCGGACGCGAAGAACGCGTCCGCAAGCTCATCAAGAACGAGATCGACGGCCTCTTCGACTCCGTCGAGACCGACGCCCTGGGCAACCTCATCTGCCGTCGTTCGCCCCGCGGCAAGAGCAAGAAAGCCGAGCAATCCAAACACGGCGGTCCGCTCCGCGTGATGCAGCTCTGCCATATGGACGAGATCGGGTTCTACGTCACCGCCGTCGATGACAAGGGCTGGCTGTGGGTCAACCCCGCGGGCGGCTTTGACACCCGCAATCTGTTCTCACGCCGCGTCATGGTCATCAGCGAGAACGGCGACTATCACGGCGTGATGAACCCAGGCGGCCGCCCCATCCACATCAGCGGCCCCAAGGACCGCGAGAAGGTGCCGGAAGTCAAGGAGTTCTACGTTGACACGGGCCTGCCCGCCGACAAGGTCAAGAAGAAGTTCCAGGTGGGCGACTACATCGTCATGGACGAACCCGCCCGCGAGATGGGCGACAAGTTCGTGAGCAAGGCCCTCGACAACCGCGTCGCCTGCTGGCTGGGCATCGAGAGCGTCCGCAAGCTGCACAAGTCCAAGGCCGAGCACACCTGCGAAGTCATCGTCGCCTTCACGACACAGGAAGAAGTCGGCCTCCGCGGCGCCCGCACCGCCAGCCACGCCATCCAGCCCGACATCGGCCTGGGCATTGACGTCACGCTCGCGTGCGACACTCCTGGCGTGCCTGGCGAAGAGTCCGTGACCAAGCACGGCCTGGGCTTTGGCTTGCATATCAAGGACAGCAGTTTCATCGCCGACTACGAACTCGTCAAGGAAGTCGAAAAGCTCGCACAAAAGCAGAAGATTCCCTACCAGCGCACCATCCTCGCCGCAGGCGGTCAGGACGGCGCGGCGGCCCAGCAAGCTGCCGCCGGCGCGCGAGCCGTGGGCATCACCGTCGGCACCCGCTACATCCACACTGTGACTGAGATGATCGACAAGCGAGACCTCTTCGCCGCCCGAGACATCCTCACGGCCTACTGCGCGAGCAAGTAGTCAGCGAGAAAGTGGCACGGGCTTCCAGCCCGTGAGTCGCCAGGACTTCCTGTCCTGGCGAAACAACTATGCCCGACATCCACAACCTCATCGCGTTCCGAGGAGAAGCCCTCTCGCAGTTCCTGCTCGTGGGCACCATCTTCGGTGCCTTCGCGATGAGCGGCGTCATCGCCCTGCTCTCCCTGCAAGGCTCTCCGCGCCTGCGCTCCTTCCTGTTCGTGTCGATGGCGATCGCGTCGCTGGCGTTCATCTTCGCGACGCTGCTCTCCGTCCTCATCCTCCCCTTCATGACCGGCCACGTGGGCGTTAGCGACACATTCGCCCACTCCCTCAACCGCATGTACGGCGTCGTGGTGATCTCGCTCGTGCTGGGCACCACCATGCTCGTGATCGGCACAGGAGGCGTGGGCTACATCGTCTCACGCCGCGTCGGACACATCACACTCGCGGCGACCGTGCTCTTCGCAGTTGCGTTCGTCATCCTCGCGTTGGTGCTCCGCGCCGCGGCGAAGTCGTAGCCCGCCGGTCGCTCGGCCTGCGGCTTGCGCCGCTCGGTGTTTACTTCTTGCCGAGTGCCGTCGCCTCCGCCGCGACGTCGTTGGGGATCAGGAACGCGAGGCTGTAGCGGGAGATCAGCCAGCCGCGGCTGGGATCGTGGATCAGATACGCCGTGCCCCGGCACAGGCCGTACTTCTCGTTCTCAAGAACTTCGTCCGCCCACGCCACGTTGCCGTTCACGCTGATGTGCCGCTGGCGCGGGAGATAGGTCCAGCCCTTGCCCTGGTGGAAGTAGGGCTTGCAATAGGCCTTGAACTCTTCGACGGTCCACCGCTCGGTCGCATCGGTGCCCAAGAACACGCCATCAGACGTGAACGCGCCGAAGTACGCATCAAAGTCAGCGCGGCTGGCGGCGGCGTGGAACTGATCGAGCGACCGGGCGATGGCTTGATCGTGGTTGGACATAGACGAGGCTCCGATGCTCGCACGCTGATGTGCACAGCCGATTTGCAGCAGGGAAACAGCCAGCATGACCGCGATGACAGCGATTCTCAGCATCCGCGACCGTATGAGCTTCACGGCATTCGCGAAGTGACACGCCACCAATAATCGCCCTTCATGCCCACGACCAAACCCCGCATCCTCACCGGCGACACCCCCACCCACACCGGCCTGCACCTGGGCCACTACGTGGGCAGCCTCGAAAACCGTCTGCGTCTGCAGGACGAGTACGACTGCTACTTCCTCATCGCCAACGTCCACGCGTTCACGACGCTCGCCGAAAAGCCTGCTGACATCCGCGCCAACACGCTGGGCATCGTCAAGGACTGGCTCGCAGTGGGGCTTGATCCCCAGCGCAGCACCTTTGTCCTCCAATCCGAGATCCCCGCCATCGCCGAGCTCACGTTCCTCTTCGCGATGCTCATCCCGTTCAATAAGGTGATGCGCAACCCCACGCTCAAGACCGAAATCGAGTCCAAGGGCCTTGGCGACACCTACCCCTTCGGCTTTCCCATGTACGCCGTGGGCCAGTGCGCGGACATTCTGACTTTCCGCCCCGACCTCGTGCCCGTGGGCGAGGACCAGGAAGCCCACATCGAAATGTGCCGGGATGTCGCCCTCAAGTTCAACCAGCTCTACTGCGGCGTGGGCAACCGCGTCCCCGCGGAGGAACATCACAAGCAGGGCGGCGTCTTCCCGATTCCCCGCGCGAAGGTCGGCCGCGTCGGCCGGCTCGTGGGCCTCGACGGCAAGAACAAGATGTCCAAGAGCCTCGGCAACGCCATATTCCTGTACGACTCCGAGAAGGACGTCCAGAAGAAGATCAACAAGATCGTGACCGGCCGCGCCACCGCCACCAGCCCCCTCGCCGACGACAACCCCCTCGCCCAATACATCGACGTCTTCCTCCCCCGCGAACGCGCCGAGCAGATCAAGGCTGACTACGCCAGCGGCAAGGAAGTCATGGACGGCCACATCAAGGCCGAAGTCGGCGCGGCGATCAACACGCTGCTCGCCCCGATGCGCGAGCGCCGGGCAAGGCTTGAAGAACCGCCCCAGCCGGGCAAGCCTGGCGGCGAAGAAATGGTGCTGGGCGTGATCCGCGAGGGCATCAAGAAGGCGAACGCGCAAGCGGAAGAAACGCTCGCGCTCGCGAAGAAGGCGATGGGGCTCGAGTTCGTCAATCGAACCCTCCACTAACCAACGGGCCCTCCGCGAAGGCGGAGGCGACCTCCACGCGCACAGTCCGACCAGATGTCAACCTGGATGGTCTAGTCCCTTCGTTGGTGCACCAGCGCCTGAAGCCTTCATGGCGACAAAGTTGGCAGCGATGTTGGCTTTGGCACAATGTTCAGCTTGCGAGCAGCCTTGGCATGCGGATCTGAGTGTGTCGCGATCAGCGCTGACTCACCCTAAGCGGTGACGTGATTTCCCTATCGACGAGCTCTCTGCGCGCGAGGGAATGCTGCTGGCTGCACGTAGTTCCTGATGATTTGTAATTCGTGCCTTGCTTTCGGCGTCTGAGTGCGGGATCATGTCCGGGGCGGGCCGAGGCGGTGTTCAGCGCGGCTCTGCGCCAGCTTGGTGCCGCCGGCGACTTGCTGTGTGCTTGAGTTGATGACTTGAAAGGAGCGGACCATGAAGTTTGATCGCGTCTTGGGCTATTCGGTTGCGACCATCCTGGTTCTGGCAAGTGCGAGCTGCGCGGTCCGAAAGCCGGCGGCGAGCCAACCCGCACACACGACCCACTGGAGCTACTCCGGTGCGACGGGGCCCGCCCACTGGGGATCGCTCTCGCCCGAGTACGCGCTGTGCTCAACCGGGCGCAGTCAATCCCCGATTGACATTGTTTCTTCCAACCCGCGCGACCTCAGCAACATCGCCTTCAGCTACCAACCCGCTCCGCTCAATATCGTGAACAATGGACACACGGTGCAAGTCAACTATGCGCCGGGAAGCTTCATCCAGATCGACGGCGATCGATTCGATTTGGCGCAGTTTCACTTTCACTCGCCCAGCGAGCATCTTGTCGGCGGTGCGCAGGCCGCAGCCGAGATGCACCTTGTGCACAAGTCCCCAGATGGCCGACTGGCTGTCGTGGGCGTGATGCTCGTCGAGGGCGACCACAACCCGGCCCTTGATTCGATCTGGAGCAACATCCCCGCAGCGGGAAAGACCGCTACACCACCAAGTGTCACTGTCAGCGCCGCGGCGCTGCTTCCAAAGGATCAGCGAACGTTCCGATATGACGGTTCGCTGACAACGCCTCCCGGAACGGAAGGCGTGAAGTGGAACCTGATGGTCGCACCCGTCACGCTGTCTTCGTCGCAGCTCGCCCAGTTTCGCCGGCACTACCACGGCAACAACCGTCCGGTGCAGAACCTCAACGGTCGGATGATTCTGCAAGACAGCACGCCCTGACGCTTCCGCACAATCATCAACGACGACTCGCGATCATCGCAATTCGATCAACGGATGCATTGAGCACGCCGCGACCCGTCGTGCTCAATGCAGTTGGCTCGTTCTTGCGGTCGGCTTTCGAGAACTCCTCCGCAGCTTCATCGCGCATCCGCGTCGAAACCGACGAGAGGCTTCACCAAGCTCGATGCTTACAGCGGATTCGGGCCCATGATCTCGATGCCGTGCTCCGCCCCATACACCACCACCCTGCGTTGAATTTCCGCCGGGCTGGGTGCTCCCCCACCTTCCGCCGGGCCCATCATGCGGGCGTAGAACGTCTCAAAGTTCGCCGGAGGCGTGACGATCAGTAGGAGTTTGGCGGTGGTCGTGCCGCGGTTCTTGAAGGTGTGGGGCGTGCCGCGGGCGCCGAACACGGTGCTGCCGGCGGGGGCATCGATGATCTGTGCAGCGCCGGGTTCGCCGATGTGGAACGTCACGGCACCCTCAACGACATAAAACGTCTCATCCTCGCGGGTGTGGCGATGCAAGGGCGGACCGTCGCCGGGCGGGCAGTGATACTCGGTGAATGAGATCACGTCGTTGGTCTCGCTGGCAGTGAGTTTGAGCACCATCTGCACGCCCGCGGGGCCGGGCATGGCGGGGCCTTGTCCGGGGGCGAGGAACTTGGGGTGTGGGTGGTTGGCGCTGGGCATGATGCACTTCCTAAGGTGCCGCTCCCGAGGAACAAGTCATGTGGCGTTCGCCCACGCTCGCGCGTGGGGCCCGTTGGTCGATGGCGTGAACCTTACTTCGCTTCTTCGGGCGTCGCCCGCCGTGCCTTCGTCACGACGACCGGCGTCACGGGCACGTTCTCATGCCCGCCGTGGTTCTTGGTCTTCACGACCTTGATCTTGTCGACGGTGTCCATGCCCTTGACGACTTCGCCGAAGGCCGCGTACGCCGCGCCGTCGGATTGGGGCTGATCGAGGAACGCGTTGTCCTTGACGTTGATGAAGAACTGGCTGCTCGCCGAGTCGGGGTTGCCGCCCAGGCGGGCCATGGCGATGGCGCCGCGCTTGTTCTTGAGGCCGTTGCGCCATTCGTTCTTGATGTTGGCGCGGGTGGCCTTCTGCTGCATGTCGGGCGTGAAGCCGCCGCCCTGGATCATGAAGCCGTCGATGACGCGGTGGAAGATGGTGCCGTCGTAATGGCCGGCGTCGACGTACTCAAGGAAGTTCTTGACCGTGATGGGGGCCTTGGCGTCGTCGAGCGACAGGACGATGGAGCCGTGGGAGGTTTCGAGAGTGACAAATTGGGGCATGGCCGAGCGTAGCCACGCGCAATAACTGTCTTCCACGGGGCCCGCGACCCCCAGCCACCCCGGTAGTTTTCGGGCCAAATCGATCCCGGGGCTCAACTCACCCCTCCCGCGGATCGATGCTCCCCGTGCGTCGGCACGCTCCCCGGCTTGTTGCTGGGCCAAGCTTCTCGAAGCGCGGCGCGTCACATCCGTCTCTCGCGGCATTCCGCAAGAGGCCTCAAATCAGGATCAGCAGCATGAAGAAGACCGTCACCATCGTCGCCAGCCTCGCCCTCGCCGCCGCCGCGGGCTTCGTGGTTGCCCAGCAAAGCGGCAACCAGAACAACAACCAGCTCAACGCTTCCGAACCCATGAAGGCCTGGATCAAGGCCAACCTGCCCGGTTCGAACCACGCGTACCTGCTGGGCAACATGCTGGGCACCTGGAACGCCAAGAGCACCATGTGGGTCCAGCCCGGCGCTGAGCCCATCGCCAGCGAAGGCACCAGCACCTGCTCGCCCCAGATGACCGGCCGCTTCGTGGAAATGAGCCACGAAGGCGAAATGAACAACCTGCCCTTCCGGGGCCTGGGCTACTTCGGCTACAACAACGCCACCGAGCAGTTCGAGAACGTCTGGATGGACTCCAGCAGCACCAGCATGATGTTCAGCACGGGCTCCAAGTCCGGCAACGAAATCACCTGGCGCGGCCAGTACGTCGACCCCGTCACCAAGCAGACCAAGACCGGCCGCAGCGTCACCCGCTTTGACAGCCGCGACCAGATGACCTTCCAGATGTTCGAAACCTGGACCGACGGCAGCGAATTCAAGACCCTCGAGATCGTCTACAACCGCGTGCAGAACGAGAACGCGAAGAGCAACTCCTCGAACGACGGCAAGGCAGCGGCCCAGACCTACCAGCTGACCAAACCCAACTGGAACAAGGAAACGGGCAACAAGGTGACGGTTGTCCCCGTCAACCCCGAGTAAACCGCCCGCTCGAGAAGAACCCAAAATCAAACACCCCCGAGCCGCGAGGCTTGGGGGTGTTGCGTTTGGCCATCTGTGTGTGCAACCTCGGAGCGCCCGGCTCAGTGATGCCCGGCAGACACCTTGCCGGCCCGGATGTCATCAATCGCATGCAAAATCCCGCCCGGCGTCAGGTTCTCGTGCAGCGTCTCGTTGATGAGCGCAACCGGGGCCGTGCCGCAGCTGCCCAGGCACTCGAGCTCGATCAGCGTGAACAGCCCATCGTCCGTCGTCTCGCCCGGCTCGATGCCCAGCTTTTCGCGCACCGCCGCCGTGAGCTTTTCATGCCCGCAGAACTCACACGCGATGCTGCGGCAGATCTGGATCAGGTACTTGCCCTTGGGCTTGGTCCAGTATTCCTCGTAGAACGTGACGGTGTCGATCACGTCCGCGGGCTTGATCTTGAGGAACGTTGCGACTTCCATCATCGCCTGATGCGGAATCCAGCCGTACGCGTGCTGAATCTCGTGCAGCGTGGGCATGAGCGCCCCCATCCCCGTCTCATAGCGCGGGAGAATCTCGCGGGCCAGCCGATCCCGCATCGCTTGCGTCAGGTAGGGCTGATCGCGCCGCTCAATCTGCATCGTTCCAGAGTTCTTCGTGATCCAGGCCATAGGCGAGCATAGTAGCGGCGTGCGCCCGAAAAGCCCCTCCCAGAGGAAGGGGTTGGGGTGGGCGATTCTCGGCCTTCTACTTGCCGCTCGAACTGCTGAACACCCCGGGACTGCACAACGTCCCCCCCACCTCCGCGTGCGGCCTGAATGCACCCGCGACGCCCTCCCGCTGCACGCTGCCATTCCGAACCCGGGGCAAATTCTCGACCCGCCCTGCCGCTTCCTCGGCCCGCTTGTCGAGCACCTCGCGTGCAGGCTTGCCGCGAGAGCTTGAACCGCCGGTCGCACGCTCTTGCTTCCCGCCACCGCTTCCCGCCCCGGTCTGGCCGCGCCCAGACGGGCTGGACCCTCGCTCGCCGGGCTTGTCGTCGCGATAGTCCCATCGAATCGTCTCCACCGCCTCGCCCTTGGGGCTGAGCAGCTGCACCACATCATGCTGATTCGAGAACGCGGCGTACTGGCTCGCCATCTTCGCGTTGAACACGTACGCCCCGCCAAACCGCTCGTGCTTGCCAGCCGCCTTCTCGCTGGTGCCCACTTCGCCCGTCATCGAGGTCCCCAAACCGTTGAAGACCACGGCCACCTCGCCCGGCTGCAATACCAACTCCGGAAACACGAACTCAAAGTGCGCATCCGCGTCGGCCGAGTCGCCCTCTTCGCCAGCAGCCACACCGCCCTCGCCTCCGCCCGTCTTTGGTTCGCTCCGTTGGCCCGCGCCGCCCTTGCCCGAACTCGCATCCGCGTGCTTCCCCCCCACCGTCGTGCCATCGATCAACCGATACCCCTTGAGGTTGATCGGCTTGTCATGCGGATTGAAGAGTTCGACAAACTCATCGCCCGTCGCCGAGCGTGTGCCATCCCGGTTCGCGTCGCCATCGACGCCGCGCGGCACGTTGAACAACACCTCTGTCACGAGCGGATGCGGAAAGTCCGCCGCGGCTTTCACGGGCGCGTCTTCGCGAGACGCCGACGCCTTGCCGCCCTCGCCCGACACCTGCCCCACGCACCCTATTGCCACCACCAGCGACGCGATCAGCATCATCATGCTCCCTGGAGCATCCCCGCTCCGTCCGCGCGTCCGTGCGGGCAAGGCTACGCCATCACGCACGCAAACGTCCGCACGGCATGACTCAACACCTCAACGCCCTGACAAGACAACAGAATCAGCGACACCAATCACACCACTCGGCAACCAACCCGCGGACCCGCATTCATCGAGCCGCCCCATGACCGACGCCACGCCAAACGTCTCCTCCCGCCGCCCCCTGATCGCCTCCTGGATCGCCCAAGTCCTCGCCGCCCTCATCATGGGCCAGACCCTCTTCTTCAAGTTCACCGGCGCGCCCGAAACCATCTACATCTTCAGCAAGGTTGGCCTGGGCGACCTTGGCCGCTTCGGCAGCGCATGCTCCGAACTCGCCGCCGCGATCCTCCTGCTCATCCCCGTCCCGCGCCTCAACGCCCTCGGTGCCGCGCTGGGCATGGGCGTCATGTTCGGCGCCATCGCCAGCCACCTCACCAAGTTGGGCATCGCCATCCCCAACTTCGACGCTCAAGGCAACCAACTCACCACCACCGACGGCGGCCTCCTCTTCGCCCTCGCAGTCACCGTCTTCGTCGCCTGCGCCGTTGTCCTCTTCATCCGCCGCAAGGCCCTGCCCATCATCGGTGCGCGGCTCTAGACCAACGTCGAACAGTCACACACACTGGCTCAATCTCCTCTTCTGTGTCTCTATGCCTCTGCGCTGAAATCGATCTACCAACGGCCCATGCGCAACCGCGTACTGTTCCCCATGGCCCATCCGTTCCTGGCAGTCATCGGCGGGGGCAACATGGGGAAAGCGATCATCACGGGAGGCGTGCAAGCGCGGATCCTCTCCCCCTCGCGCGTCTGCGTCGCGGAGCACGACGCCGCACGCCGCTCTCGCATCGCCGCGACGGGCGTCACCGTCTTCTCCAGCGCCAACCATGCCATGCACTGGCTGAGCAAGCAGGCCGCCTCGCCCGCCGAGGGCCAGGTGCTCCTCGCCATCAAGCCCCAGTCCCTCGCCGATACCTGCGTCGAGTGTGATGCCGCGGGCGGTCTCGATGGCCGCGTGCTCATCAGCATCCTTGCCGGCACGCCCTCCGCCAAACTCGCCGAGCGCTTCCCCGGCGCACGCGTCGTCCGCGCGATGCCCAACCTCCCCGCCGCCATTGGCCAGGGCGCCACCGCCATCTGCCTCGGCGCGGGCGTCGCCGACGTCGACGCGAAGTTTGCCGAATCGATCTTCAAGGGCGTCGGCCCCCTCGTCCTGCGCGTCGACGAATCGCTCATGGATGCCTTCACCGCTCTCGCGGGCAGCGGTCCCGCGTACGTCTTCTATCTCGCCGAGGCCATGATCGCAGCCGGGCTTGCGATGGGATTTACGCCCGAACAAGCCAGCGCCATCACCCGCGCCACCATCGCAGGCAGCGGCGACCTGCTCGCCCAATCCAGCGACGCACCCGAACAACTCCGCGCCGCCGTCACGAGCAAGGGAGGCACGACGCAAGCGGCAACGGTGGTGCTGGATGACAAACAAGTTCGGGCCGACCTGATCGCCGCCATCCTCGCCGCACGCGACCGAGGCACCGAACTCAGCAGATAGGAGACCAGGGACGCACGCCCCCTGCCAGACCGCCCCGCGCATCTACTTCCCCATCACTTCATCCAACGCCCCCACCACCTTCGCTGCCTCCTCATCGTCACTCGGCAGCCCCCGAATCTCCTCCCGCAGCGCCTTGGCCGCGTCCTTGCGATCCATGTGCCAAGCCGCCCACGCCAGATTCGCGAGGAATCGCTGCCGCCGCGGATGCGATGCTGGCGTGAGCACATCCCGCTGAGCAAGCACGACATCCAACGCCGCGCCCGGGTTCGCCTCGCCCATCCGCGGCGCGTATTCCTCAAAGACCTTGATCGTCGTCGCGGCTTCATCACGCGGCGCGGTGCGCAGGCGTGCCGCGATCGTCCGCATGCTCCACTCCCGTGCCAGCGCAGTTTCGCGCAAGTCGTGCGCCGACTTCGCCACGCCCGATATCGCCCGCTCGGTCTGCCACGTGGAGTCGCCCATCGCGATCACCATCGCGTCCGCGCTCTTGATCCACCAATCCAGCCCCTCACGCTTCCGCCCGGCACGCTCCAGAACCCGCGCCATGTTGGTGGCGATGTAGCCGTGCCCGGGATGCTCGGGCGGAAAGACCTGTTTCACAAGATCGGGCAAGGGCAGAACGGCCGCCAGCGCCTCATCAACGCGATTGAGCGACAGCAAAATCCCGATCACGTTGTTGCGAGCCGCCAGCGCCGCCGGGTGTGTGGGCTCGCCCATGACCTCAAAGTCCTTGATCAACGAGAGCAACTGATTCGCTGCTTCATCGCGTCGGGGCGGATCAGCCTGCTGGAGCGCGGTCGCGTAATGCAGCCGCGCCGATGCTCGATCCGAGATGTCGATCGTCGTGACCTTCTCCATCCTGGCGAGCAGCGGCTCGAGCACTGCCAGCGATTCCGCCACCCGATTCTGCCCATGCAGCGAACCGCCCAGCACCGATTCCAGCCGCAGCCGGAACGGCTCGTCAGGTGGCAGCAGTCGCTCGGCTCGCGCGATGCCCTCCCGCGCCGCCGACTCCGCCTTCACCGCGTCGCCCTTGCTCGCCCGCGCCATCGCCAAGGCCGTGAGCGCAGCGATCGACGCGAGATCGTCCTTGCCCACCGACGCGTCCAGCGCCGCGACCGCTCGCTCGCTTTGCTCCAGCGCTTCCTCGTACATCCCCAGCCCATGAAACGCCGCCGACAACTCGATCCGCACGCGCCCTTCAAGCTCTTGGTTGCCCGGGAATCGCGTGCCGACTTCCTTTCCAAGCGTCCCCAGCACATCCACGATCTTCGCATCCTTGCCCACGCGACCCGGCTGGGCCGCGCCGATCAGGTCCTGCACGAGGTAGCTGCGAATCGCGTTGGCGGTTTCGCGCTGGGTCTGCTCCTGCTCACGAGCCCTTTCGACGCGGTTGATCATCACCAGAGTCGTCGCCAGCCCGCCCACCAGCGCAAGCACCAGCACCGCCGCCAGCCCGGACACCACGCGATGCCGCGCGATGAACTTGCGGGCCAGATACGCCGCGCTCGCGGACTGCGCAACCACCGGCTCGCGCCGCAGGAAGCGCCGCAGATCATCGCCAAGCTCGCCCGCGCTGCCATATCGCCGCTCGGGGCTCTTCTCCATCGCCTTCTTCGCGATGGTCTCAAGATCGCCCTTGAGCCGCGGATCGAACGTCCGCAGCGAGGGCACGCTTGCTTCGCTCACACGCCGGGCGACCTCCGACAACGGCACGCCCGCGAGACTGATCGGCGCCTGCCCCGCGAGCAGTTCAAACAGCACCACGCCCAGCGCGTACACATCGGCCCGAGTGTCCACCGTCTGCGCATCGCCCTTGAGCGCCTCGGGGCTGATGTACCCAAGCGTCCCCACGATCGACGACTGCCCAGGCAACACCAGCGACGCGCCCATCGACGGATCCGTCAGCTTCGCCACCCCAAAATCCATCACCCGCGGCTGCCCCACCCGCGAAAACTCGCCAGCGCTCGCTGAGTCGCCCCGCTCCACCAGCACGTTCGACGGCTTGATGTCGCGGTGGATGATGCCCTTGCGATGTGCGTGCTCGACGGCGTCGCACACCCGCGCGAGCAACTCCACCCGCTCGCGCACGCCCAACCCCTGATCGCGAGCATGCTGCAACAGCGGCTGCCCCTCGACCAAGTCCATCGCGAAGAACGTCTGCCCCGACACCCCATCCACGCCCGCCTCAATGACGCGCACGATCCCCGGATGCGTCAGTCGCGCCAGCACCTGGGCCTCGCGTCGCGAGTCCATCCCTCCGCCCGTCAACTCGCTGAAGCCCAGACCCCGCCGCAGCACCTTCAACGCGACTTTCCGCTTGGGCTGAGCCTGCTCACACTCGTACACCACCCCCATCCCGCCCCGCCCAAGCTCGCGCAGCACCCGATACCCACCCAACGCTTCCGGCAGCGGCTGGGGCTCGTCCGCGGCGCCGTCCGCGCCGGGTCGCGTCCCCGAAATCCCAAATCGCGCAAGCGCCGACCGCACCATCGTCGCCGAGGCGTTCGTATTGAGCGTCGCATCCAGCACCGGCACAGAAATCGCGCTGCCGCCACCCGCGCCGCTCTCGCCCCCGCCCATCGACTCTCCCAACAACGCCTCAATCTCACGCAGCAATTCCGGATCACCCGCATGCCGGGCCCGCATCAGCGCGAGCAACTCCGCGCCCGTCGTCTCCCCCGCCGCGTCCAGCGCATCAGTGACCCGCCGCGCCAGCGACTTCTGCGTTCCACGATCGACCGAGTCTCCACCCAAGCCCACACCCTTTCACCACCCCCACCACACCCGCGCTCCACCCTGCCCGACCAACCTCCCCCTTCGCTCGCTTGCTCGCGCTCCCCTCTTTCGCACCTTCTCACTACTTCTTCTCCCCCTCCATCCTCCGCTTCAGCCACCCTCTCGCCAACGCCCAGTCCCGCTCCACCGTCGGCTCCGCGATCCCCAACACCGCCGCCGTCTCAGGCACTTGCAACCCGCCAAAGAACCGCAGCTCCACCACCCGCGCCGCCCGCGGATACTCCTCCGCCAGCGCATGCAGCGCGTCATCCAGATCCAGCACATCAAGCTCGCGCGTCCCGCCACTCGTACCGGGCGTCACCGTTGAATCAAGCCCCTCCACACCCGCAAGCACCTTCCCCCCGCCCCGCTTGTCCGCCCGCTTGGCCCGCGCATGGTCAATCAGCACCTGCCGCATCACCTTCGCCGCAATCGCCATGAAGTGCTTGCGATCGTTCGCATCCAGCCCATCACTCCCCGACATCCGCACAAACGCCTCATGCACCAGCGCCGTCGGCTGCAACGTGTGGGCCGCCCGCTCCTGACTCATCATCGCCCCGGCCATCGCCCGCAGCTCGTCATACACGAGCGCCGACAATCGCTCCGCCGCCCCCGCACGCCCCGCGCGAAGGTCCCCCAAGATCACCGTCACCTCGGCCGCAGGCTTCATAGCGAACACTGTACCACAAGTCCCCGAAATCGGGAGTCAAAGTTCCCAACGTCGCAGCGTGCTCGCGTGGCCGACGCCTGAGAACTCGTCGCATATGCCCGAGAACTGACTGTATGCGTTTGCGTGATGGGCATGACAACTTTGCTCAGATCACTCGCTGGGCACGCCGCCCGGCACCCACATGCGCCCGCATTCGGGGCAGGTGAGTTCACCCCGATGTTCGACAGGCTTGTATCCGCACGGGCAATACCCGTGCTGGAGCAGCACCATCGCCGCCTCGAGGTTGGGCCGACTCTGGCGCATCGAAGCCCACCAGGAGACGAGCGCAAACGTCGTGATGTAGTACACGATGTTGGGCACCTTCGCGAACATCGTCTGCAGCGGCCCTGTGGGCGCGTTGGCCAGCACGATCATGATGATCACGGACGCTACCAGCACCGCGCCGGTGATCAACATGGACCCACGCCGCTGCACCTTCCTGCTGAGACGATCCCGCTCCGCTCGCAGCTCTTCGGGCCAGGCGGGATCGTCGAGAGAGATGATGGGCTTGCGATGCATGCTGAGGTTGACACTGTCGCGAGTTCGTCACTCCCGCGGCGGCTGCTTGACGGTCCACTTCCGCCCGCACTCCGGACACGATCGAGATTCGCCCTGCTCGACATACTTGTAGCCGCACGGACAGAAGCCGTGGGCGAGGAGGACGTTGCGATACCGCCTGGTTCGGATTCGGCCCAAGAAGTGTTCGCTCGCGAATGAAATCGCCACGCCGAGCACTCCGGAACACACCACCACCGCAAGGAGCGGCCCCGAAGGACCGAACCAACCGGCTAGCGGCGCGAAGCTCAACTCTCCAGGGCAGCCACACAAGCATGAACAGCATGAGTGTCGCGACAGCACCGACAATCCATGTCAGGAACACGTGGAACGTCGCCCGCCTCATCAACCCCGCGCGCAGGTGTGCGAGCTCCTTGGGCCAGGTGTCTTCATAAGGCCGAGCGACGGGCAGTTTGTCAGAGCGAGCCATGCTTCTGCCCCTCTCGCGTTGATCGCGCAGCCGCTCAGCGGTCGACGCCGCCGACCACGCCTCACTCCGGCAACTTCTCCAACTCACTCCCCACCCGATCCACCAGCCGCTTGATTGTCGATGGCCCGAAATCAAACACCAACCCGCACGCCTCAAACAACTCGGGCAGCGGCCTTGCCCCGCCGATGCTCAGCGCCTTCATGTAGTAGTCAATCGCCGTCCGCTCGCCCTTCTCCAGGCTGATCAGCCACAACTGCAGCGCGCCCAGCTGCGCGATGCCATACTCAATGTAGTAAAACGGCACGCTGAACAAGTGCAACTGCCGCTGCCACAGGTTCGCCCGATACGCCTCCAGCCCCTCCCAACTGATCGCGTTCCCAAACCGCTCGTCCAGGCTCACCCACTGCGCCTCGCGCTGCTGGCGCGAATGCCCGACATTCGAATACACCCAGTGCTGGAACGCATCGATCATCGCGATCCACGGGAGCAGCACAAAACTCCGCTTGATCTGCTCCCGGCACGCCCGCTGGAAGTCCTCGCTCCCCGGCTGATAAAACGCGCCCGACGCGGCCCAGTGCTTCATGCTGAGCAACTCCATCCCCATGCTCGCCACTTCGCAGAACTCAATCGGCGCATGGCGATACTCCACCAGCGGATCCTCCCGGCACAGCATCGAGTGAAACGCGTGCCCGGCTTCGTGCACCATCGTCTCGACGTCCTTGTGCAGCCCCGCCGCATTCATGAAGATGAACGGCTGGCGCGAGCGATCCCGCATGTATTGATACCCGCCCGGTGCCTTGCCCTTGCGGCTGTCCAGGTCCAGACACGCCCCATCGCGCGTGCCGCGGGCTTCGCTGCCGTCGCCCATGCTGGCGAGCATGTCCGCCAGCCGCGAATCCAGGCTCTTCATCGTCGCAACGCTCTTGCGCACCAGTTCACGCCCGTTGCTGAACGGATGCAAGGGCCCGCGCCCCTTGGGATCAACCGAAAGGTCCCAAGGCCGCAGAGGATTGACGCCCAGTTGCCCCGCGCGCTTGCGATCCAGCGCCCGCACCAGCGGCACCACCGCCTGCTCCACGCCCGCGTGATAGTCAAAGCAGTGCTTGGGCGTGTAGTCAAACCGCTGCTTGGCCTTGAACGTGTAGCCAACGTAATCCTTGAACCCCGCACTGACCGAGACCTGCTGCCGCAGCCCGATCATGTGGTCATAGATGTCGTTGAACCCGCCCACTTCCCGAAGCCGCCGCTCCGCAACCGCCCGCCACGCGCTCTCGCGCACGCTGCGATCGGGCAACTCCTGATACCGCGCCATCTGAGGCAGCGTCCGCTCCTGCCCCTCAAACTGCACACTGAGCGACCCCGCCAACTGCTCAAACTTCTGCGAAAGCAGCGCCAGCTGCGTCTCCAGCGGCACGTTCTCATCGCGATACAGCTCCACCTCGCTCCGCGTCGCACGCTCCAGCACCATGTATCGCTGCGCCGGCAGCCGATAGCGTGCCGCCAACTCCACAAACCGCTTGTCCAACTCAAAGTTCAGCGGCTTGAGCTTGGGATCAACATTCTCGACAAACGCGGAAAACGCCGCCGCCGCCTGCTTGTCCTCGGTGTCGCAAGTCGTCGTGACGTACAGATTCGCGCGAGTCTCCGAACACGCCGCCGTGAGCTCGCTGCGATCAACAAGCCACTGCTCAAGTTCCGCCGGGCTGTTCACGGGCCTCTCCAGCAGCGCGCGATACAGCGGTTCAACATTCGCAAAGCTCGTGGCGTCAAGATCAGCGGGGACAAACGTGGATTGGGCGAAGGTGGGCATAACGCGATTCCTGCTAGCAGAAGCACTCGAAAGCGAAGTCGGAGGTTCAATGGTCGAAAGTGGCCAGTTCGTTGTCGCTCGCTCCAACACCGAGAGCAGCACGGGCACGTCGTCAAGTACCGTTCGCCACAGACGATCTCGATCAACGCCCCAATACACATGCACCAGCACATGCCGCATCGCGACGATCGGTCCCCAAGGCAAATCCGGCACGCGCGTCCGCCCGTCATCCGAGACATGCGCCGCTGCTTCACCGATCTGCTGCACCGCGTTGGTCACGGCTCGCAGCAGCATCGAATTGGTATCAAGGTCGCCCCGCTCGCGCCCACGCATGAAGTCGCGAATATCCCTCGCGGCCTCGAGCATGTGCTCGATCCGCACGCGATCATCGATGGGCAGCCGCCGAGCCTCACGCGGCATGCAGCGTCCTCGCATCACGCATCACATAAGGCCGGAAGTGCCTCGAAAGATCCTCGGGCGTCCGCAGGTCCACTCGTCGACCCAGCATCCGCGTCAATTCGAGAATCATCCCACCAAAACCAATCATCCCAGGCGTCGCGTCGGTCTCAAACTCAACCAGCATGTCAATGTCGCTTTCCGGGACGAAAGCATCGGTCAATATGCTGCCAAACACGCTCAGCCTGCGCACGCGATGTCGCTGGCAGAATGCCGCGATCTCTGCGGGAGGAAAATTGATACCGTGCAGCACCACGCACAAGGGTAGCAACCCTCACGGTATCTTCCGCATCACACTCACCGCCGCGTACAGCCCCGCCACCTGCTCGCGCTGATACACACTCGGCGCATACCTGCTATTCAGCGGCTGCAATCGAATCACCTCCCGCCCCCCCGCGTCCTTCTCAAAGAACACCCGCTTGAACGTGCTCGTCTGATCCGGCTCGATCCGCGCGAAGCAATCCTGCCCGCTCGCCAGCGCCTTCGCAGGGCTGAAAATCACGATGTCCCCCTCGTAGTACGCCGGCTCCATCGAGTCCCCCACCACCCGCGCCGCAAACGCGTCTGGATCATGCACATCCGGGCATCTCACATATTCATCCGCCACCCGGGCCGGATACCCCAAATCCGTAAACTCCGTCGGATACCCCGCCGCCACCGAGTTGATCAGAGGCACCTCCATGGGCAGAGGCACCGGAATCGCATCGCTGCCAGGCCCCGCCCCCGCTTGCCCGGATTCTGGCGGCGCAATCCGATCCACCATCCGCGCCAACTCGCCACTCAAGTACGCCGCGTCCAGCCCCTTGCTCCCCCGCTCGCGCAGCAACGCCGCCAACTGCTTCGCCGCCGACGCTCGCCGACGCAGTTCCGCAACATCCTTCCGCACGCCCGCCCCCCCGGCATCCAGACTCTTCTCCCACCGCGCCGCATGCACGAGATGCCCCGCAGGCAACTCAAGGGTTCGCTCCACCGCCGCCAACACCTCATCGCCCGGCAGGCTCCGCTTGCCCGTTTCAATCGAGCTCAAATAGCTCTTCGCGCACCCCACCGCGTCCGCCAGGTCCTGCAGTGACATGCCGCGCCGCTCTCGCGCCTCACGAATCCGCTGACCAACCGTCAGCCCAAGCCGGACATCGGGCTCCTCGCGCTCGTGCATATCTCGCGACCGTTCCATGCATCCTCCTTCGCGCTCACCCTCTGTGAAGCACCGCGGCGTCAGGTCCCGCGTCAGCCAACGACCATCTCTGTGCGCGCAGATCGCTGGTTCGACCACTCTTGTGCGCGACTTTTCTGGATTTGCCGAACAGACACCTTGCAATTTCCGTGATCATCGTAGAACATATCCCAATCGTTCTCAAGTCTGTGAACAACTTTCGCGGTGCACTTCCGGGCAGTCCACAAACAGCAGAAAGGCAGGATTTCATGATCACCTCCACCCACGCAGGCGTCCCCATCGACCAGCTCTTCCGCGACCTGCGACGCGGCACACCAGCCGACCTCGCGGCAAAAGTCCGGGCCGCAGCCCCCTACCTCGACCCCGCCGATCGTGAAATCGCCCTCGCCGTGCTCGACCGCGGCCAATCCGCCGCCGCCGTGGGCCGCCTCACGAGCCGCGACCCGCGCCAAGTCCGCCGCCAGGTCCGCAGGGTCTGCCTCCGCATCAACTCCTCCGAGTTTCAGTTCGTGATGCACCGCGTGGACGCCTGGGGCGGCGTCCGCCGACGCGTCGCCGTCGCGAGCTTCCTGCACGGCCTGTCGCTCCGCCAAACCGCCAGCACGCTGGGCCTCACCGTCCACACGGTGCGCCAGCACATCACCGCCATCCGCAACCAGCACGACCTGACCCGCCGCGCCATCTCTCCCGCGCAGCGCGCCGCCTGATACGCCCCCTCCCCCCCGCCGCCCACTCAAGCAGCCACGAGCCCCACCATGCGCCACACCGCTTCCCCCATCATCCGCATCGTGCCCATCGCCGGCACCGCCACCCACCGCCTGCTCCGCACGCTCGCCGGCTTCGGCCTGGGCGTCCGCGAGCACGTTCCGCAGACGCACCCTCGCATCGACACCACCATCATCCATCAGATCACCGCCGCCGCCAGCCACGGCCCGCCTCGCATCATCCTCCTCCAAGGTGAAAGCGGCTGCGGCAAGAGCACGCACCTCCGCGCCGCGCATCGCGCGCTCGCACAGCAACACGTGCCATCGCGTCTGCTCGACCTGGGCGCATGGCCTCGCGCCGACGAAATCCAGCCCACCCCCACCACCCTCATCGATCGCCTCCCGGGCCCGCGACGCGACGCCCTCGCCCTGCTCTCCGCCGTCGGCCTGGGCGATGCCCTGCTCATGGCTCAAAGCCCCGACACCCTCTCCGAAGGCCAAAGCGCCCGCCTCCGCATCGCCTGCGCCGTTGCATCGCTGCTCTCGCGCCGCACCTTCAATCGCCCACAAACCGACCAGACTCCCCGCGTCCTGCTAATCGACGAGTTCGCGAGCGTGCTAGACCGCACCAACGCCCGCACCCTCTGCCAGTCACTTGCCAAGCTCGTGCGACGCAAGTCCACGCGAACCGCACCGTCGCCACGCCTGTCGCTGATCCTCGCGACCGCGCACGACGACGTCGAGCACTGGCTCGCCCCGGACCTCACTCTCCGCCTGCACCCAATCTGGGAAGCACAAGACCACGGGAGGGCCGCGTGACGACCACCGTCACCAACTTCGAAGTCCGCCGGATCGACAATGCCGCCCAGGCCGACCTGCTTGCGAGCTTCGCGCCCCTGCACTATCGCGCCGGCACGCCCGCGACTTTCGCCCAGGTCCTCGGCGCGTTCGACGCGACTACCAATCACCCGCGCTGCGTGGGCGTGCTCTGCGTAAGCCGCCCGACCCTCAACGGCCCCTGGCGGGCCCGCGCCTGGCCCGATCTATTCGCCGCCGACGCGCCCCGTTCCCCACGCGAGCTCGCCCGCACGCTCAACTTCTACGTCCGCACCATCTCGCGCGTCATCGTGCATCCGTCCTTCCGAGGCGTGGGCGTCGCCAGCCAACTCGTGCGTACGTATCTGGACTTCCCGCTCACGCCCCTCACCGAATCCCTCTCCGCTATGGGCCGAATCTCGCCCCTCTTCCAACGCTCCGGCATGCGCGAAGTCGTCTGCCCGCCCTCGCGCCGCGACCGGCGGTTGCTGCTCGCCCTGCACACCCGCCAACTGCGCCCGCTCGAGTTCGTCAGCCTCAACGCCGCCACGCTCGCGCTTCGCGCCGATCCGTCACTCGCGCACGAGGTCCTCACCTGGACCCGCGCCAGCCGCAGCACCCGAGGGCGCGAGCCCGACGCCGGCAATCAAGATGCGATCGCAAAGCTGCTGGTGCTCGCCAGCGCGGGATTGGTGGCAAGGCCGTTGGTGTTTGTGACGCCGTAATGCATACCCGGCTCTCCAAGCCGGCGCTTTCAGGACCAATCCAGCACACGTTTTTTTGCACGCATGTTGAAGCACGATCAGTTTGGAACGACCGGACGAAAGGGGGCAGGATGTCGACGCATGAAGATGACGGAAGCAAGCACGTTACCAAGAAAGTGGTGAAGAAGGCAGCGAGTTCGAAGACTCGTTTGTCATCGCGCGAGAGAGTCGCCGACTCTGCGGATATCGCGAACAACGACGGCACGCTGGAAGTTCAACCCAGGACCTCACCCGAGCCGGCGCACGCTGGCCCCGTCGCGGATACTCCGGCCTCGCTCAAGACCCCGGATGACCTCCACTCGTGGCTGGTGAAGGAAGTCGGAATTCGCGTGCCGCGAACCTCGCTGATCGAAGGCCACGCGGCTCCATTTGACTACCTGCAGTTTGCGTTCTTCGGAGACGCAACCGAAACCTCCCGCCCCAGCGGGACACGCAACCAGTGTCCGGACTGCGTCGTCTGGGCCAACCGAGGCGGCGGCAAGACCTTCCTCGGAGCCGTCGCGACCATGCTCGACCTGGTCTTCAAGCCAGGCATCGAAGTCCGAATCCTGGGAGGCAGCCTCGAGCAGTCCCGACGCATGCACGCGCAACTGCGACGCCTCTTTGACCCCCACAACCACCCGATGCTGGCGTCCATGGTCAAGGGCAAGATCACCGAGACGCGCCTCCGCCTCATCAACGGCTCGGAAGTCGAACTCCTCGCCCAAAGCCATCAATCCATCCGAGGCACGCGCGTCCAGAAGCTCCGCTGCGACGAAGTCGATCTCTTCAAGCGCGATGTATGGGAAGCCGCGCAGCTCACCACCCGCAGCAAACAATGCGGCGACTTCTTCGTGCGAGGCAGCGTCGAATGCCTCTCCACCATGCACGTTCCTCACGGCGTCATGCACGACCTCGTGCAGGAAGCCCGCGCGGGCGAGCGCAGACTCTTCCGCTGGGGCGTGGTCGACGCGCTCGAACATTGCCCTCCCCAGCGCGAGTGCAAAACCTGCGTGCTGTTCACCGACTGCGCGGGCAAGGCCAAGCAGCGCGACCCCGAGCAAGGCGGGCACGTCGCCATCGACGACGCCATCGCGATGAAGAGACGCGTCGCGCTCGCGACCTGGGAGGCGGAGATGCTGTGTCTGCGCGTCAAGCGGACCGACGCGGTCTTGCCCGAGTTTGAGCCGCGGGTGCATGTCGTGGATCGGCTGCCCGAGTGGCTCACGGACGCGGCGATCGCGGCAAAGGAGGCTCAAGCCGAAAAGCACGGCTCGGAAAGCCGAATCGTCCAGTGGCTCGCGGGGATGGACTTTGGATTTCGTGCGCCGACGGTGGTATTGTGGGCCGCGCTCGACGATCAGGGCGTGCTGTGGGTGGTCGATGAACATGTCGCGCGCGGGCATGTGCTCGAAGATCACATCGCGGTGATCACCAAGGGCCTCGATGGCGCCCGCCGACCCGAAGAGCCCGCCGCGCTCGATTGCTCGCATCGTCCATGGCCCGCGTGCGCGTGGATTGGCGTTGACCCCGCAGGCAACAACACCAACGACCACACGGGCGTCTCAAGCGTCACGAAGATGCGCCAAGCCGGGCTCACGGTCAAGACCCGCCGCATGGGTGTGGTTGATGGCCTCGCCTTGGTGCGAGCAAGACTCGCCCCAGCAGACGGCAACGGCCCGCGCCTGTTCGTGTACCAACGCTGCGAAAAACTGATCGAGAGTCTGGAGCGATACCACTACCCGGAAGACGACCCCGAAAGCGACAGCCCCGTCAAGCGCGACGGCTTCGACCACGCGGTCGACGCACTCAGATACATGATCCAGAATCTCGATAAGCCGCACAAGACTGGCGTGAGGGGCTACTTGTGATTCGTATCATGACCGCAGCAGTTTGCTCGTTCGTCGCGTCGCTAGGCACGACGCGACAGGCAAACATCAACCCACCGGCCCGTGATGCAAATGTCCGACAGTCCAAGCACTCACCAAGTTTGCCATGTCTGCGGTTACTCGCGCGAGGGACTCTCCGGCGTGTGCCCGGAATGCGGGACGCGGCCGCTCGCGGAGAACCCGATCGATCACAGGGCTGTGTCGAATCGTCGCAATCGGTTGTGGCTCTTCTTGCTGCTGAGTGCGCTCTTCGTGGGCAGTTGCGTGGGTCTTCTTCTCATCGCCAAGCGGTGATCACTGCACTCGCGACGCCCCGCTTCGTCTCTCCGTCTCTCCGTCTCTTCCTCACGGCGCTATCCGCGGCAGCACAAACTCAATCAACATCCAAAACCCCGCTCCCAGCGCGATCATGCCCAGCACGACCTGGATCGTCATCGCGATCACCGCTCGCCAGTATCGACGCATGTCGTGGCAGCGGACCGCCTTGTACGCCATCGACATCAGAAACGCCATGGGGATGATCAGAAAGTACCACGAGTCATGAATGATCACCGGATCGAGGAACGGACGCCAGGGATGAGCAGGAGCCTGTGTGGCTGCTTGCGACGCCGCGCCCGCGGCGGGGCCGAAGCCCTGCTGGGGCTTGGCGAGGCCGTCGGGGCTGGCGTTCTGCGCCAGCGTGAGTCCTGCGCACGCAAACATCACTACCAGCGCCACGAACCACGGCATGAACGACACACGGAAGCGGCTCATCATCCGTTGCCTCCGGTTGCGGTGCTGATGGCCACGTTGCCTGCGAGTTCGGCCGCGACTGCATCTCCGGCCCGCGGCGTGGGCTGCTGCCGCCTCGGCCTGATCGACGGGAACCCCGCGTCGAGGATCACGATCAGGTTGAGCATCCCCGCCAGTGCGCAGGCGAGCGTCCCCAGTTCGTTCATGCGGCCCACCGACTTGGTGTTGGGGGGCCTGCCGCCCAGCAGCACGGTGCCGTCGGGCTTGCGACCTTCGGTGGGAAACGCGCTGCGAAGGGCCATGCGGCCCGAACGGTCCGTCGTGTTGGCCATCACCTTGAGGTGGTTCTGGTGGTAGTAATCCACACCAAACGCGGCGGGGCCGACGAGTGCCTGGGCGTAGAACCAGACGCGGTCTTCCTTGGAATCGATGACGTCGACGCCCCCCAGAAAAATCCCGCCCACGAACATCGTGAGCAGGGACGTCATGATGTAGACGCCCCGGGCGATCTCGCCTCGGACGATGTGGCCCAAACCGGGCAGGATGCACGCGGTGAGGAGGGCCTTGGGGTGAAAGTCGGTGGTGGGTTGGTGGGAAGACATCGTGGGGCTGACCGAGATGTGAGCGGGGCGACTGTATCTCGGGCGGGTGGCGTGGGCAGGGCGAGGAGGCAGCAAACGCGGGAGATGCAAACGAGGAGAAAACCGGACTGGACACGCGAGCGAACTTGCCTACATTGGCGAGCCTTGGGCCAAACGAACGGGAACTTCCGACCCGTGCGCGACGGATCAGGCGTGTGAAAGTAGTGCGAGTTGCAGTGGTTGTGGGTTGCAGATTGATTCGAGGGCGACCAGCGCCCAAGGACGGTGGCAGATGGCACAGAAACTCTTGCAAGCGATGGGCCTTGGCAGTCTCATGAACGAATCGTCTGGCGATACCTTCGGTGGCGTCGCGACGCTCGAACGCGTCTCGACGGGCCGCGACGAGGATCGCCCCGGCTTCGGCGGCTACGGCACGGATGTGCTGGGCTACGAAGACGATGACGATGATGACGACGATGAGGACTTTGACGACGACGACGACGCTGACGACGATGAGGAAGGTGGCGCGGGTGACGCCGACTTCGAGGAAGAGGACGACGACTTCCTCGATGATGAGGACGAGGACCTCGACGACGACGACGGCGCGGACGATGAAGAGGACGACGAGGACGATGAGGACCTCTAGCCCGCGCGCGTGAGCGATGGGCCTGAGTTCCTCCTCTTCCGGAGGTTCGCCCCATGGCCCAGCGCAAGAACGAGTCGAACTGCACGAACAACTGCCAGAATAACTGTCAGCACCCCGAGCGTTGCGCCCGGGGTGTTTTGCCCTTTGACGATTGCGCGGGCGTTGAGAACGTCCACGCCGCGAAACCCGCGGCGGCGGCCAAGGGACCCGACTCGCCTGGTTTCGCAGATCGCCGCCAGCGCGACGGGGATCGGCGCGACGGGCAAGGGGCCACGTACTTTGACGAGCAGGGATTTGAGCGTCGGCGCGGGCCGGGCCGGCGATTGTCGGACTTCACGCGTGCCGCGGAAGAAGGAAACCTCACGAAGGAGCAGTTCCTCTTCATCATGGCGATTGAGAGTTTCAAGCGCGCCAACCAGATGGCGTACCCGTCGTGGACCGACGTGCTCGAGGTCGTGCGGCTCCTGGGTTATCGCAAGACCATGGCCAGCGAAATCCAGATCAACTCGGCGGAGGACTGGCAGGAAATCGCCAGCACCCCCAGCAACGTTCGCCCGCCTCGCTGGGCCGAGCACACCCAGCGTGTCAAGCAGCGCGGCGCGGCGTAACACAACCAGCGAACCAAAGTCTGTTCAGCGAGCCCGCAGCGCCTTGGCCACCAGTTCGGCGCGGGACTTCACTTCCATCGCTTTGTACAGGCGCTTGGCGTGCATGTGTACGGTGTGGCGGCTGAGGCCCATTTCGTCGGCAACCTGCCGCTCGCTCTTGCCGGCAATGAAGCCCTCCAGCAACTGGCGCAGGCGCGGGCTCAGTCGGGGCATCGGAAACCGAGCGAGGGGATCGCGGGCAGGAGTCATCGAAGGCGGGGCGGAGCGATCGATCAGCAATCGCGACCAGCCGGACAGGCCATGCTGGATAAGCCGCATGGTCTCGGCCTCGACAGACGTGAACGAACGCTCGCCCAACGCACGATGGGCGACCGTCATGAAGCCGGACTTTGCGCCCTCTGGAATAAAGACGCCCACCAGCAAGTCATCCAGCCCGGCCTTGCGGATGTAGTCCTCCACCAGCGGTATGCCGTACCAGTTGTCGTCGGCGACAACATCCCGGCGGGTCACGACACGGTTGCTGCGAGGACCGGCCAAGATATTGGACAAGAACGGATCAAACGCATCGGGATCGTGGACGTACGACCACAACGCCGCGCGTTCGCCCTCGGTGAGTCCCACTTCGGTGACGTGTCGCGGCCTTGGGTTCGGGGTGGCGTGGGCGGAATCGATGTCGACCAAAGCACCCATTTTCACATTGAAAAGACTCTGGAGCCCTAGTGCCAGCACTTGTCGCCAGTCCTGGCCCGCCGCGGCGGTTTCGCCCACGGCACCAACGAGGCTCAGAGCGGCTCGTTCGGGAGAATGAGTGTTCAAGTTGGGCATATGGGAGAGCAAGGGGTTAGCAAATGCCTATCACCGGATAGATTTTCGTTTGACTGCTTGTCTGGGATTTCCCTTTGTGCCGGGTGGAACCAAGTGATTGAATCGAAAAATTGACAAATTGGAGTGGGTTATTTGTACGTCTTTCACCAGCAAAGCGTCAAACCAAGATGAAGACGCCATTTTTGGCTTGCAATTGGGGCCTTCCGGTTACAATTGTGGGCGGTGGGTGGTACGCCGCTTGGTCTTGGCGGCCGCGGAAGCAGAGGAGAGCAGAAATGACCCGGACTCAATGGAGCCGCTTGGGCGGTGTGTTTGGCTGTCTGTGCGTTGCGGTGGCTGCGCATTCGCAGGTATACGACACAAACTTGGTGACCAATCCCGGGTTTGAAGACGGTCCCGCGTCCGCGGACGGTTCGACGGTGGTGTCCCCTACTGGGTGGAACGCGATTGGATCCGGGACGGTGGTGCCTTACTCGGTGGGCGGACAGTTCCCGTCGACCAGCAGCCCGGGCCCGGACGACCGCGGCAATCAGTTTGTCGCTGGCGGACCGACCGCAGCGTTGTCGCAGCTCTTCCAGACCATCGACCTGTCGAGCTATGCCACGGTCATCGACGCGGGCGGCGTGGGGTTCCGCTTGAGCGCATATTTGGGCGGTTTTAGCACTCAGGATGACATCGCTCGCGTCATCATCGTGTGGGCCGACAGCGGCTCGAACAGCCTTCGGACTGACACGCTTGTGGGTCCCAGCGCTGCGGTGCGCGGCGGGGTCACTGGGCTGAGCCAGTACTGGACTGTCTCGGGCGTGCCCGCGAACACGCGCCAGGTGTTGGTCACGGTCACGCTGTCGCGGGTGATCGCGCCGTACAACAACGCGTACGTGGACAACGTTGGTCTTGAACTCACACGTCGGTGCGACAACATCGACTTCAACAACGACAATTCACTCTTCGATCCCACCGACATCGACGCGTTTCTGAGCGTGTTCAGCGAAGGACCTTGCGTGCCTGCGGAAGCGACGTGCAACGACATCGACTTCAACAACGACAGCTCGGTGTTTGACCCGGCGGACATCGACTCATTCCTGAGCGTGTTCAGCGAAGGACCCTGCATCGTCTGAGCCTGCGAAGCACAGGATGCGTCTGGCCTAGAAGCTATAAATCCCCAGCCGGCAGGTTTTTACGCCTGAACCGCGGAAAGACGTTGGAATGGGACCCTCGAGGTCCGATTCGTGGTGTTTTTGCGCGGTGGCGAATCGATTTTGCTTGACGAGCCTAAGCAAATGAGGAAGATGGTGGAGTAGGAAACTCCGATTGGGGCAGACGCCCGAATCGGGTAGGTTTTTGGTCTTATAACTGAATCGGAACGAGAGTCGTGCGGGCGAGCAGGCCGGGCATGGTCGTAGCTGGTTCGTCTCAGATCGCGACAAGAGCCGTAGCGGATTTTGCCCGATTTGACGAGAGCAATGGCTCCTGGACGGGACGACATGCGTACGGGAACCGGACGTTGGGGCATTGATGTTGGCGTTGGATTGGTGTGGGCAGGCGTGCGGGACAGCGTTGGCGGTGCATTCAGGTGTAGGCCAGCTTTCGGCCGCAGAGCTCGGGGCCCAGGAGTCGCTATGAAGAAGGATGCGAGAACGATCGTCTCGGTTTTGGTGGTGCTGGCGGGGACTGCCTGCGGAGCGGTGGCAGGCGGAGTGCCTGGGCTTGGCGTCATCCAACCCCTGGGCGAGGGCGAGACGTATGGCCCCAACGGGATGCCGCAGCGGATGGACATGGTCGCGCCCGAGTGGATCGCGCCGGTGCTCGAGGACGGCTTTGACGCTTCGTTCCAGGACATGCGGACGGACACGTTCATTCACGAAGAAATTTCGCGCGTCATTGCGGACGGGCGGTATGTGATGGTGATGGGTGATCCCAACACCCGCAATCCGAAGATGGCTTTGTGCTGGGCAGCGGATGCCCAACCCACGCAGGAAATCATCGACGCGGTGAACGCGGCGATCATGGGCAGCTTTGACGAGCGGTTCCAGATCGGCGGAAGCTGGAACGGCAGTATCAACACGATTCGCAACATCAGCTGGAGCTTCGCGCCCGATGGGATCACCATCACGGGCGGCCCCAGCGCGGACGCACCCAACACGCTCTTTGCCACGCTCGACGCGCAGTTTGCGAACAACGGTGGTCGTGCCGCGTGGATCAATCTGTTTCAGCTGGTCTTTGACCGCTGGGCCTCGCTCACCGGACTTTCGTACGTGCGGCGGACCGCATCGGGCGTGGAGTGGGACGACGGCGCGTCGTGGGGCAACGGCGGAGGTACCGCCCGGGGCGATGTGCGCATCGCGATGAAGCCTATCGACGGCGGCGGCGGCATCCTGGCGTACAACCAGTTCCCGGGCAGCGGCAACGGCGGGGACATGGTGCTCGACAGCGGGGACACGTGGGACAGCACGACCAACTCGTTCCGCTTCACGCGCAACGTGATCGCGCACGAACACGGGCACGGCATCGGCCTCGCGCACGTGTGCCCGCAAGGCGCTTCGGCGGGGCAGTACAAGCTGATGGAGCCGTTCATCAGCACCGCGTATGACGGCCCGCAGCAGGACGACGTGCGCGGCGCACAGTTCAACTATGGCGACATCAACGAGCCCAACAACGTGCTCGCTTCCGCGACGGACTTGGGCACGCTGGCAAGCGGATCGACGACCACGCTGGGCGCGGTGCCCGGGACGACGATCTTGAGCACCTCGACTCTGAGCGTCGTGAGCCGTACAACGGCGGGCGGCGGGCTCTATACGGATCAGGACTGGTACAAGATCAACTTGGCGACGCCCCGCCTGGTGACGTACACGGTGAACGTGACGGGCTCCTCGTACGACGCTGGCCCCCAAACCAATCCCTGCAGCGCGGGCAGTGGCCCGATCAACTCGCGGAACATTCACGATCTGCGCTTCATCGTCTATCGCTCGAACGGCACCATCGAGCTCGCGAACATCAACGCGACCGCGATCGGCGCAAACGAAACTCAGGCCTCGGTGCTGGTGCCCGCGGGCGACACGTACTTCGTCGTCACCAACGACCTCGCGGACGCGACCACCGGTACGCAGCAGTACACCGCTTCGATCCAGGTGCAAACCAACAACCTGACGCCCATCGCGACCAACACCTTGACCGACAAGGTGAGAGTGTCTTGGACGCTGATTCCCAACGCGGATGAGTACCGGATTCGCCGCTCCACCGTGGACAACTTCCTGAGCAGCGGGTCGCTGGGTTCGGTGACGCCTCCCGCCACCCAATTTGACGACACGACGGCAGTGCCCGGCGTGCAGTACTTCTACTGGCTGGAAGTCGGCCAGACGCTCAACTCGCAGTTCATCGCGACGACGGCCGGCGGTGTGACGGGCCTGCGGGTGCCGTTGCCCAACAACCCGCCCGTCGCCAACGCCGGGCCAGATCAGACGGTGACAGACAGCGACAACAGCGGCAGCGAGACGGTGACGCTGAACGGCTCTGGCAGCACGGACGGCGACGGCACGATCGCGAGCTACACCTGGCGGCTCAACGGCAACACGATCCTGACGGGCGTGTCGGGTCCGGTGAGCCTGCCGGTGGGCGCGAGCACGGTGGAACTGACGGTCATCGACGACGACGGCGCACCGGACACGGACACGGTGCTGATCACCGTCAATCCCGGCCAGCCCAGCGGCTGCGACAGCATCGACTTCAACAACGACGGCAGCTTCTTCGATCCGCTGGACATCGATTCGTTCCTGTCGGTCTTCTCCGAAGGGCCCTGCCTGCCCATCGGCGCGACGTGCAACGACGTGGACTTCAACAACGACACCGCGTCGTTTGACCCCTGCGACATCGACAGCTTCCTGCTGGTCTTCTCGGAAGGGCCGTGCACGCCCTGCGGGCAGTAAAGCGTGATTCACGAACGGGCCCGCGAGAGCGGGCCCGTCCGATTGACGAGCGGGGATTGGCTGGAAGTTTCGCCGCGGCGCACGATGCGCCGCGCAGACCGGGCAGGACGCGAGCACATCAAAGACAGGACGCTGACACGATCGAAGGCCGATTGCGTGAGCGTGCAAAGAAGGAGCAGGGCGATGCAGGTGCGTATATCGGGCGGGCTGGGACACGGGTTGGGGACCATCATCGGACGCGCTGCGGTCGCTTTCGCGATCGGAGCGGTTGGGCTGTCGGGTGCGGCTCAGGCCGGGGTCAGCGATTTCAATCGGCCGGCGTGGACAGTGTCGGTGATCGAAGACGCGTTTGACGCGGCGTATCAGGACATGCGCACGAGCGAGTTCGTGCTGGGCGAGATCGCCAAGGTGTACGCGGACAAGCGGTACCTGCCGTTTACCGAGATTGCGACGCCTGACGCTGGTCTGGCTCCGCAGTTCTGTTTCGCGCCGGGCGTGGCCCCGACGCCTGAGATGCAGGAGTGGATCAATCAGCAGATTTTCGGGGCGTTTGAGGACCGTTTCTTCCTCGAGGGATCGTCGTGGTCGACGGCTCGCAACACGCCGACGACGTTGTCATGGAGCTTTGTGCCAGACGGGCTGGTCATCACCAACAACCAAGGGCAGCCGATTGGCGTGAGTTCACTGTTTGCATCGATGGACGCGCTGTTCGCTCAGGAAGGCGGACGCGACGTGTGGGTCGCGCAGTTCCAGTGGGCCTTTGATCGTTGGGCGGCGCTTTCTGGCCTGTCGTACCAGCGGGTGTCGTCGGCGGGGCAGGCGTGGGACGACGCGGCGGCGTGGGGGACTGCGGGCAACGACACAACCCGCGGGGATGTTCGCATCTGCGGCATCGACATCGACGGACCGTTCGGCATCCTGGCGTTCAATCCGTTCCCTGCGGGCGGCAGTGACATGCACATGGACGTTGCCGAGCGCTGGGACGACAACAACCCTTCAGATTTCACGTTGCTGCGTAGCACTGTCGCCCACGAACACGGGCACGGGATGGGTCTGATGCACGTGTGTCCTGTGGCCGGCGTGTTCCTGATGGAGCCAGCGGCCAGCGAGAGCTTTGAGGGCCCCCAGCACGACGACATCCGCGGGGCGCAGCGTCTATATGGCGACGCGTTCGAGCCCAACGGCACGTCCGCGACGGCGACCAACGTCGGCACGATCGTGCCGGGCGGCACGCTGTCGCTGGGCGCGTTGCCCACCAACGACGAATCGGTACCCGCGACTTCGCTGGCCAGCATCGTGGATCGCCAAGGTTCGCCCGACCGCGACTTCTACCGCGTCCAGTCGGACGGGCCGATCCTGCTGAACGTGTCGCTCCAGCCGATCGGCACGGTGTATGAATCCGCCGAGCAGGAGTCGTGCAACGGACCGTTCAACATCATCAACACCATCGCCATCGCGGACCTCAAGCTTCAGGTGCTGGGGCCCAACGGCACCACGATCGTGCTTGATCGCGACCAGTCTCCCATCGGCAGCATCGAGTTCTATAACGGCCTGCTGATGCCCGCGGGCACGTTCTTCGTCGCGGCTCAGTCCGACAACGGACAGACCGTCGATCTGAACGCGGTCCAGATGTACAACCTCTCGGTGGTGGGCCGGACCGATCCGATGCTTCCCACCGCGAGCGATTCGACGGTGGACGGGGGCATCCAGATCACCTGGCCCAGCATTCCGAATGCCGTCGCGTATCGCCTGCGTCGCAACACCGTGAACAGCATCACCGGCGCCGCGACGCTGACGCTGCAGAACCCGCTGCAGCTGGGCGCGTTTGACACTGGCGTGACGCCGCAGGTGCAGTACTTCTATTGGCTGGAAGTGCAGCAGTTCGCCAACGGCCCGTGGACGGCAACGGCGGCGGCGACGAGCGGCGAGCCGGGGATGCGTCCGCCCAACAACGTGGCTCCGGTGGCCAACGCCGGGCCCGACCAGGTCGTGTTTGACACGCCACTGAACGGGTTTGGGTTTGAGCCCGTGGTGCTCAACGGCACCGCGAGCACCGACAGCGACGGCACGATCAATCAGTACCAGTGGCGTCGCAACGGGCTCGTGATCCTGCAACAGGCCACCGGGACGGTGATCCTCCCGCTGGGCAACAGCACCATCGAGCTCACCGTGACCGACAACGACTTCGCGCAGGCCAATGACTCGGTGGTCATTCAGGTCCGGACGCGGACGTGCGACTCGATTGACTTCAACAACGACGGGTCGCGGTTTGACCCCACCGACGTGGACGCGTTCCTCAGCGTCTTCAGCGAGGGGCCCTGTCTCCCCGCGGGCGCGACGTGC
>JALHOJ010000005.1 GCA_022843045.1 Phycisphaerales bacterium
CCCCAACCGGGGGGGTTTTTCTTTACCCCAATGGCCACCGGCCCCCCCGCCCACGGGGGGCTCGACCTGTTCCCGCCCCCTTCGCGCCCCAAACTCCCAGCCACCACCCCCACGTCCGCAAACCCCACCCCACCCCCAAACTCCCCACCAAAATCTCCCACTTTTCCTCGCCATTCCCCAAACCCACGCCACACTTCCCAGTACACCTGATGGAGGAGCAGAGAGCGCAAGGCATGGAGACTGTGCCGTGCCCACCACCCATCTGAACTGGCTCGCCCCCACCGCCGCAACGCTGCTCACAGCGTCCGCCCTCGCCCAAGTTGACCCCGCCTCCGGCATCGACTTCGTGACCGTCGGTGCCGTCGGCAACGCCGCATACCCCGGCGACGGCACGCCCAACAACCGCGCCCAAGGTCGCGGCGGAGTCAACTACGAGTATCGCATCGGGCGCTACGAAGTCACCACCGCCCAATGGGTCGAGTTCTTCAACGCGGCCTATGACCGTCCCGCCAGCGACCGCATCCCGCACCTGCTTCCGCCGGAGTTCTGGGGCGCGGTGCCGACCACGCCCAACACGCAAGGTGGTCTGCGTTGGCGCGTTCCGGCGGGCAACGAGATGCGCCCTACGGGCGACATCAGTTGGCGGATGGCCGCGATCTACTGCAACTGGTTGCACAACGACAAGGCGACGACGCGCGAAGCATTCCTGAGCGGCGCGTACGACGTGAGTACGTTCGGCTACACCGGCAGCGTCTTCACCGACCAGCTCACCAAGAGCCCCGGTGCGAAGTACTGGATTCCGACATGGGATGAGTGGCTCAAGGCGGCCCACTACGACCCCAACAAGGCCAACCCCGATGGCAGCGTGGGTGGCTGGTGGCGGTACTCAACCACGAGCGACACGGTGCCAATCTATGGTCCACCGGGCGTGCAGATAAATGGGACGCCCACGATGGCCAACGCAGGCTGGGATGGGCTGGACTTCCCAGGGTTCAATCCCTTCGCAGTGCCTCTGGGTGCGTACTCGAACGTAACCAGCCCGTGGGGTTTGTTTGATACGGCTGGAGGGACGCGGGAGTGGACCGAGTTGGTAAACCTAGTCGCAGGACAATTCCCGATTGGAAGAGGCTTTGAAGGGTCAGCATGGGTGTCTTCTACAGGTACGTTGGATCAGATTGGCTCTGTAGGTGGCGATTTTCCCAGCCTTTCAACATTTGATCTTGGCTTTCGAATCGCCACATCGATTCCATCACCTTCAGTTGTCGCAACTCTGATGGGCGCGTTGCCCTTCGCGCTGCGACGTCGTCGTCTCGATGGAGGATCCCACGAGAAGGCAGTGTCGTTCCCCGTTCGTACTGATGGCCGCGTGTAGCGCAGTAGCGCACGCCAATGGGCAGAGGCCGGCGGCCTCAACCGTGCCATCAATCCCAAAGAGATTGACGCGAACGTGTTGACGCCAACGACACGGCCAGACGCTCGCATCAATCTGGCCTCAAGCCAGGCCACATTGATGGCACACGTTGACGCCATCCAGCCAAGAAAAAACGCCGCGCTCCCAGGCGCGGCGTTTCTCATTGCAAGGCTCGAGCGGCTTACTTCTTCTCTTCCGTCTTCCCACCCTCAGGCTTCGCGGGCGCCGACTCAGGCTTGGCCTCGGGCTTCCCGCCCTCCAGCACCTTCTTCGCCTCGTCCGCCGTCAGGCGCTTGGCAAGCTTGATCTCAACCGTCTCCACCGGCACATCAGGCATGCGGGTCTTCGCATTCACGCCCGTCTGCACTTCCTTGATCGCGTCAACCACATCCATGCCCGCGACAACCTTGCCAAACACCGCATACGCCGCGCCGTCGCGCGCGCGATCGAGCATGGCGTTGTCCACGACATTGATGTAGAACTGGCTGGTCGCGGAATCGGGCGCGCTCGTGCGGGCCATCGCGATCGTGCCGCGATTGTTCTTGAGGCCGTTCTGCCACTCGTTCTTGATCGGGGCTTCGGTGGCCTTCTGCACCATGTCACGGTTGAAGCCGCCGCCCTGGATCATGAAGTTGTTGATGACGCGATGGAACACAGTCCCGTTGTAGTGCCCCTTCTCGACGTACTTCAGGAAGTTCGCCGTCGACAGCGGAGCCTTGGTCGCGTTGAGCTCCAGCGTGATGTTCCCCTTGCTGGTTTCGAGGACCACATACTCAAACGCGATCTTCTCTTCGGCCTTGGGCGCGTCCGCGGGCTTCGCGGCAGGGGCCGCAGGAGTCGCGGGCTGTGCCGCAGGCGCGGCAGGCTGTGCAGGAGTCGCCGCCGGAGTCGCGGGCTTGCCTTCCTGCTCCATCGTCACGACGGCCCGCCACGCGGTGCGACCTGCACCCGCGTCCCACGTTTCGTACGCAACGGAGTACTGGGGCTCGGGATTCTGGAAGGGCTGCGCATGCGCGGCGTTCAGACCCACGCTCGCCACCAACATTGCAATCATCATCTTCATCGTGTGTGCTCCAAAGGCCTAGCCGACTTGGCCCGGGCCAAACTCCAGACGCAAAAGTACCCCCGCACTACCCACCCGTCCTCACCCAGGGTTAGACACCCCACTCGGCTCCTGGCTCCCCGTTCCCGGTTCCCCTCTCCCCCCTCCCCCTCCCAACAAAAAACCCCGCAGCCAATCGGCCGCGGGGGTTTGAGACGTGGAGGCAAGGGGACTCGAACCCCTGACCTCATCCATGCCATGGATGCGCTCTACCAAAACTGAGCTATGCCCCCATGGAAAGTCCGTTGGGGTCCACGTTGTACCGGCAGTGCTCGCAGGGCGATTCGTGCCGGGCCCAGAGTATAGGTCGGACCCCAGGCTGCGTTCAAATCGGCGGATTCAACCCACGAATCCAAACAAAGCCCGATACTTTGCGAGAAAGCGAGAGATTCGAGCGTGCCCACCCCGTCCGCAAACCGACCTGATTGACACCAGCGGTATACTGAAATCGCTGGCGCGCGGGCGAAGCCGCCCCCGTGCAGCTCGAGTGGGCGTTTGCGCAAGCGGTGTGATCCGGTGCCAACCTTCGGGTCATCCTCATCAGGGTCGGTGGGTGTAGCTGTCACTACGCGCACGACGACCCAGTTGCTCGACGCCCTCCGCGACCAATCCAACCAGCCAGTCTGGAGCCAGACCTGGGCCGCAATCGATGCCCGGTATCGCCCGGTGATCGCCGCGTTGGCCCGCCGACTCGGCGCGACGGACGCCGACGCCGACGAAGTCGCCCAGCAAACGCTCAGCGAGTTCGTCAAGGGCTACGCCCAGGATCATTACGACCGCAAGAAGGGCCGCCTCTCAAGTTGGATCTTGGGGATCGCCCACCACACCACCCTGCGGATGCTCAAGGTCGCGCAGCGAGTGAAGCCCGCCAGCCATACGCACCTGGCCGAAGTCGCCGACGAATCCGCCCTGCGCTCGATCTGGACCGACGAGCGCGACCGCGCGATCCTCGCGCAGGCGATGGCCGAGCTGCGCAGTTCCTCGGGCGTGGACGAGCGCACCATCAACGCCTTCGAACTGGTCGCGCTCCGAGGCGTCCCCGCGACCGAAGTCGCCAACCAGTGCCAGATGACCGTCGATCAGGTCTACGTCGCCAAGAGCCGCGTGACCAAGAAGCTCCGCGAACTGGTTGAAACCCTCACCAAAGCCTTCGAGGAGGACGAGTGAGCCCGCAAGGCGCTTCCCCATCGCCCCACGACACCGACACGGGCGATGCGTCGCCCTCGCCGGCGCCTGCGTCCGATGGCCGTGCCGGCGCGCAACCAGACCGCCCTCGTTCCGCCCCGATTCCCTGCCCGCCCACCGAAGAAATCGAGCGTCTCGCCCTCGATGGCCTGGCCAGCCTCGAAGTCAGTTCCCACGTCGCCGGCTGCTCCTCCTGCACCACACGCCTGGAGCGGGCCCGCGACGATGCCATGTTCCTCTCGCGCGTCCGCCGCCTCGCCGATGAAGGCGCAGGCCCCGCCGGCTCGCCCCGCATCCCCGGCTATCGCGCCATGACCGTGCTCAGCAGCGGCTCGCAGGGCGTCGTGTACAAGGCCATCCAGGAAAGCACCCAGCGCACTGTCGCGATCAAAACCCTGCTCAGCGGCCGCGGCGCAAGCATGAAACAACGCCTCCGCGCCGAGCGAGAGGCCGAAATCGTCGCCAGCCTGCGCCATCCCAACATCGTCACGGTCTTCGAATCCCGCACGCTCTGGGACGGCCAGATCGCCGTCGTGATGGAGTTTGTCGATGGCGTCCCGCTGGACGAATGGCAACCCTCGGGCGTCACCCGCCCCGAAAAGCTGCGCGAGTTTCTCAAGGTCTTCGCCCAGGTCTGCCACGCCGTGCACCACGCCCA
This sequence comes from Phycisphaerales bacterium, assembly GCA_022843045.1. GTDB lineage: Bacteria > Planctomycetota > Phycisphaerae > Phycisphaerales > UBA1924 > BJHL01. The sequence goes on from JALHOJ010000005.1 coordinate 4,357, forward strand.
CCTCAACGGCGTGATCCACCGCGACCTCAAGCCCGACAACATCCTCGTGACCAAGGACGCTCGCCCCGTGGTGCTGGACTTTGGCATCGCCAAGGCTGGCACGGTCGCGAGCCTGGCCCGAGGCGACGACGCAAGCCCCCGCAGCGGCTCGGGCCGCAGACACGCGACCATGACCGGCGACTTCGCCGGCACACCCGCGTATGCCTCGCCCGAACAAGTCTCCGGCAAGTCCGGCCAAGTCGACGCGTTGACCGACGTCTATTCGCTGGGCGTGATGCTCTATCGCCTGCTGACCGGCTGCTTCCCCTACGAACTCGAAGGCTCGATCTTCGAAATGGCCCGCGTGATCAGCGAGCAGTCGCCCGTGCGACCCACCACGCGCGATCCGTCCATTCCCGCCGAAGTCGAGTCCATCATCCTGCATGCGATGCAGAAGGACAAGAACCTGCGGTACCAGTCCGCCGGCGCAATGGCCCGCGACCTCGAGCGCTACCTCTCAGGCGAACCCGTCGAAGCCATGAGCACCGCAGGGTGGTACCTGGTCCGCAAGGCCCTGCACGCCAACAAAAAGCCGCTCGCCTGGGGCGCAATCGCGTTCGCGATCCTGCTCGGTGCGGGCGTCGCGGTGGCCCTGAGCGCATCCCGCGCCAGCGAGGCCGCCCGCCGCGAAGCCACCGAGCGCGCCCGAGCCCTCGAAGAAAGCTCGCGAGCCCGCGCCATCACCGAACTGCTCCGCGAAACCATGCCCGCGCCCCGCCCGGGCGGGCCCGTGCTCGCGTCGGTCGCGGGGAGCGGTCTCGGGCGCTTGTTCTTCCGCCTCGAAACCGGCGAATTCGCCGACGACCCGGTCATGGATCAGTCCCTCCGTCGCCTCTGGGGACAGGTCTACACGGGCTTTGGCGTGGGCCGCCCAACCGGACTGGTCGCATACTCAGAAGTCTCGCTGCGATCAGGCCTCGAGCGCCTCCGCGCCCAGCACCCAGACGGCAACCTCGAAATCGCCGAAACTCTGCACAACCTCGCCACCGTTGTGCTGCTCCGCAAGCGTGCGAGCGAAGCCGAGCCGATCGCATTGCAAGCCCTCGCCCTCCGCGAACGCCTGCTCTCAACCACCGACCCCGCGACCGCCGAGACCCGCGCCCTGCTGGCCCGAATCGCACTGACCATGGGCCGCACCAAAGAGGCCGAGTCTGAGGCCAGGCGCGTGCTCGAAATCACCGGAGCGGTCTCCGCGGGCGATTCAGACCTGGTCTGCGCAGGCATGGAGTCGCTGCTCGCGCGCCTCGCGATGGACGCCGGCGACGTCGACAAGGCCGAGCCGCTGGTGCGCAGCGCCCTCAAGCGCCGCATCCATCGCCTGCCCGCCGACGACGCCGAACTGCTCGATTCGCTCACCGACCTCGCGCACTTCGTCGAGCAACGCCCCCAGAGCCAGCTCGCCTCGCTCGTCGCCCCCGCGTGGGCAAACGCGCAGGAGCACGGCACACCCCTCGCCCAACGCATCCGCGCCGACATCCCGGTGCTGGGCGGCTCGGACAACGGCACCCCTTATCGCGTCATCAACACCGGACGCACCCTCGCGCTGGGGCGCATCGCCGCGCTCCAGAAGACCTTCCTTGGCAACGACGACATCACGCTGGTGCGCACGCTCATGGCCCAGATGATCGCCGCCGGCGCAGAGCGCGAGCTCCAAGTCCGCGTCGACGCCGCGCTCGAAGCAGCCCGCATCCTCGAAGTGCACAAGGGTCCCGATGATCCGTCGATCGTGGTGTGCCTCGAAGAAGCCTCGCTCAGTTCGTACTGGCTCGACGACTTCGCCCGCGCGGCGGAACTGCAGCAGCGGGCGTGCGCCATTCGCGATCGCGTGCCGGCCCACGCGCGCGACGCGATGATGTACGCCAACAGCAGGCGATTCCTCGCCTTCTTCCTCGCCGGATCAGGGCGGTTTGCCGAGGCCGACGCCGTCTACGACGAAGCAATCAAGTCCCTGATCGCCTCCGCGGGCGAAGATCATCACGTCGTGGGCCTCTGCCAGGCCATGCACGCCTGGACGCTCATGAACCTGGGCCAGACCGACCGCGCCGACGCCCTCTCCAAGCGCGCCATGGACATCCTCGCCACCAACCCCGCCTTCTCCATCGATCAGCGCCAGCACATCCTCGCGTATCGCGCCCGCATCCTGCTGCGCCTGGGTCGCCCGGCGGACGCCGCGCCGCTCTTCATCCAGGCGTGGGACCCGACCTATAAGTTCCACGCGCCCAAGGTCGCCATGCGCCGAGACTTCATCCTCGACGCCGCCCGCGCCCACGAACTGATTCGGGATACTGAACAGGGCAAGTGGTGGATGTCGCAGCTCGACACCGATCCTGGGCTAGAACCGGTTTCGGAGAACAAGAGCAACTGACCCCCCAGCGCGCCCACACCCCCGACGCCTAAGGCGTCGGCCCTGCCTCATCCTCAAACAACACCTCAACCTCAAGCCGGTCCGCCTCATCCGGATCGCCCGCCACGATCATCCGAATCAGCCGCGCCACCTGCTCGCGCGTGTCGTTCTCCACCTTCAGCCGATGCACCGGCAGCAGTTCCAACGCCCGCGCCTCCGCCGGCACTTCAAGCCGCGCCTTGTCCAATTCATCCTCCCCCGACCACCACACGATCCGCCGCCAGTTCTTCTCCACGTCGCTCGTCTCGCCCTCCGCGAAGATCTCGACCGCCAATCGCGTGGGCCTGGGAATCCGCACCTTGATCGTCGCCCGATCCGCCGCCCGCGACACCTCAATCCCGCTCCCCCGCATCTTCGACAGATCCGTCGCGTAACTCGCGACCACCGGCACCTGCACCTTCGCCTTCCCCTCGCCAAAGAAGAAGCTATCAACCTTCTTCTCAATCCGCACCGCGGTGTTGATCTGCACCGTCACCAATTTCATCGTCCGCACCGCCCGCGCCACCGCCTCCGGATCAATCGTGTTCCGCTGCGTCATCAGCGCCGCAACCCGCTCCTCCCGCGCCCGATCCCGCGCCACCATCCACCCCAGCCCGACGATCATCAGCAGACAGCACACCCCCGCGACCACCATCGATGGGCTGATCCGCGCCTGCCGTGCTGCTCCTGTTTCGTTCGTTTGCTCAGCCATGTTTGCTCGTTGTATTCCCTGCCGTGGCACGGGCATCCTGCCCGTGAGTCTCCGGGCCTTCTAGGCCCGCGCGTTCACACGCCTCGCCCCCTCACTGTCGGCGACTCATACGCTCCGCCATGAGCCCCCGTTCCGGGCTTTCTGTTGTTCGCCTCGCCGCCGAGCCGCGTCCACATCCTCCGCGCCTGCCAAGTGCCCCATGAGCGACGCCGACTTCCAACCCGCCCCCGACCCCGCCGACGCCCCAATCTCCGTCGTCCGCCTCCGCGCCCTCTCCGGCCGCCCGCTCGCAGACGCCAAACTCTGCGCCATGGTCGTCTCCAGCGCCCAGGCCCTCGCCGAGCGCAACGCCCTCCCCATCGCCCGCATCGAAACCGCCCCCGACGCCATCACCCTCTGGATCGCCGCAGACAAGCTCGCCTGCATGGGCTTCCTGATGGAACTCCGCCGCAACACCAACGCCTGGTACGAAAGCAAGTACCAGGTCGGCCCGCTCTGGGGCACGCCGGCGGGGCCGGAGGACTGAACCACCTCAACGTGGAGCACTCCACTTGGAGCTTGGATTCCCAGCGACTTCCTCGCTTTGCGCAATCTTCAAGCACACGCGGCAACGTGTACCCTTGCCCCCATGGACCCGCTTTCCATCACAGAGATCGCCCTGCGCCTCGGCACCGCCCTGGGTCTGGGCGCCCTGCTCGGCCTTGAGCGCGAACGCAAGAATCGGCCCGCCGGGTTCCGCACCATGATCCTCATCAGCCTCGGCTCCGCCGGCTTCATGCTCGCGGGTCAGGAAGCCATCACGCAGTTTGCGACCGAAAACGGCAACGCCCACAACCTCACCGGCGCAGATATCAGCCGCGTCCTCCAAGGCCTCATGGGCGGCGTCGGCTTCCTCGGCGCAGGCGCCGTCATCCAAAACAAACGAGCCGTCCGAGGCCTCACCACCGCCGCGGCGGTCTGGGTCACAGCCTGCGTCGGCGCCGCATGCGGCATGGGCCTGATCAAACTCGCCGCCGTCCTCGCCGCCTTCGCCCTCTTCACTCTGATCGTGCTGGAACTGGTGGAGAACCGCTACTTCCCGGAGCCGGAGGATCAGAAGGGGAAAGGCGAAGAGAAGAAGATGGTGGATTCGGAGCGGATTGTGGATTGAGAGGTTGCGACGCCCGCTCTCCCGCCGCCCGCGGCGACAACCGCCACGCCACGATTCAAGCCACCACCGATCCCAGCAGCAACGCCAACATCGCAACTGCATACCTGTCAAAGAGCCGCCTGGGATCATGAGGCCCGGTGTACGGCGTCGCGGTGATCCAACCCCAATACGCAGCCATATACGCGCAGTAGACCGCCGCGAGCAGAAACAAAAAGCCCAACGAGATCAGTGCAATCCGCATCGCGCGGCGGGATGGACAGCGTGCGATAGTCATGGTCGAGCCAGTGTTGTTGGCAGCCACATCACACTCCAATTGCGAGCTCGCGTCTGGCGAGGGTTCAATAGTTCGCCGCCCAGTGTCGATTGGGAGGATCGAAGCTGGTGCGAATGAATGTCAGACTCGCGAAATACCGAGGGTCAAGATCAAAGCCGAGCGGAGTGGTAGTCCGTGTGCGTTCGTATGACGTCTGTGGATTCTGAATCCAGCGTGCCGTGCGAAGGAGTTCGTAGAAGACGTACTCCGCGTGGGCGAGCGGCTGAGAAGATTCAAGGAAGCTCAAAAGCGTCGTCCTGCCAAAGACAATTTCCCCTCCGCGAGCTTTCGCCAAACCGCTACGCACGGCGTCCGCCGAGCGCCGCTCGACAGCAAGAACCAGCGCAGGAGGAGTGGGCACGGAGCCTAAGTGGCCGCTCGGGCGACGCAACGCGATGGTGTGCGTCAGACCATGCACGCGAGTGCGCCATGCATAGATCTCGGCGATCTTTGTTTGCCGACGCAGTTCACTTTGAGGTCTCAGTACCCGGTCGGCCCAAAGCCGGTCCCATCCGATCTCTCGTGCCTGCTCTGGAGTGATGCAGTCAATGGCATTGTGTTCGAGATTGTGCCATGCTGCGGTGTGCTTTGGCACATTCAGAGCCCAAAGCAGTAAGCCAATCGGCACACATCGATACGAAGCGCTCCACGCGCGCCAGGGCGAGAGCCTCCCGAGAGAGGTCTTGATGACCGTTCTCTCCTTTCTCGAAAAGTGACGCTTCAGCCTCCGACACGACAACGCCGCTTTGCTTAGCTCATCCAGTTCCCTGGGCGAAAGTTGAGTCCGCAGCGGCAGGGGCACGTCGATCCGCTGACGCTTGGCCTCGGCGAACCCGCGAAGCAAGTACGCGTAGTGACACGCGGCTCGAATGGCAACCAACTCTGAGTCGCGGGCGCGCGTCGAAGGCATGGCAAACGGTACGTTAAAGTCCGCTCGTTCGAGTCTGGTAGCCGTCACTCTGCCCGCGGAGACACGTGCTCAGTTAAAACTCCGCACTTCCCGGCGTGCGCGGGAACGGGATGACATCGCGGACGTTGCCCATGCCGGTGATGAACATCATCGCACGCTCAAACCCAAGCCCAAACCCCGCGTGCGGCACCGTGCCATACCGCCGCAGATCGCGATACCACCAGTATTCCTTGATCGGCAGCCCCATCTCCGTGATCCGCGCGTCCAGCACATCCAGCCGCTCCTCGCGCTGGCTGCCGCCGATGATCTCGCCCACGCCCGGCACCAGCACATCCATCGCCGCGACCGTGTCGCCGGGCGCGCCGTCGGTGCCAGGCGGATTCAGCCGCATGTAGAACGCCTTGATCTGCTTGGGATAGTTCATCAGGATCACCGGCTGCTTGAAGTGCTCCTCCGTGAGGAATCGCTCGTGCTCAGACTGCAGGTCGATGCCCCACTTGACCGGATACTCAAACTTCTTGCCGCCCGCAATAGCCTTCTCCAGAATCTTGATCGCTTCCGTATACGGCAACCGCCGGAACGGCGTGTTCAGCACATGCCCGAGCCGCGTGAGCAGTCCCTTCTCGATGCGCTCATCAAAGAACTTCATGTCATCCGCACGCTCAGTCAAGCACGCGTTGATCAGGTACTTGATGAAGTCCTCGGCAAGTTCGCTGTCGGCCTGCAAGTCAGCAAACGCGATCTCCGGCTCAATCATCCAAAACTCGGCGAGGTGCCGGCTCGTGTTGCTGTTCTCCGCGCGAAACGTCGGCCCAAACGTGTACACGCGCGACAGCGCCGTGCAATACGTCTCCACGTTGAGTTGTCCCGACACAGTGAGATGGGCTTCCTTGCCAAAGAAGTCCTTGCAGTGATCCACCTGCCCATACGTCCACGCAGGCATATTGGGCTTCTTCGAAAACTCCTCACGCAGCTTCTTCGCCTCGGCGGATTCCTGCTCGGGCGCAACCCGCGGCAGCGGCCGCATCAGATCCAGCGTGCTCACCCGAAACATCTGCCCCGCGCCTTCGCAATCACTCGCCGTGATGATCGGCGTGTGCACGTAAAAGAACCCGCGCTCGTGATAGAACCGGTGCATCGCCATCGACAGCGTGTGCCGGATCCGCGCCACCGCGCCAAACGTGTTGGTGCGCACCCGCAAGTGCGCGTTCTCGCGCAAGAACTCCATCGTGTGCTGCTTGGGCTGAATCGGATAGTGGTCAGGATCATCAACCCACCCGATCACACGCACCGCGCCGCCGTTTGCCGGGTCGGCCGAGATTTCCTTGCCGCCCTTGGGCGTCGCGACGATCGTGCCGTCGCACTCCACCGAACAATGCGTCGTCAGCTTGCTGATCTCGCTCGCGTAGTTGCTGAGTGACCCCGGGCACACAACCTGGATCGGGTCAAAGCACGTGCCATCATGCACGTTCAAGAACGAAAGCCCGCCCTCGGCCTTGGAATCACGCCGAGTGCGAATCCAGCCCTTGACCGTCACCTTGGTTCCGACTTCAGCCTTGAGAGCATCAACCACGCGCAGCCACGCCATACGGAATCTCCTTGGATAGCCGCGATTCTAGGGAAGAACCCAACCGCACAAGCGGTCGGTTGGCCATCCCCGCAGCAGTGAAGTCGGCACGCGTTGCCCGACCAGCCGGATCCCTGCGTCCTGAGATCCCAAAGAAAAACCCCCGTCATGCGACGGGGGTCTCTCGGGAGGGAGGAAAAGGAAGTTCGCTTACTGCCCGCACAGCGTGCAGGGCCCTTCGCTGAACACCAGCAGGAACGAATCAATGTCGCACGGATCAAACAGCGCGCCGTCGTTGTTGAAGTCGACGTCGTTGCAGAAGTTCTCTTCAGGGATGCACGGCCCTTCGCTGAAGACCGACAGGAACGCGTCGATGTCGGTGGGATCAAACGACGAGAAGTCGTTGTTCACGTCAATCGAGTCGCAGATCACCGGGCAGGTGGGCCGCTCCACGATGTAGTTCACTTCGTCGCTGGTCGCGCCGCCGCAGGGGCTGATGAACTGGCAGCGCAGGACGTAGTCGCTCTGGCTGCCCGTGCGGCTGGGCGTCATGCCCAGGAACTGTCCGCTGCTGCCAAAGACGCTCAGCGTGCGCCCGTCGGGCATCACGTTGTCGCCATCGGTCAGCGCGATCCACGCGCCCGGCGCCGACGCCAGCCGAATCTCCCACTGGCTCGACAGGTCCGCCGAGTTGCTCACCGCCACGGCGAACGTGCTGCCAAACGTGCTCGGGCATCCTTCCACATCCACCGGCTGCTGCGTGATGACGGTGCCCTGCTGGAAGATCACTTCCGCCGCCTGGCTCGTCACCGTGCCGCACGAGTTCGTGATGATGCAGCGATAGTTGCCATCGCGCCCGCTGCCGCAGTTGGCCTGGCCCACGCGCAGCTGGCTCTTGCTCGTGCCTTCATAGTCCCACTCGCCTCCGTACGGGAAGCCCGAGCACGACTCGGCGAGATCAACCCACTGGCCGGGATTGAACGGATCCTCGCGCTGCCACTGATACGTCATGGGCCACGTGCCGCTCGCGAAGACGTTGAGCGAAACGCCAAAGGGCGTGTACTGAATCGAAACGTTGTCCTGCGGATCCAGCGCGATGCTGGGAGGGCTGCACGCGATGCCCGTGCCGTTCAGATACAGCACGCCGTGATTGCCGGTGAACAAGCCCAGTTCCTGCGGCGTGCAGGTGGTGCGAGAATCCTGCACGCTCACTGAAAGCGCATTGCCGTCCGCGCTGATGCCCCGGCCCGCCGTCAGCGTGAAGCCCTGCTGCACGATCGGGCTGCCTGGCGCGATCTGCTCGATGTACATGCCCAGATCCATCGGCACGCCGCCGTTGATCGACGGGTTCCAGATGAAGGCCCGGCTGATGCGATCGAAGAAGCTCGTGCCATAGCTGGCCGAGCCGATGATCGTATTGCCGTCATCGCTGATGGCGCTCGCGCTCATCCCCAACAGCGGCTTGGTCTCGACGCCATCGAAGAAGTCGGCAAGCAGGCCCAGAGCCGCAGGCGTCCACGAGTTGTCGGGCTGACGCGTCCAGCGGACGAGCTGGAACGAGCTGATGCCAAACGTCGCCTGGTTGAACGCAGGATCAGTCAGGCCCGCGATCGTCGTGCCAGAGCCGTTCACCGGGAATTGATCAAACGAGGGCGAAACGGTGTTCAGAATCGTCTGCACGCCGTTGACCCACACGCAGGTGCGCCGCCCGGTGTACGGGCCAAACTCCGGATCAACGATCTCGCCCAGGTCATAGCCGGTGATCACCGTGCCGTCGTTGTTGATGAAGTCCGCGCGGGACGTGGTCGTGCCCGGCTGCACGGGCAGGGGCGTCACGGTGCCAAGCTGGCGATCCGCGATGAACGCGTAGAAGTCGCCGCACTGACCGGAAGCCGGTCCGCCGCCAAATCCAGTCAGGCCCGTCCACCACGCGCCGCCCACCATGTACCGCCCGTTGCCGGAAAGGTCATTGACCGAGTTGATGTTCGAATCGCAGCGCGTGCCGCCGAAGAAGCGGTTCGTGCCCGGATCCAGCGTCCGCGCCAGCGACCCCGCATTCACCCAGCCGCCCGCGCTCGTCCAGCTGTGCGCGATCGTCGGGATCATGCACGGAATCGGCGCAGGCAGCGGCTCGCCCGGCGTGCACTCACCAAACGTGCAGTAGCCCGCGAAGCAATTCAGATCGCCCCAGTTCGCGTCGTTGTTCTTGCCCGTCGCCAGCACGCTCATGTCGGTGCTCGCGCGGATCGGCTCGATCGAAAGGCCCGTGCCCGGAATCCGCGTGTACCCCGTCGCGCGATCCCACGTGAAGATCGCATACTGCTCGATACTGGCGTCGAAGAACAAACCAGTCGTTTTCGTGCCGTCGGCGCTGATGTCGTCGGGCAAGCCGTTGATGATGAGCACCGGCTGGGCAAACGCCCCAGCGGCGAGCGCAAAGCCGGCAACCGCGGCGAGACGACAGGCAAGGGAACGAGCAAGCATCGAAGGACTCCTGATCTGAGGTGGTGAGACGAAGCGCGGAATAAGGGAACACCTAGATCGTACCATTTCACGGACTGTTTGCAAAGACAAATTGAATGAAAGAGCAAAAAACGTGTCCGGGCGGCGTGCATTACCGCTATTGCACTGTAGAATGACAGGCACTGGGGTCTGTCAGGAGGCACAGGACCGTTCATGAGCCTAACAGAACCAATCCAATTGGTCGAAGAGAGCCGGTTTGCGTTGCAATCCCTCCGCCGCGCGCTGATCGAGATGTACGACTCGGTGGGGGCCGACCCCAGCGTGCCGCAGGACGTCTCGCGGCGGTTTGATCTCAATCGCAATCTGACATGGAAGCTCGCGCGCGTGATCGGCGCGCCCGATCCACTCGCCGCGCTCAATCACCTTCCGGGTCAGGCGGGGATGGAACTCGCGATCGAAGCGTTCGAGCGAGCGGGGGCGCCGCCAGCGATCACCGAGAGCGTGCGGAGCGCGATGAGCGAGTTTGCCGCGGTCGTGAAGGAACACGCCGGCGACCGCGAGCAGCTCGAACTGACGCTCGAGAGCATGGGGATGATCGAGGCCGACGCCGCGACCATCAGCGGGCGCGAACTCGCGTTCCGCGGCAACAGCAGCGTGTGGGGCGTGCAGGCGCGCACGCGTCTGACGACGATGATGGTCGCGCCGGGCAAGCCGGGCACGCACGACTACATCATGTTGTCGGGGTTGGTCGGCTTGCGGCGTTTGCGCCCCAGTGTCGAGTGGCGATTGGTGCGGGCACAGGTCTACACCGACGCGAGCGCGCTGATGAATGACGGTCCGGGAATGGACCAGATCGAGCGCAAACAGGCGGGAGACTTGCCCTTGGTCGTCAAGGAGTTCTGCTCGCCCAACATGCCCGCGCTGCTCGCCAAGCCTGGGCCAGATGGCATCGAGATTTGTCTGCCGGGCGGGCAAGTGGGCAACCGCGGGGCGTTTGACTGTTACTTCGGGTACATCTATCGCGGAATTCCCTGCACGCCTTCGCCGGACAACCTGCACGGTTCGGCCGCTGCGCCGGTGACGCTGCCAGTCGAGTCGCTGGTGTTTGATCTGATCGTGCATAAGGGCGTGAAGATGCCCAACATGCCAGAGGTCGCGATGTACGGCTTCCCGCAAGGCGGGCCCGATGGCCCAGCGGCCCAAACCGAGAGCAATCGCCTGCCGCTGCAGGAACGGCTGGTGGAGCTCGCCGGGTCTCCGCCTGCTCTGGCGACGCAAGCGGTGCCGGGATTGTCGAAGATGGGCAACGCGCTGTACGCGCGGATGGGCTGGAATCCTGCGGACTTCCGCGGGCTTCGGCTGGTGGTGAAGCATCCGCCCATGGGGTCGCGGGTGGTGATGAAGTGGCCCTTGGTGTGAAGTGGCACGGACCTGTCCTCAGGTCCGTGGGATGATCGCAAGAGCAACACCCCGACAGTGTCCGGCAAGAAACGCGACCATAAGGGAGCGTCGAACGTCGTGGCGCACGGGCGCACTCGGACTGCGACGCTTCCTGGCGGGCGAAGAGACGCAAAGCGTGCGATTGTGTTCACCGCCGCGGCAACCTTGCAGTTGCTTCGGTGGGAGTTGGCCTTTGGCAATGGACCCTTCGGGCATTGACTTGGGCAGTTCGCGTCCTTCCGAAACACTTCGACCGTATCTCCTAGCACACTTTGCGTTGCGGCCTGAAGGATCTGGCGGGGTTTGGCGAGTTCGCGAAGCGCGTGCCGGCGAGCAAAACCAGCGACCGAATGCCCGACTTCCTAAATGCAACAAGCCGCGCTGCGGCGCGGCTCATTGCTTGGGGAGGGGGGACTGTTGCGTGACGCCGGGTGCGTGTCACACCGAGCAGCGGATCACAGGATCACGCCGGTCACGGCGTGGACCTTGATGCTGCGGGTGCGGGCGCCCAGCGTGACCTTCACTTCGTACATGGGCTGGCCGCCCTGCATGCCGATCTCGATGGCGCTGACGTCGCCACGAGCGACGGTCAGGGCGCGGGCCATGGCGTCGGCGTGGGTAAGGGGCGTGCTTGTGCCAAGAGCGGTGCGGAACGCAGCGACCAGCGCGGCGTCGCCTGCGTCAAGGCCTTCGCTTTCGGAGCGGATGATCGCCCCGGTGCCGGGGTTGGCGCGGAACTCGATGGCGTTGGCGGCGTCGGGAGCAATGGTCTTGACTTCAAGGCGAGCGCCGCGTTCACGCTTGAGGTCGGCTTCGACCACGAGCGTGCCGGCGGGTTGGTTGGCCAGCGCGTTGGCGATGGCATTGCTGATGGCGCGAGCGCCGTTGCCCAAGGCTGCGGGCACGGGGTTGTTGCTGCCGCCGTTGCCGCCACTGTTCCCGCCACCGTTGCCTCCGCTGTTGCCGCCACCATTCCCGCCGCTTGCGCCGCCGTTGTTATCGACGGAGGTGCTGAGCACCGCGCCGGTGACGGGATTGATGCGGACTTCGGCCTTGGTTGCGCCGTTCAGGACGGTGACCTTGTACGTGAGGCCGCGGCTGGTGCCGTCGACGCGGACGTCGGTGGCTTGGCCCGCGCCGCGGCTTTGCACAGCGATCTGCGCTGCCTGCGAGAAGTTGACGGTAAACGTGTTCATCGCCTGGCCGATGGTGGCCGCGTCGCGGGCTTCGCGCACGTTGATGGTCTGGCTGCGGCTGCGGAGGATCGCGCCGGTGATGGGGTTGATGTCCTGGCGAACGCGGGCGCGACGCATCGGATGCACGCCCTCGGTGCGATAGACGATCTGGCCGTTCTCGAGTTCAAACTTGACGCGGGTGATCACTGCGCCGGGGAAGGTGCCCGTCGTGGTGCTGGCGGCGGCCTGGAAGCCGATCACCTGATCCGCGGCGGGAAGCACGGTGCCGGGCGGAAAGTCATCAGAGCCGCTGGCGATGGCCACCGGCGCGAGGCCGGCCAGGCCGACGAGCGCGGCGAGCGTGAGCAGGCGGGCGGAAGAACGAATGTGCGTGCGGGTCATGGGGGCTCCTTGAAACATACTGCGAGGGTAATTGTTCGATTGCTCAGACTCCATGCGGCGTCTTGTGCCAGAGACTCGCACGAAATCAGGAGAATTCCCCTTAGCGCAACCGATGCGACCGGAAGTTCCGAGAACCACGCACCATGCCCACGGGAAGCCGCTGATGCAGGCTGTTGACTCAAGTCCTTCTCTCGCAGGACGGCAATGCATTCATTGCGGCTACCGATTGGACGGGCTGCATGCTGCCGGTATCTGTCCTGAGTGCGGACGGCTGATTGAGGACTCGCTCCAGGGTCTGTTGCTTCGATTTGCCTCGCCAGAGTACCTCCGGGAGGTCCTGTCCGGGCTCTCGCTGTACCTGAACGGCATCTTGGCGATGGTGGCGGTCATGGCACTCGGGTTCGCTGGCAATATGTACTCGCCAAACAACGCCACCATCGGCGCGGCCATCACGGCGTTGGGACTGATTCCCAGCGTGATGATGATCCTGGGATTCTGGAAGTTCACGGCGCCGGATCCGGGGTATGTGGGCCAAGAAACCCCGGACGACGCGAGACGGATCGCTCGAATCTCGCTGGTCGTGAACGCAGCGATGACGGCGATTGGCGCAGTGTTTGAGTTTCTGGGCTATGCCGGCAAGCCGACGAACCTGCTGGGTGGCGGTATGCCCCTCTGGGTGCTGCTCATTGGCGCGATTCTGATCTTGGTGGGATTGGTGACGTGGGTGGCCCAGTTCTTTGCTGGCTTGAAGTACACGTCGTGGATGATGAGCCGCATCCCCGACGAGGAGTTGGTCAAGCGGTGCAAGAAGTACATGTGGCTCTTGCCGCTGGTGTTTGTGCTTGGGTTGGCGTGCGCCGGCTTGGGGCCGTTGATCGCTCTGGTGATGTACTGGAACCACCTCGACAAGCTTCGCAAATACCTGCAAACACTGGACATACCGGCGGAATCAAGCCCCTACGCCGTGCCCCGGTGATCGTGCGAGCGGCGGTGTTGCTTGTAGTTGAGAGTCCCTACCCTCCGCCCAGTTTGCACCACGCTTCCCGCGCCTGGAGTGTTCCGGCGTTGGGCGGTGTCGGAGTCTGATTCATGCGCACGTCGTTCGTCAATGTCCTGGCCGCTTCGCTGCTTGCTTGCGCGGGCGCCGCCATTCCGCAGTCCTGGGCTCAGGAAAACCCGCAGCCCGCCAAGGATGGCACGCCTGCCCCGGCTGAGAACTCCGCCACGACGCCCGAGCAGGTCGCGGATCAGTTTGCCAAGGCCGCGATCGAAGCCGCCAAGCCGAAGGGAATTCCCGTGCCCGATATGCCCGTTGTCGCCACGTCCGAAGTTGAAGGCATCAAGATCGAAGACATGAAGATCGGCGACGGCGCCGAGATCAAGAAGGGCGCGATGGTCCTCGCCCACTACCACGGCACGCTCGTGGACGGTGGCACGCCCTTTGACTCCTCCTTCGAGCGGGGCGAGCCGATCGCGTTCCCCCTCTCGGGCGTCATTCAGGGTTGGCAGTTGGGCGTGCCGGGCATGAAGGTCGGCGGGATCCGCCGCCTCACGATCCCGGCGGACAAGGCGTACGGCTCGCAAGGCGCGGGCAACGTGATTCCGCCCGATGCGGCCCTGACGTTCATCATTCAGATGGTCGGCACGGTCGAAGTCGTCGACGACAAAGTCGGCGAGGGCGAGGCGGCGGGCGCGATGTGTGTGGCGGTGACGTCGTACACGATGAAGGACGAAGCCGGGAAGGTCGTTGAGAGCCGCACGAAGGAAAACCCCTACATCTGGCTGCCCGGCGAGTTCCAAGCCGTGAACGCGGCGCTCGAGGGCATGAAGGTGGGCGGCAAGCGCACGATCAAGATCCCCAAGGAGTTCAACAAGCCCAACCCGATGGGCCCGCCCAGCACCCGCCCGACCGACGTGGCGCTCACGGTGGAAGTGGAACTGACCTCGGTTCGCAACCTGCAGTAGTTCTGTTCGCTTGACCTGATTCGCTATGAAGGGCCGCGGACAACTGTCCGCGGCTTTTTCTTGGGTATGGTGCACTGGGAAGATGGGTTCACCGCAGAGAACGCGGAGAGCGCGCGAGGGAGAAGAGTCGCCGAGAACTAGCGGGGATGGTCGCGGATTTCAAACCAGGACTTTGTCTTGATCCGCGTCTATCCGCGAGAATCCGCGGCGCCTCTTCTCTTCTTCCGTGATCTCCGTGGTGAACTCGAGTGTCAGTGACGTCCGCCGCTCCCCGACGCTCGCGTTTCTTGATGAGGTTTCCATGACCAACGACTTTTACTCCTTCGTGGGCCACAAGCAACTGGCGTTCATGAACCCGATGCCCGAATCGGTCTACGAGCATGTCATGGGCGTGCTCAACCTGCCTCGCGGCGGGACAGTCGCCGACTTTGGCAGCGGGTTCGGCGAGCTTTCACTCCGCCTGATCGAGCGATTCGGCGTGCATGCGGATTGCGTCGAGCTGTCGCCCCTGATGGCGGGCGTCGCGCGCGAGCGCGCCGCGGCGCGAGTGCCGACGGAACTCATACGCATCCACGAAGGCGACGCCGGCGCGTTCAAGGCCACGATCCCGGCGGAATCGTTTGATCTCACAATCTGCATCGGCTCGTCGCACGCGCTGGGCGGGTATGGGCAGATGCTGCAGGTGCTGTCGCGCCTCACACGCGCGGGCGGACATGTGCTGGTGGGCGAAGGGTATTGGAAGTCGCCCCCGGCACGCGGCTATCTCGACGCAACGGGCATCCTGATCGATGAGTTCGGCACCTTCGCAGACCTGATCGATCACGGCGCGAGCCTCAACCTCGCCTGCCAGTTCGCGACTTCGGCAAGCGCGGAAGACTTTGATCGCTACGAATGGGCCCACGCACGATCACTCGAGGCACACGCGCGACAGCACTTGGGCGATCCCGTCGCGAAGGCGATGCTGGCGCGCTCGCGCGCGTGGCGCGACGCATACGTCCGCTGGGGACGCGAGTGCCTTGGGTTCGGGCTGGTGCTGTTCAGGAAGTAGACCCGCTTACGCGCTCGCCGCGTCCATGCGCCGAAAGGCCTCATCCCGGCCCAACACCGCAAGAGTTTCGCCAATACCAGGCGTCACGGGCACGCCCGCCACGGCGACCCGCACAGCCTGGGCGATGGGGCCAGGATTCGCAAAGCCCTTGTCCTTGGCAAGTTGCTCAATCACATCATGGATCGGCTTGGGCTCGAACGCGGGCAGCAACGCGAGGCGCTGGCGATACTCACGCAGCAACCCGCGGCCCTGGCTGCTGTCGGCGTCCAGGTGCTTGGCGGCAACTTCAGGCGCAATGGTCACGCTATCGAGCAGCACAAACCCGCACGCCTTCACGCCATCGCGGAACGTCTTGGCGCGGGGCTTGATGGCCTTGGCAAGCCAGAGCCAGCGCTGGCCGCTGGCTGGCGACGCCGCGTCCCACTGGCGCGCCTTCGCCGCGAGCGCGGGCTCGTTGTCTTCGCACCACGCAAACCACTGCTGCGCGAACTGCTCGTCGCTCATCGCGCCCAGCGCGTCGGCGTTGAACGAAAGCAGTTTGGCACGGTCGAACTTGCTGTTGGTCTTGCCGATGCGGTCGATCGAGAAGTGCTGCGCGAGGAACGCAGTGTCGAACTTCTCGAGGTCCTTGCCGTCGGGCAGTTTCATGCCCGGATTCCAGCCCAGGAGCGCGAGAAAGTTGTTGATGGCCTGCGGGGTGTAGCCGGCATCGCGGAAGTCGGCGACTTCGATTTCCGGGAGCGCGACTTTGTAGTGACGCGCAATCGCTTCGGCCACGGCAAGACTGTCGTTCTCGGCCGCAATGAAGTCGGCGAGTTCCTTGGCGTCAACCTTCATGGCGGGCGCGACGTCCGCGGCCTGCTTCTTCTCCTTCGCGAGCGCGTCCTTGAGCGCCTTGCGCGCAGTCTTCGCCTTGTCGCGCTTGCTCATCTTGGTGCCATCCATATTGAAAATGAGCGGCATGTGGCCGAAGCTGGGTGGCGCGAAGCCGAACGCGCGATACAGCGCAAGTTGCCGCGGCGTGTTGCTCAGGTGTTCCTGAGCCCGCATGACATGCGTGATGCCCATCGCGTGGTCATCAACGACCACAGCGAAGTTGTACATCGGAAAGCCATCACGCCGACGGATGATGAAGTCATCGATCTCGCCCGGAGCGATCTTGACGTCGCCCAGCACCTCGTCCGTGAACGCGACTTCTTCGTGGGGAGAGAAGAAGCGAATCACGTGCGGCTCGCCGCGTTCGATGATGCGGATGCGGTCCTTGATGTCGGGGACTTTTTCAAGGCTCGCCCGGCTATAGCGGTAGTTTCGCTTCGCCTGCTCCGCGGCCTTCTTCTCCGCCGCAAGCGTGGCCTCATCTTCGAACGCGGGGTATGCCTTGCCCTGCTCGACGAGGCGCATGATGTGGGCGTTGTAGATCTCAAGGCGGCGGGCTTGAAAGAAGGGGCCGACCTTGCGCGGGTCGCCGCCCACGACCGCGTCTTTGGTCTTCAGTTCCGGACCCTCGTCCCAGTGAATGCCCAGCCACGCAAGGTCTTCCATGATGCCCTTGGCGGACTCGTCGCTGCTGCGGGCGGCGTCGGTGTCTTCGATGCGAAGGAGGAAGTGCCCACCGTGACGCTTGGCAAAGGCCCAGCAGAAGAGCGCGGTGCGTGCGCCGCCGACGTGGAGGTGGCCGGTGGGGCTGGGGGCGAAGCGGGTGATGACGGGGGGCGAACTGGCCATGGGGAGCGAGGGTAGTGGAGGCGTGAGCGTGACGCGTGGACTGACATGGCCGGTCCGGGCGTTCCTGCTACAAACAGGCTGCGAACTGTGCCACGATCAGGGCAGGTGTGCCACGACCTGAGCGGCGTGAGTTTGCACCAGGTTTCCACAACCCGTACAGAATCGCGCGGATTGGCTTTCAAACTATGCGGTTTTGGTTTAGACTGATTGCATGAGAAGTCCACGAGAACTCAGATTGGATGTGCCGGGAGTTGTACCGCTTGGCACCTGAGGTGGCGGGCCTGCTTCGCACTCGTGACGAAGCCGGCCCGCACTCGTGACCCTGCCTTGACAGGCTCAGTTTGGAAAGGAAACAACCTATGCCCACCCGCACTGTCGCCCCCTCCGATGTTCGCAACGTCCTTTTGTGTGGCACAGGCGCGGGCGGGAAGACCACGCTCGTCGAGCGGCTGCTCTTCATGAGCAAGGCTGTGGCGAAGATGGGGTCGGTCAACGACGGCACGACCGTCAGCGACTTCACCGACGAGGAAAAGCACCACAAGCACAGCCTGCAGCCGGGGTTCACGCACCTGGAGTACGAGGGGCACACCGTCAACATCATCGACACGCCCGGGCTGGGCGACTTCCTCGGACACGCCATCGCGTGCATGCCGGCGGTGGAGACGGTCGCGATCGTGGTCGACGCGCTCAAGGGCATCGACAGCACGACGCGCCGGCTCATGCAGATCGCGGGTGAACGGAAGATTCCGCGGCTGATCATCGTGAACAAGATCGACGAAAGCCATGCCGACGTCGAGTCGCTGCTCCTGAGCATCCGCGAGACGTTTGGCAATGTGTGCCTGCCCATCAACCTGCCGACCAAGAGCGCGACGGACGTGATCAACGTCTTCGAGCACGATGGCAACGACGCGAAGGGCGACCAGACCGACTTCTCGAGCGTGCACGAATCCCACAAGCAGATCGTGGAGCAGGTGATCGAGGTTGATGACGAACTCACGATGCAGTACCTCGAAAAGGGCGAGGGGTTTGACCCCGCCAAGCTGCACGCGGCCTTCGAAAAGTGCCTGGAGGACTCGCATCTGGTGCCGATTTGCTTTGCGAGCGGCAAGACCGGCGCCGGGTGCGACGACCTGCTGCACATCTTCGCGAGCCTGTGCCCCAGCCCCGTCGAAGTGAATCCGCCCGAGTTCCTCAAGCGCGACATGACGCCCGACGGCGGCGCAGGCGAAGAGCATGAGTGGAACACCACGCCCGATCCCAACGGAAAAGTGCTGGCCCATGTCTTCCGCGTCGTGAACGACCCGTTCCTGGGCAAGATCGCGGTCTTCCGCGTGCACCAGGGGACGATTCGCGCCAAGGCGGAGCTCTTCGTGGGCGACGGCAAAAAGCCGGTGCGGGTCGGCCACTTGTTCTACCTGCAGGGCAAGGAACATGTCGAGACGCACGAAGTCGGCCCAGGCGGGATCGCGGCGGTCGCGAAGCTCGACGAACTCGTCTTCAACAGCGTGCTCCACGACAGCCACGAGCATGACTATGTGCGGCTGAATCCGCTGCCGATTCCCAAGCCCATGTTTGGGTTGGCGATCGAACTCAAGAACCACGCCGATGAGACCAAGTTCAGCGCGCTCGTGCACAAGCTGATGGCCGAGGATCCCTGCCTCAAGATCGAACGGATCGCGGCGACCAAGCAGACGGTGATGCGCGGGCTGGGTGAGTTGCACCTGCGGGTGATTCTGGAGCGTCTGAAGAAGGCGGGGATCGAAGTGACGACCAGCACGCCCAGGGTCGCCTACAAAGAGACGGTCATGAGCCGCAGCGACGGGCACCATCGCCACAAGAAGCAGACCGGCGGCGCGGGACAGTTTGGCGAGGTGTTCCTGAGGATCGAGCCGCTGCCCAACGACCATGCGGAAGGGTTTGAGTTCCACAACGACACAGTGGGGGGGACAATTCCCCGCCAGTTCATGCCCGCGGTCGAAAAGGGCGTGCGGATGGCGTTCCAAGACGGCGCAATCGCGGGCTATCCGATGACGGGCATCGCGGTGCGCGTGACGGATGGCAAGTACCACGACGTGGACAGCAAGGAAATCGCGTTCATCACGGCGGGAAAAAAGGCGTTTATCGACGCCGTGCAGAAGGCCAAGCCCGTGCTGATGGAGCCCTATGTGTCGCTCGAAATCACGGCCCCCGCGCGATACATGGGCGACATCGCGGGCCACGTCTCAACCAAGCGCGGACGCGTGGTTTCCAGCGACGTGCTTTCCGGCGATGTATGCGTCGTGAAGGCGACCGCGCCGCTGGGCGAAGTGCAGAATTACTCCAACGAGCTCAAGAGCATGACCGGCGGGGCGGGCACGTACACGATGGAGTACAGCCACGACGAACGCACGCCCGCGCACATTCAACAGGCGGTGGTGGCGGCGTACAAGCCGCATCCTGACGAGGAATAGAAGATCACCACAAAGACACGAAGTGCACGAAGGGGAAAGAGCGCAGGGTTGGATCGTCGCGCGGCGACCGATCTCGACCTCTGCCCCTCTTCTTTGTGTCCTTTGTGTCTTTGTGGTGACACTACCCGATCGGCCTGCCCAGCGCCGTAATCGCGCGGTCCATCAGGCGATCATGCGCTCGCATCGCGTCGACGTTGGCGTCGACTTCGCGCGAAGCGCTGGTGACGTTCATCAAGGCTCGCAGTTCGTCCACGGCGGACTCTTCCAGCATCTGCTGGCGAAGGTTGCCGAGCGGTCGCAGGTTGCTGCTGAAGACCTCGGGCGGCGCGAACATCATGCTGTGCCCGGCTTTGCGGAGCTGCGTGCCCTCGGGCACATCGATGAACTTCATCCGCGCAACCGTGCGGTTATTGACAGAGATCGTGCCGTCGCCATCGATGCGAAGTTCGCCTGTGGCGGGAATCGTGATCCGCTGGTTGTTGGTGTCGAGCACAGGCAGGCCGCTTCCGGCCATCACCAGTTCGCCCGCGGGGTTGCGGAGCAGGCGGCCGTCGCGCGTCAAGCGCTGCGGATTGGTGGAGTCGGAGGGATCCTCAACGACGAGGAAGCCCCTGCCTTCGACGGCGACGTCGAGCATGACGCCGGTGCGTCGCAGCGAGCCTTGTTCAAGGTTGATGCGGTTGGGCCGCAGGAACGTGCCACCGCCGAGCTTTTCGAGCAGGGCGTTGCTGGGCAGGTGACCCACGCCGTCTTCGGTGCGGACGTCAGGGCGAGCCTGGATGCTGGGGAGGTCGGCCTTGAAGCCGATGGTGTCGAGGTTCGCGAGGTTGTTCGCGAAGACGTCCTGGCGATAGAGGGCGGTCATGACGCCGGAAGCGGAGATTTGGAGGCCGTAGGACACGGGGGATGTACAGCAAGTGCGGTGCCGGGGCGGGGGGACGACAGCGATACATCGATAAAGCGATACAGCGATACATAGCTGCGGAACGCGTACGGCGTCTTCGCCCCTACGAGTCGAGCTACGGGCCTTCTGTATCGCTGTATCGCTTTATCGATGTATCGCTTTCCGCTGGCACGCCCTTCGCGTCCACTCCAGTCCCGGAGGACCTTCTCATGGCCATCAATGCGCTCCAATCCGCGTCTTCTGCGCTCTCGGCGCTCAACACTGCGCTAGACGTCACGGCGAACAACCTGGCGAACATCAACACCGACGGGTTCAAGACCAGCCGGACGAACTTTCAGGACTTGCTCTATATCGAGAAGGCCCAGCCTGGAACGCTCAATGCGAATCAGGATCAGCGGCCCATCGGGACGTACGTGGGCCTGGGCGTCCGCGTGTCGGGGACGCATCTGGACTTCACGCAGGGCGCGCCGCGCTTCACGGGCAAGCCGCTGGACATCATGATCGAAGGTGAAGGATTCTTTGAGGTTGCGGTGGAGGATCAGTTGGGGCCGGGCGGGCTGGCATACACGCGGGCGGGAAACTTGTCACTCAATTCCGAGGGCGAATTGGTCCTTGCGAACGATCAGGGGCGACGGGTGCAACCGGTGCTGACGGTGCCCCCCGAAGCAACCAGTATCTCCGTGAGTAAGGACGGCGTGGTCAGAGCGTCGATCCCGGGCGAGACCGAGCCACAGGAAATCGGCCAGCTCAACACGAGCACGTTCATCAACCCGGCGGGCCTGAAGCAAGTCGGTGAGAACCTCTACGTCGAGACGTCTGCCAGCGGCGCACCAAACAGCGGCGTGCCAGGCACCGACGGCCGCGGCACCGTGAGCAGCGGATTTCTCGAAAGCAGTAACGTTGATCCGACGCGCGAACTGATCGACCTGATCAGGACGCAGCGGGCCTTTGAATTCAACAGCCAGTCGATCCGGGCGGCGGACGAGAGCTTGCGGGCGGTGGCGCAGCTGCGCCGGTAAGCGCGGCTTGATTCGAGTTGGCAAGGCACGGCATCATGAACATCGCACGAGTTATCCTGGCTTGGGGCGCAATGCTGATCTGCGGCGCTGGCCATGCGCTTGCACAGGAGACGAGCCAGCCGCCGCTCCAACCTTCACTTTCATCATCGATTCAGCTCCGCGCCAGCGCGGCGACCGAGACGCTCGACGCGATCACGCTGGGCGATGTTGCGGCTATCGAGGGCGCAGGGGCAGAGTCGCTTGCGAAGATCGCGATTCCAGAAGTGGCCTGGTTTGCCGGCGCGAATGGAGGACGCACGCTCGACATCGCTGCGGTGCGAAGACTGCTGAGCGAGACGAAGGGCGTGAACCTCGGTCGCATCGCGCTGTCGGGGCAACGGGTGGAGTGGCGACAGAAGGTCGCGCAGCCGCCGCCTGCGCCGCCAACACCATCCTTGCAAGGCATAGACGCTGGCGGAGTTCGCGTGCGAGACTTGCTGCATGACCGCGTGGCGACGGCGCTGGGGGTTGCGCCGACGGACCTTCGCGTCTCGCTGGACGAGGGCGATGCTGAGATTCTGAACACGTCGGTCGAGGGGCGCACCGTGACGATCACGCCGATGGGCGAGTCGGATCGCCCGCCGCTCGCCGTGCGGGTGTATGAAGGAGATCGGCTGATCGCCGCGCGTTCCACGCGCGTCGGCGTGCTGCTGAGGCGGCAGGTTGTGCTCGCGGCCCGCGACATTCGGCGCGGCGAACTGCTTGATCCCTCGCTGCTGCTGACGGAAGAACGCTGGCTCGCGCCCAGTATCGACGCGGCGACGTTCGAAGACGCGGCGGGCAAGTCGGCTCGGGGCGCAATCGAAGCGGGCGCCATCATCACCAATCGCGACGCCGAAGAGCCGATCGTCGTGCGCAAGGGCGAGCGCATCGTGGTGGACTGCATGGTGAACGGCGTGCTTGTCCGCAACACAATGCGGGCGGGCGGCCAGGCAAGAATTGGCGACGTGATCGTCGTCGAATCGCTGACGAGCGATCGCGGCGAACGCCGCGGCGAAGCGACGCAGAAGCCCAGCACAGTCTTCGCACGCGTCAGCGCAGCCGGACAAGCCGTGGTGACAACTTCGCAACCAACCACTCGACCTGCAAGTCAAGAAACACTGCTCGAACGCGTGAATCGTCCTCGGCCATTGAACCAGAACGACTCAGGAACACCGTCGTCCGCCCGCGCGACAACCGCACGCGCAATGCCCCCCCAGCCCGCACCCTTCACCGTGCGTCGTGGCGGGATTGAAGTGACCCGCGCGGGCGCAACGCCCGTGGAGTCTCGAAAGGAAGCACCATGAACTGCAAGATGCTCTCGCCGATCGTCGCTGTTTGTGCGCTTCTCGTGCAGAGCTCACTCGCGCAGAGCCTGTTCCGCGAACAGCCCGCGCCGCCCAAGGAGGAAGGGGTCATTACGACCGGCACGTCGCAGACAAGCGGCACGCAAGCCGCGGCAACGCAGCCCGATGCGCAGGAGCAACTCCGCGCGACGAGCCTGACGATGGTCGAAGCGCCCAAGCCGCGCGACTTCCAGATTCATGACACGGTGTCGATCATCATCCAGGAAACCAGCCGCCAGAGCAGCACCGCGAAGCTCGACACCAAGAAGGACGCGAGCATCAAGGGCAAGATCAACAAGCTGCCGGAGTTGACGGACCTGCTCGAACTGATGCTCGACACGACCGACACCGCGCCTTTGGTTGAAGTGGGAGCCGACGGCGCGCTCAAGTTCAAGGGCGATGGCAAGTACGAACGCAGCGAGCGCCTGAGTGACCGAATCCAGGCGACGATCATCGATGTCAAGCCCAACGGCACGCTCGTGCTCGAAGCTCGACGCAGCATCGGGAAGGACCAGGAAGTGCAGACGCTGGTGCTTTCGGGCGTGGCCCGGCGGGAAGACGTCACCAATGCGAACTCGGTGCTGTCGTCGCAGCTCGCGGAGCTGACGATCAAGGTGCAGAGCGAGGGTGAGGTCAAGGACACGGCCAGCAAGGGCTTCTTCACTCGGCTCTTTGAAGCGGTGTTCAACTTCTAGGCCCGACGACTTCCGCCGCGATGCGCCGGATGTGGCCCGCAAAGGACTCGTCTTCGCCGATCAGCAGCTCGGGCAGCGCGGCTTTGAAGTCGGGCCTCTTGCACCAGTCGCGCATGTAGTCTTCCCAGCTTTGCCAGAGGCGGGCGGTCTGCGGGTCCATCTGGTCTTCGTAGACGAGCAGGTACGCGCGTTCGAACAGCGCGATCAGGATGCTGAAGAGCGCGAACTGGCGCTCGGTCTGTTCGGTCGTGAGGTTGAGCGTCTCGCCGGGCGGGCGGAGCAGGCGCAGGTCGGCGTTGTCGAGCACGATCTTCATGAACTTGGTGTACTCGTCGCTGAGGCGCTGGTAGATCTCCTCCTGATTGATCTGGCGCTCCTTGCGCTGCTCCCAGATGAAGACGCCAATGGCGAAGGGCAGGCCGATCACGGTCACGATCGCCGAGGCGGTCTGCCAGAACTCGTAGGTGGACATCGCGAGCATCGGCGGATGGTAAAGCTGGTGTCGTGGCGGCGGCGTGGGGGCGTGCACTTGGCGCGAAGTTGGCTTGTCTGTCCGGGAGAGGTCGCGTCCGCAAACACGATGCGAACGCGGCTGGGACCACCGGCTCATCCTCGCGTCCGGCATAGTTGACATTCCCACGACGGTTGCGTGAATCGGCGCGTCCGGCCCGCCGATGCGCGCCGTGTTCGATGTGCTCACCCCATTCGCGGAGCTTTCGCATGGACTTTGGCAATCCCTGGGCCCTCTTCTCCAGCCTCCTGATTGGTCTGATCGGCATGGCTTTCTTCATGCACGGCAAGAAGGCGGGCAACTTCAAGACGTTGGGGGCGGGCGTGGTCTTCTGCGTGTATCCGTACTTTGTCACTGGTCTGCTCGCGTTGTGGGGGATCTTCGCGCTGGGCGTCGCGGGGTTGTTCTGGTGGCTGCGGCAGGACTAACTACAGTCCAGCATGCAACGAAGAGACTTGCTTGCGGCCGCGGCGTCTTCTGCCGCGTTGGCGATGGTGCCCGGGTTGGCTCGCGCCTCGCAAGTTGCGCCGCCCAAAGCCGAGCCGCCTGCGAAGCCGTTGGCGCGAGCGAACGGGCTGCTCAAGCGGGGCGTGAATCTCTCGCATTGGTTGTGGCTGCCGCATGAGCAGGAGGCCGCGAAGCGATGGTCGTTTATCACGCGAGAGGAGTTGTCGCGATTGCGTGATGCGGGGTTGTCGCATGTGCGGCTGCCGGTTGATCCGGCGGCGCTGTGGGATCAGGAGGCGAAGCGAGTACGCGCGGGAGCGTGGGGCGAGGCGGTGCGGGCGGTGGAGACGTGCCTTGAGGCGGGGCTGGGCGTGATTGTCGATGTGCATCCGCTGAGCGGGCGCTCGGGGTGGATCATGCCTGGGAAGGATGGAGCGACGCCGCATCTTGAGGGGCTGTGGCGCGAGCTTGCGCCGCTTTGCAAGGTCTGGAGCCATGACGAGATCGTGCTGGAAATCATGAACGAGCCGCACGAGATTGAGAAGCCTGAATTCTGGCATGCGGCCCAGCGGCGTGTGCACAAGATCATTCGCGAGGCGTGTCCGCAGCACACGATTCTCGCGACGGGGGATCAATGGGGCGGCGTCGATGGCCTGTTGGCACTGCCTGCGCTCGATGATGCGAATGTGGTGTACTCGTTCCACTTCTACGACCCCATGACGTTCACTCATCAGGGGGCGACGTGGGGATGGGAGGGGTGGAAGGACTTGAAGGATGTCGAGTATCCGCTGGCGTGCGGGCGGGCGCGCGAGCTCGCGAAGAAGTTCGCGGGCTCGCAAGGGGCCAAGGGCTTGATCGGCGAGCATTGCAACGGCGAAGAGGCTGTCAAGCATGGCGGCTGGAACAGCCAGCGGATCGCGGCACGGATCGATCGGGCCGTTGCGTGGGCGAAGACCAACGCGCGAAGCGGCGTGCCCTTGCCTTTGTACTGCGGGGAGTTTGGCGTGTACCGCGCGTTTGCTCCCGCGCCTTCGCGGGCGAATTGGATTCGTGATGTGCGGCTGGTTCTTGAGGAGCGGGGGATCGGGTGGGCGATGTGGGACTATGTGGGCGGGTTCGCGCTAGCCAAGGAGGGCACGCGCGAAACCGATCCTGCGATTGCGCAGGCGCTGGGGATGCGGTGAGGTGCCAAAGAACAGCGATGCTTCGATAGGGCGATACGCATCAGGTGAGCACGAGCGTCTCGGCCAGGGTGGGGCTGCATAGCGGTTACCCGGCCCGTTGCTTGCGCTCGGGGGTCTCAGTGCACCGTGGCTTTCTCCAGCGCGGCCTGCCCGATCACTTCTTCCGCGTACTCGTTCATCGCGTCGCGGAGCTGCTCGAAGCTCTCGAGTACGTAGTAAATCGGCTGGTAGTGGTCGATGTCGAAGTCGGTGTTGCAGACGCGCTCGAGATCAAACTCGCGCCATTCGGGCACGTCGCGGGTGCTCTTCTCGATCGCGGGGCTTGCGCCCTTGCCTTCCCACTTGCCGGTGAGGCTGTACCTGCTCTCGGCGTGGCTTGAGACCAGCCCGGCGCCGTACACCTTCACTTCGCCGTTCTCGCGAATGAGGCCGAACTCGACAGTGAACCAGAAGAGCCGGCCCAGCCGCAGGATGTGCTGGGGATCGTTGCAGAGCAAGGCGGCCTTGCCGTAGGTCTGGAGGAAGTCGGCGAAGACCTTGAGCGTGTGGAGGGGCACGTGGCCGAAGACGTCGTGGAAGATGTCCGGTTCGGGCAAGTAGTCCATCACCTCGCGCGGGCGCACGAGGACGGTGGTCGGGAACTCGCGCTGCGCGAGGCAGGCGAAGAAGGCCTTGTTGGGCAGGTAGCCCGGCACGCCATAGCTGCTCCATTGGCTCTGGGCCTTGAGAAACTGGTTGATGCCATCGAGCTTGGTGCCCTTGGCAACCTTGACGCCGCCGGCGATTTCGATGTCGCGGTCGAGGACGAGGTCGTCGAGCAGGGGGATGCGATCGCGCGTGAGGCGGAGGATCTTCATGCCATCGATGAAGATGCGCGAGACCTGTGTCTCAAGCACGGTCCAGCGACGGTCGTACAGATCGCGCCAGACGTCGTGGTTTTCGCGGGTGTACTTGTGGTAGTGCTGGGTGATGTAGAACTTGTCGGCGTTGATGTCGTCGTTGTCCATCATCGGGGCCTTGTCGGCCCAGGCCTGGGCCTGGCGGGCTTCTTCGCCGTCGATGATGTTGTTGTACTTGATGTCTGCTCGCATGGAGTCCTCCCTGGTGGGTGGGGCGGGGCGGGGTAATGGCAAATAGTAACCCGCGGGGCGGGGCTGATTCGCGGGGACGTGAGCACAACTCATGGGGGAACGGTTTGAACGGCCTCGATTGTCCAGCCGAGGCGGAGCCTGGAGAGGGTGAAGAGGAGTGTGGCGGCGCGGGCCGGAGTCGTGACTGTGTAGGCCTGTTGGAAGCGTTCGGCGGTGGACAGAGTGGGTGTGTGCGGAGTCGTTTTGGCCTGACTGGTGAGCAAGGCGAGGTCTTGGAAGTCTGGATCGTGGGCGAACTGGGCGAGTATGTCCTGGAAGCAAGCGAGCACCTGGGTGTCATTGATCCGGGTTTTGCGATGGAAGAAGGCGCTGAGGGTGGCGCGGGACTGGAGGATGGAGCCTGACTTCTCGGTGATGAGATGGAGGAGCGTCGCGAGGGTTTGGTCGGCGGGGCGGGTGGGGTTGGGACGAGCGAGGACGAAGGATTGGGTGATGGGGTCGGGCGCGGGCTGGGCACCGTTCTCGACGGCGGCGTGCGGCTGGTGTAGTCGTGAGCGTGGGGAGGACCGCGATGATGGAGGGG
The DNA here is from genome assembly GCA_022843045.1 of Phycisphaerales bacterium. Taxonomy (GTDB): domain Bacteria; phylum Planctomycetota; class Phycisphaerae; order Phycisphaerales; family UBA1924; genus BJHL01. The sequence continues at coordinate 31,897 of JALHOJ010000005.1, forward strand.
CGGGCGGGCGGTTTGCGGGATCGGCGTCGCGGAGGAGGCGGGTTGCGGCGCGGCGTTGTTCGATGGGATCGGGACTGCTGGTGCAGATGGACTCAAGGGCTTTGAGGGCGAGTTCGCGGCGGCGCTGGGCGGCGCGCATCTCGAAGTGGGCCAACCACGCGGCGGCGGCGGGGTCGGCGAGCATGAAGAGCAGATCAAAGACGTCTTGGTTGCGTTCGTCGGCGAGGGCGTGCGCGTCGAAGCTCAGGGCGACGAAGCGGGAGAGGAGGGCGCGGAGTTCTGCCGAGAGCGCGGGCAGGGGCGAGGAGGGCAGGGGTGGCGGCGGGGGCGCGGTTGCCTCGAGGGGTTCTGGCTGGGCGATTGCGATCATGGGGAGATCATGATCGATGTCGAGCGCGGATGCAAGCGGAAAGACCGGAACCGGCGCAGAAGCGCGCACAAGCGTGGTCGATTGGCGCGAAAGCGCGCACAAAGTTGGTTGATGCTGCGTGGGAGGGGAGACGCAGAAGACGGCACGCGGCAAGAGGCATCGGGGCATCGAGGGGCGACGTGCGAGGCTAGACGGGCGCGAACGCGGCTCTCGCCTGCGAGTCGGAGATTGACTGTTGGGGCGCGATGGGCTGTGATGGCGGGCCGCCTGGGGTGGTGGCGGTGCGCTTGCGATGCACAGCCGCGACGAGGCTGTCTTCGGCATTCGCTCGCACGATCGGCACGTCGCTGCCGAAGAGCAGCGTCTTGCCCGGCACAAGCCCGGCGTCGAGCAGATCGCGCCAGGGCATGACGCGATGGAGGCGGTGGGGGAGTTGCTTGTGCAGGACTTCGATGTCGTAGAGCAGGTGGCAGGGCTGCACGCTCGCGATGGTGCCCAGTTTCGCGAAGCGCGGCACATCGCGCTCGTCGATCAACTCGCAATGCTCAATCCGCACGTGCGGCAGTCCGCCTCGGGCCAACGGGCCGTTCGCGCGAGCAAGGGCGGTCGCCAGAGATCCGAGGTTCGCGGCGGACTTCTTCGACGACATTTCGCGCGACATGATTTCCGTCGCATCGAGCATCGCGCGCACCGCGCCGTCTCCGATTGCGTGCGCTGCCAGCCCGACGCCGCACGCGTCGCAGGTTCGCAGCGCGTCGACGATCTGGGAAACGCTCATCAGGGGTGTGCCGCATGGGTGTCCCGGCATCGGATCGGCGAAGGGCTCGAGCATCCACGCCGTGCGTGCGTTCAGGGTGCCATCGACGAAGATCTTGCCGCCCAGCAGTTCGACATTGCCTGGCCGCGTGTAGGTGCGGGCTGCGATGACTTGCTCGCGCACGATTTCGACGAGCGGATAGATGCCAACGCGCACGCGGAGGTCGCCCGCGTCGTGCATCTGCGCGAGCAGGGGCCCGAGCCACGAGGGGGCGAGCATGTCGTGGACTTCGGTGAAACCGAGTTGTTCGAGCGAAGCGAGGGCGAGGCCGATTGATTCCCGACGTTCGGCGGGCGAGAGTTCGGGCACGCTCTCGCGGATGCGCCGGCACATTCCTTCGAGCAAGAGGCCGGTGGGAAGGCCCGCGCGATCGCGGACGATGACGCCAAAGTCGGCGGGCGGATCGGGGTCGTTGTCGCGAATCTCCGCGGCGGCGAAGGCGGCGCGGTTGGCGACGACGGAGTGATAGTCGAAACTGAGCGCGAAGGCGGGACGATTGCCCGTGATAGCGTCGAGTTCATCGCGCGTGGGCCAGCGGGCGTCTTGAAAACTCTCGACCCGCATGCCTTGGGCGAGCAGCCAGCGCTGGCGGGCGGGATCTTCGCGATCGAGTTGTGCCGCCCGCGCCCGCAGCGCATCCAGCACTGCGTCGACACTTGTGCACGAACCCAAGTCCACCATCGACAGGGCCCGGCCCAGCAGCGGCAGGTGAACATGGGCCTCGCGCATGGTCGAATCCTCAAATCGGTTGGGTCACTGGTTGTTCGATTTCAGCACAGAGACACAGAGATGAGGAGGAAGAGGAGAGAGTCGGTGGGGATGGTGAGCAGACAAGCAATGCGGCTTGTCAACAACCTTCCAGTCCCTGTCTTTCTCTTTTTTCTCCTGATCCCTGTGTCGCTGTGCTGAAATCGAACGACTCATCGCGCCCGACAATCATGCCGGCCGCTCAGGCTCGGTACGCCTCCGCCACGCGGTGGAGCGCTTCGCCCACGATGCGGATGTGGTCATCGGTCAGGTCGTGGTGCATGGGCAGGGCCATCACCTTGTGGGCCAGCGCGTCGGCGACGGGCGTGTCGTGCTTGCTCAGGTGCTCGAAGGCGGGCTGGTTGGGCAGGCTGCGGGGGTAGTGGACGGCGGTGGGCACGCCTTCGGCCTTGAGAGCCGCGGCGAATTCGTCGCGGGTGCAGGTGAAGCGCGTCGGGTCCATCTGGATCACGTAGAGGTGATAGACGGGCACGCCATCGGGGGTCGTCACGGGAACGGAAAGTCCGTCGATGGCCTTGATCAGGCGGTCGTACTTCGCCGCGTTGCGCTGGCGGGCGGCGGTCTGGTCGGCGAGGCGGTTGAGACGCGAGCAGCCGAGGGCGCCGGCCATGTCGTTGAGACGGTAGTTGTACCCGACTTGTTCGTGGAGGTACTTCTCGGTTTCGCCGTGGCTGCGGAGGAGGCCGATTTCGCGGGCGAGGCTTTCTTCGTTGCAGGTGATGAGGCCGCCTTCGCCGGTCGCGAGGTTCTTGGTGGCGTACAGCGAGTAGGTCACGGCGTCGCCAAACTCGCCCAGGCCCTTGCCCTGGTAGGTTGCGAGGTGGGCCTGGGCCGCGTCGTAGATCACGGCGAGGTTGTGCTTGTCGGCGACGGTTTCGACCGCGTCGATGTCGACGGGGCAGCCGTACAGGTGGGTCGCGGCGATGGCGGTGGTGTTGCGCGTCACCTTGCGTGCGGCGTCTTCCATGTCGATCTGGTAGGTGTCGGGCAGGGCGTCGACGAAGATGGGGTTGCCGCCGCGAGCCACGACCATGCTGACGGTCGCGATGTAGCTCCAGGCGGGGACGAGCACGTCGTCGCCGGGCTGGATCAGGGGCTCGTATGCGAGCTGGAGGGCGCAGGTGCCGTTGGCGCAGGTCATGGCGTGTGCCGCGCCCGTCATCTGGGCCCAGCGCTGCTCGAGTTCTTCACACTTCTTGGCGGCCCGGAGCATGCCGCTGTCGAGGACGGCGATCACAGCGTCCTTGTCTTCCTGGGTGAGGGCCGTGGACATGAAGGGCACGGCGGTCGCGGAGATCGGTTTGCCACCAAACGCGGCGAGTTCCTTGAGCATCATTTCGCGACGGGCGGAGCGGACAGGCGTCATGGTGGGCACTGGGAGTTCCTTCTCTGGCCGGTACGGCACGTGCGACCGGGGCGGGGGAGGGGTGGCGGGGCCACTTGAACCCTGAGGATAGCGAGTTGCGGGGCTTGAATCCCGCGCCGGGAGCATGTTTGCATCATGTTTGGTGTGCTTCTGGGGTGATGGGTTCATCAATAGAACCGTCGGGGAACAGTCGGGGAACAGCCGGACCCATCGCGTGCGTATATTGATGGCAAGCGAGAGACGCCGGCGGCGTGTCGCGCGGCGAGCGCGGGCCGACCAGCCCGTTCTTTCCAGCGCGAGCAGGGGACCGGCAATACGAAGTACAATCCGCTCCAGGCACACGCTTGGAACCCCGGCGCAGGGGGCATTAGTCCCGTCGCCACATGGATTTGCGATGGGTGCTGGGGGGATGGGCGAGGCTGGTTGGATTCGAACGAGATCACGCGGGGCGTGAACAAGAGGATGCGCATGCGGCACGTGGCTGGGTGGCGGCGAAACTCGAAGTTGGTGGCGGCGGTGGGCCTTGCGTTGGGCGTGGCGTGCGGCGCGATGCCGGACGTCGTCAGCGCGGCTCAAACCGCAACGGCGGCAACACCAACGTCGAGCCTGACGCCAGGACTGGATGAGCGGCAGTGGGAGACGCTGCTGGGCGCTTTTGGCGGAAGCAAAGGGGTGTCGCGCCCAAGCCAGGACGCGGTCATGGGCTTTTCCTTGCCCAGCAGCGTGCAGGCGACGACCGTCAAGGAGATCGTGAAGCGGGGCGGGATGGAAGTGAAGGCTGGCGAGACGATCGTCAAGGGTGATGACGCAGAGGATCGCATCCTGCTGAAGTTGCAGGAAGAGCGCGTCGCCAAGCCGCTCGCGGTGGATCGGGCGAAGGCTGCGATGGAACTGTCGGAAGTTGAATACAACCGCGTGCGGGATGCGTTTGAGCGGGGCGGCTCGGGCACGCAGGAAGTGGATCGGGCGCGGCTGCAGGCTCAGGTTTCTCGCATCGACTGGGAACTGGCGGTCAGCAACGACTTGCAGGAGAAGATCCAGCTCGAGCGCCTGCAAGAGCGGGTGGTGCGGTACAACATCGTCGCGCCGTTTGATGGCACGGTGGACCTGGTGAACGCGGACATCGGGCTGGTGGTGGGGGGGAATGAAAAGGTCGTGCGTGTGGTTGATGTCGATCCGTTGTGGGTCGATGTGCCCGTGCCGACCGCCGATCGCGCGACGTGGGAGCTCTCGGTGGGGGCGAAGGCGTGGGCACTGGCGAGCGTCGCGGGAGTGCCGCGGATCGTCGAGGGGAAGGTGATCGAAGTCGCACCGACGGCAGACCCCGCAAGCCGCACGCGTCGCATTCGCGTGGAAGTGCCCAATCCGCCCTCCACGAGCGCGGCGGTTCCGCGTCTGCTCGCGGGTGAGGCGTTGTGGGTTCGCTTTACGCAGCCCGACGCGGCCCAATTGCCCGGCCTTGCGTCCGCGGATGCATCGAAGAAGGTTGCCGCGACGGAGGGCGCGAAGTGATCGACGTCACCAACATCAAGAGTCCCGGGTGGCACCGCGTCGTTGCGGAGTTGTCTCAGCCGCTCCCGGATGATCGAGTCTTCCTGCTGCGTCTGCTCTCGACGCTGGGCCTGGTCAGCAACGCCCGTCAGGGCGTGTTGTTCAGCGTGAGCGGTTCGCAGGAGCAGTCGTCGGTGGAAGTGAAGGCGGCGCAGGTCTGGCCGTTTGCCGCGGATGTGATCGATCCGACGGGCAAGCCGCTGCGCCCGCTTGAAGATCTGGTCGATCCGTCCAAGCTGGACGCGACCACGATCGAGCGCACCAAGGACGTGCATGGCGCGGCGCGCACGGTCGCGGTATCGCGGCAACTCCAGGTCTTCTCGCTCGATGAGGAGCAGATGTACACGGGCACGCAGTCACGCGGTTTTGTGATCGCGGCTCCGATCCCCAACGGGCTCTCGCACGAAACCTCGACGCGGCCGATCCAGCATGTGATCACACTGGTGGGCGAAACCACTTCGCGCCAGGCGCTGCAAAGCACGCTGGCGATGGTCGAGTTGCTGATCGGCTATGTGTTCACGCACGAGGCCCAGCAGGCGCTGCGCCGGACGCGACAGGGGACCGCCGCGCTTGATCTCGCGGGGCGCTTGATCGCATCCATCAACGCCACGGCGGGCTCGCAGCAGGGTTTCAGGGCCGCGGGGTTCCAACTCGTGAACGATCTGTGCCGCCAGTTGTCGCTGGATCGCGCCGGCCTGGGCTGGGTGCCTGGTTCTCCGGCCCGCTGGCCCGGGCGCGGGCGCAGCGAGGAGCAACAGGCCGTGGGCTCGCGCCGCGAGGCCTACAGCGTGCACCTCAAGGCCATCAGCGACACTGAGCACATCGATCGCCGCCTGGAAATGTGCCGGAAGATCGAAGCGGCGATGGAAGAGTGCCTGGATCAGGAACAGCCGGTGCTGTTCCCGGCTCCGCCCGCGACCGGGCAAGGCGCGGATCCCGCCCTGGCCCAGAGTGTGACACATGCGCATCGCGACCTCGCGCGGAACGATGCGCACCTGAAGGTCGCGAGCATTCCGCTCCGCGTGGTGGATGCGCGGGGCGAACGGATCGCCGGTGTGCTTCTGGTGGAAGCTGGCCAGAACGCCAAGCTCGACCCGGCGCTGGTGGAGTTGATTCAGGCGACGATGGACTTGGTCTCGCCCGTGCTCGCTGTGCGTGCCAGCGACGACCGCAACCTCGCCCTGCGGGCGTGGGACAGCTCCCTGCGAGCCGCGGCGTGGGTCGTGGGCCCCAAGCACACCGTCTGGAAGGTTGCGGGCATCGCCGCGATGATTGCGACGGCGGTGCTCTTCTTCGGCACGACCACGTATCGCGTGGGCGCGCCGATGAGCCTCAAGGCCCAGCAGCATCGGTTGCTCGCTTCGCCCGTGGCGGGCGTGCTCGAGAGCATCCCCGAAGAGATCAAGTCGGGCACGCGGGTGCAGAAGGGCCAAGTCCTCGCGCAGCTGGACGCCAAGGAGTTCCAACTGCAGGAGCTTGAGGCGCGGGCCCAGTTCGCTCAGTATGACAAGCAGGCCGATGACGCTTTGCGCAAGGGGGACAACGCCTCGGCGTCTCAGTCTCGTGCCCGCGCGGATCAAGCCCGCGCCCGCATGGAGCTCGCCGCGTTGAATGTGGATCGCGCGACGATTCGGTCGCCCATTGACGGCACGATCGTGAGCCCGGACATCCGCGAGCGCGTGGGATCGATGCTGAAGGCGGGCGATCCGATGATGGAAGTCGCGGACCTTGGCACGATGAAGATCGTCGCCAAAGTGGATGATCGCGACATCGGATACATCCAAGTCGGCCAGACCGGCGAGATCAGCCCCAAGGCCGATCCGAGCAAGACGGTCGCGTTCGTGGTCGATCAGATCGTGCCCTTGAGCCAGGCTGAGCAGGGCGTGAACGCGTTTGAGGTGCGAGCCTCTTTCGTCGCGCCGGAGCAGTTGTCTGACCATGAGAAGCGCTGGCTGCTGCCGGGCCTTGAGGGCCAAGCCAAGTTCAACACTGAACGTCGTAGCTTCGCGTGGATCCTGTCACGCCGCATCGTGGATCAGATGCGGGTGTGGCTCTGGTGGTAGGAAGCAGGGACGGAGTGACGAAGCGACGCAGAGACGAAGTGCGTCAGAGTCGAATCTCCCGAAGTTCATGATTCCAACCCGCTTCGTCTCTCTGTCTGTTCGTTTCTTCGTCTCTTCCCCATGTCCGAACGCCACACATTCTCGCCCTTCTGGCATCGCGTGCGGGCCCTCAAGCCGCGATTGCGGCCGCACGTGCAGATCACCCGGCAGCGATTCCAGGGCGGACGCTGGCACGTGGCGCACGATCCGTCGTCTAACGCGTTTTATCGTCTCTCGCCCGTGCAGCATGAGTTTGTCGGCCTGCTCGACGGCTCTCGCACCGTGGACGAAGTCTGGCAGCTCAACCTGGCGCGATATGGCGACGATGCGCTCACGCAGAACGATGTCATTCAGGTCTTGAGCCAGCTGTACGGCGGCAACCTGCTGCAGGCCGACGTCACGCCCGAGACTGACCAACTGCTCACCCGCGGGCGTGAACGCTTCAAGAAGAAGGCGCTGGGCCAGGCCATCGGCCTGATGTACTTCCGTGTGCCCTTGTTCAATCCGGATCGGATGCTCGCCGCGACCGAGCCGATCCTCCGCCCCGTGCTCAACCGCTACGGGCTAATCATGTGGCTCGTCTTGGTGTTCGCCGCGCTCACGGCGCTGATCCCGCATTGGAAGGCTCTGACGGGCACCTTCGAGGCCGCGATCGCTCCCAGCAACTGGATCTTCATCGGGATCTCGTTCGTCGTGCTCAAGCTTTGGCACGAGTTCGGGCACGGCGTACTCACCAAGCGATTTGGCGGGCAAGTCCCCGTCTTTGGCGCGATGATGCTGGTGATGCTGCCCTCGCCGTTCGTCGACTGCACCAGCGCGTGGAGCTTCCGCAGCAAGTGGCAGCGCGTGCTGGTCGCCTCGGGCGGGATGATGTTCGAACTCTTCGCGGCGGCGATCGCGGCGTTTGTGTGGATCGCCACCCGAGACAACCCGGGCGTGGTACACCAGCTCGCGTACAACGCGATGCTCACGGCGAGCGTGAGCACTGTGATCTTCAATGCCAATCCGCTCATGCGGTTTGACGGGTACTTCATACTGAGCGACATCATCGGCGTGCCCAACTTGATGCAGCGTTCGATGAACATGCTCAAGTTCCTGTTCCAGAAGCACGTCTATCGCATCGACCAGCCGCAGCCGCCCACGGGCGATGCGCGCGAGGCGTTGATCCTGCTGGTGTACGGGATTCTGGCTCTCGCCTATCGCGTCTTCATCTTCATCACGATCACGCTGTATGTGCTGGGCAAGTTCTTTGGGCTTGGGCTGGTTCTGGCGGTGTGGACCGGCGCGATGTGGTTTATTCTGCCCATCGGCCAACTCGTCCACTGGCTCGCGACGCACGGCCAACTCACGCACAAGCGCGGCAAAGCCGTCTTTGCAACTCTGGCGATGGCGGCGATCGGCCTGCTGGTGCTGGGCGCGGTGCGGTTCCCTGATCATCGCCGGGCGACGGGCGTGGTCGAAAGCCAGAAGTCGGCCCAGTTGTACGCGGGCGTGCCAGGATTCATCGATCAGGTACACGTCCGCCCGGGCCAGCGGGTCCGGGCCGGACAGCCGGTGGTCACGCTCCAGAACCTGGAACTGCAAGCTCAGCTCAAGTTGTCGCAGGGCCAGCTTGACGAAGCCATCGCCCGCGAGCTGCAAGCGGCGTCGCGCTCGCCCGCGGAGGAGATCATCGCCCGCGAGTTCGTCACGACCATGCGCAAGTCGCGGGACGTTGCCCAGGAGAAGGTTGACAAGCTGGTCGTGAAGGCACCCTTCGACGGCGTGGTGGTGCTGGGCAGCGCGCTCGACCGCGTGGGCGCGTTGGTGCCAGACAGCACGCCCCTGTGCGAAGTGATCGACGATCGCGACCTCCGCGTCTCGGCGTCGCTGTCGCAGACCGAGGCGGACTGGCTCGCGTCGATGTCTCCCGAGCGGTACAAGGTCGAGATGCGCCGTGCGTCACGCGTCCACGACGTGATCGAAGGTGCGCCGACTCGCATCCCGGTCATCGCGCGCAAGGACGTTCCGCACGATGCGCTGCTGTTCCAGGGCGGCGGGACCATCGCCAGCCAGCAGGGAGCGGACGGCCGACCGGAGCCGACCAATCGCGTCTTCAACGCGCACTTTGTCGCAAAGGCTGACGAGGGCGAAGCGGTTCGCGTGGTGGGCCTGCCGGGCGAGCGCGTGATGCTGCGATTCACACTGCCCAGCCGGCCGCTGCTGTCGCAGTGGTTGGATCGGCTGGAGAAGGCGCTGCAGGGACGAGCGAAGGTGTAAACGCAAGGAAGCTCGGTTTCAGCACAGAGACACAGAGATCAGGAGGAAGAGGAGAAGAGAGAACGGCGGGCGGAGAGAAGCTTCAACGTTGGCCTCACAACGAACGCCTGGGCCCCACCTGCCCGCACGATCCTCCAAGTCCTATTTGATGCTTTTCGTTTTTCGCTTTTCGTTTTTCCCATGTCCGCATACCCGATCACCAACTACGCCGCCCTCTACGAGTCCTTGCGGACGCGTCGGCTCAAGCCGATTGCGCCCAAGAACCTCGACACGGTGGCGGTGCGGGCCCGCGTCACGCTGGATCGCGCGCGGCTGCGGTCCAAGGACCTGTTCGTGCGGGCCCACACGATCGCCGATCGCAACAAGCAGACCAAGTCGATGTCCGACGCGGTGCTCAACCAGGCGGTGGATGACATCCGCGAGGTCTTCGTCCGGCGGCGGCAACAGCGCGAGCATGTGGATCAGGCTCTCGCCCTGATCCGCGAGGTCGCGCGGCGTGAAACCGGTGAAGAACCGTTCCCTGTGCAGCTCATGGGCGCGCTGGCGATGTACCACGGGCGCGTGATTGAGATGTTGACGGGCGAGGGCAAGACGCTGACTGCGAGTATCGCCGCGCCGCTGATCGCGTGGCACCATCGCAAGGTTCACGTGCTCACGGTGAACGACTACCTCGCACAGCGCGACGCCCAAAGCCGCGAGTGCATCTACAAGCGCTGCGGCGTGCGCGTCGGCGCGATCGTGCAGGAGACGCAGACCGACGATCGGTTCCAGATCTACGCCCGCGAGATCGTGTACGGCACGCCCAAGCAGATCGTCGCCGATTGGCTGCGGGATCAGATTCGCCTGGGCCAGGCAAAGACGCCCTGGGTCGCGAGGACAATGCAGCAGTCGCTCGAAGCCGCGGGCGGCGTGCGATTTGGCGAAGGCCGGGGCATCCTGCCCATGGTCCCGGGCCTGCACGCGTGCATCGTCGACGAAGCCGACGCGGTGCTCATCGACGAAGGCGTCGTGCCCCTCATCATCGCTCGGGCGCGGCGCGAGGACGACATGGCGAGCGTGTACGCCGAGGCGTGCGAACTCGCCAAGAAGCTCGACGAGGGCAACGACTACGAGATGGACCTGGTGCTGCGCAAGGCGACTCTCAAGTTCCGTGGACAGCAGCGGCTTCGCCAGTTGTTTGCCGAGCATCTTGCGAGGGGCGGCCAGCCGCTGTTCAAGGCCACCCAGCGGGCCGAGGAACTGATCCGACAGGCCCTGGTCGCCAAGCACTGCTACATCCGAGGTCAACAGTACGAAATCGTCGATGGCAAGGTCATGATCGTGGACGAGTACACAGGCCGCTTCCTTGCTGACCGCAATTGGGAGCATGGCCTGCACCAGTCCGTCGAGGCCAAGGAAGGGGTCGAAGTCACCGCGGACCGCGAAACCCTCGCGCGCCTGAGCTTCCAGCGGTACTTTCGCAGCTATCCGTTCCTCTGCGGCATGACCGGCACCGCCGCTGACGCGACGGGCGAGATCGAAAGCACCTACAGCCGCCCGGTGATGGTGATTCCCACCAATCGTCCCTGCGTCCGTCAGGAGCTGCCCACCCGCGTCTTCCGCACCGCGCGCGACAAGTGGGCCGCCATCGCCGACGACATCGCCACCCGCAACGCCAAGGGCCAACCCGTCATCGTCGGCTCTCGCTCCATCACCAGCAGCGAGCACGTCGCCCGCATGCTCACGCAGCGCGGCATCCCGCACCAGGTCCTCAACGCCAACTTCGACAAGGACGAGGCCAACCTGATTGCGCAGGCCGGGCATGGCGGCACCAGCACCCGCTCCGCGAGCGTCACCGTCGCGACCAACATGGCAGGACGAGGCACCGACATCAAGATTGACGAAGCCGCGCGTGCTGCGGGGGGGCTGCATGTGATGCTCACCGAGATGCACGGCGCCAAGCGGATCGACCGTCAGTTCATCGGGCGGGCCGGGCGCCAGGGCGACCCGGGCAGTTGCCAGATGTTTGTAAGCCTCGAGGATGAACTGATTCGCAAGTTCGCGAAGTGGGCCGGACGCATCGCGCGGGAGCGTTCGAGCGGCCCCGAAGTCTCGGGTGCACCTGGGGTGTTGGCCCTGTTCCGCTGGGCCCAGTCGCGCAACGAGGCGCACGATCGGCGCAACCGCAGCAGCGTGCTGCGCCAGGACGACTGGATCGACAAACACTTGCCGGGCATGGGATAACGGTTCATTGCAGCGAAGGATCGCGTGCACTTCGCGCCTCCAGCCCGAACACCTTAACACAACTTTCACTTTCTGTTCGCCCAAACGCTGTGTAAAGCGGTTAAGATGCCGCCAAGATTGTGTTCAGAAGCCTCGTTTTACCGAGTTTCATGGACACGCTGGTGCTGGCTCTCGTTCTCCGCCGCGCGTTGCGGCTTGCGCACAGGACGCTTCTCATGCAGCAACACTCCCTCGTCGGTCTGGTCGCCCTCATCACCCTCGCCGGCACCGCGCTGGCCCAGCAGCCCGAGCCCGCTCCCGCGGTCGCGGCTCCTGAAGCTTCGCTTGCCCTGGGCAGCGCGGGCAAGGACGCCAAAGGCTTTTACCTGAAGGGCGGCGACTCGAGCCTGTACATCGGCGGCTTCATCCAGACCCGCTTCAGCCTCAACAGCCGCAACGACGTGGCGGATCAGGACGAACTCACGACCGGCTTCTCGACCCGCCGGGCCCGGTTGGGCGCTCAGGGCGATCTCAACAAGCAACTGAGTTTCAAGGTTGAGGGTGACTTCATTCCGGATGGCTTCAAGTTGCTGGATAGCTTCGGGCGCTGGACGTTCAGCGATACAACCCGCATGCGCTTCGGCCAGTTCAAGACCCCGCTGATGAAGGAAGACCTCATCAGTGACACGCAGCAACTCCTCGTCGAGCGCTCCGTGGGGACTTCGACGTTCCTGCAGGATCGCTCGCAGGGCATCGATCTGCAGTACGCCGACGGCAACCTCCGCCTCACCGGCGCGTTCACCGACGGCCTCAAGACCCTCAACACCAACTTCGACAGCTCGTCTGAAGCTGACTTTGGCCTGACGGGCCGGGCCGAGTGGAAGTGGGCGGGCGAGTGGAAGAACTTCGACGGATTCACCAGCTTCCAGGGCGGCAAGTACGCCGGGTATCTGGGCGGTGCGGTGCACTACCAGGACGGCGGCGAAACTGGCGGCACCGCCGACCAGTCGGTGCTGCAGTACACCTTGGACAGCATGGCCAAGGGCGACGGCTGGAACCTGTTTGGCGCATTCGTGGGTCGGCGGACTGAGCCGACGACGGGCGAATTTGATGACTTTGGCTTCCTGGTGCAGGGCGGATACATGGTCGCGGCCCAGTGGGAGCTCGCGGCCCGCTACAGCCTGACGATGCCCGACGACACCCGCGTGGATGGCGATGACTTCAGCGAAGTGACGCTGGGCGTGAACCACTTCATCCTGCCCGAGAGCCACGCCGTGAAGCTGTCGATGGACGTGACCTACTGCATCGACGATCAGGCCGGCAGCAACAGCATCGTTCGCCCGAGCGCCGCCAACGCGTTCCTCGCGGCGCCCGACGATCAGATTTACGCCCGCATCCAGTTCCAGATCGTGTATTGAGCGACGCTCGGACACGACAACTCGACGCAAACACGCACCGTGGCGACCAGTCCGGTGCGTGTGTTTTTTTGGGGTCTCCGCCCGCATCGATACGATTCGGCGTGACGCCCTTCGACCAGCCCGACACGCCCGTTCTCTGCGCTGTGGCGCTGGGAGCAAACCTCCCCTCGCGCGCGGGCTCGCCCGAGCAGACGGTCCGGGGTGCGCTTGAGCGACTGGCCGTCCTGCCGCTCACGCAACTGGTCGCCACTTCCGCACTGCGCACCACCACCCCCCAAGGCCCCGGCACGCAAGGCCAGCCGCCCTACGTCAATGCCTGTGCGGCTCTGCGTTCGCTGCTGACGCCCCGCGGGCTGCTCGCGATGCTGCTGGACATCGAGCGGGAGTTCGGGCGCATCCGCTCATCGGACCAACGCAACGCTCCGCGCACCCTTGATCTCGATCTGCTGGTGTTCGGGGATAGGGTCATCGACGACCGCGGGTCCGAACCCGCCCTTATCTTGCCTCATCCGCGCCTCGCCGAACGGCGGTTCGTGCTCGAGCCACTTGCGGAGATTCTGCCCGACCTCGTCGTACCACCTGCGGGGGTCAACGAGACGGGCATGAGCGTGCGAACGCTTCTGGAGCGCCTGCCGCCCGTTTCCGCACCATAAACTCCAGCATGGAACGAGGAGGATTGATCGGCTGGGGATGTGTCGCCCGCGTGTGCGTCATGGGTTGTGCGCTGGCGTCGTTCGCGCACGATGGTTTCGCGCAGTCCCGCGCTGCCATGGGGCTCGCGCGGCATCTGAACACGCACGCGGAAGCCGCCTCCGCCGGGCCGGTCCAGCCCGCGGCCACTCCCGCGGAGTGGATCGATCGCATGACTGCGGCGTATCGCTCCGGACCGATCGTCGAGCACATCGAGTTCGAAGGTGTCATCCCCGCGGGGCAGCGTGCCGACGCGTGGCTGCGCGTGGACGCCGGAAGCGACGATGACGCCTCGCCTCGCGTGGCCCGCCTGCGGCTGGACGCGAGCCGCGCGATCATCTGGGCCCAGGGCGATCGCGTGGTGTTTGCCCACGCCGACAACCCCGTCGCATTCGCGGAGAGGGTTGTTGCGGGCGGTTTCGGTGGCGGCCTGATTCGCGAAGTGCCCCAGTCGCCCTTGCCTCAACTTGGCCTTGCGCTGACCGACACATCCGGCGCGCCGCGCTGGGACCCCCGCCGCGTGCGTTGGAACAGCGCGAGCACGCAGAACGACTTTGTCACGCTGGAGGGCATGCTCGATCAGCAGCGCGTGGCGCTCAACCTCGACGCGGCAACCGCGCGACTGGTGTCGTTTGAACTGACAGTCGCACAGGACCAGACGCTCAAGGCGACTGTGACGCGGCTTGCCGCGGAGGATCCTCAGACGTGGCCTATTGCGCTGACGGGCCGTACCAAGGTCGCCAGCCCCGCCGAGCTCCGCGCCCTGCCCCGTCCCATTGAGCCCGGGCAAGCCGCGCCGCCGCTGGGGCTCATGACTCGCGACTTGTCGGGCTGGAGTCTGGTCGAGAATCTCGCGCAGGCGGCGAAGGCTGGTCGTGGCCAGTCTGGAGCGATCGGCGCGCTGGTGCTGGTCGGCGGGTCGAGCGATCCCGCCCAGGTCGGCCTTTCCCTGCGCGCGGCCCGCGGCGCGGCGCGGCTCGCACGCGAGCTAGACGCCCAGCTCGCGCAGGGTCTGCCCCAGACGCCCAAGCTGCTGGTGCGCATGGTGGGCGTGCTCGAGCTTGCCGAGGTGTCGCGCGAACGCATCGCCGCTCTCGAGGCCCAGTGGCGAGCCGCCAACCCCATCAAGGGAGAAGCGGGCAAAGACGCCATGCCCGAATTGCTCTGGACCAGCGGCGGGATCGAAACCCTGCGGCAACTCGCGCCCGCGCAGTCCGTCGCGCTGGTGCTTATCGACGATCGCCAGGTGCTGCGAGGCGTGTTGACGCTGGAAGGCAGGCTGCTCGATGAGGCTGCGATTGCGGAGGAGTTGCGAACGATGCTTCGCGAGCCGGTGGCGACGCCTGGAGAAAAGCCGGCGCTGAACAAGGCGGGTGAGAAGTAGGGCTGGTCACTCGCGACTCTGCTGCTGCTGTGCGTTGACCCGGGTCTTCGCAAGGCCTCAGACCCGGCGTTTGATTGTGGGCGTCATCCGCGCTTCATGACGAAGTTCGCATCATTGCACACGCACCCGCGATGACCGCTGCGGTTTCGATCCGCATCGCATGGGGACCGAACTTCGTGACGACGGCGCCTGCGCTTCGCGCCCGCGCGAGCTCTTCGTCGGTGAAGCCACCCTCCGGCCCCACCAGCACGCGCACCACGCTCACGCCCACGATCGCAGGCGCACACGCATCCCACGCTTCGCCCGATTGGTCCGCGATGGTCACTCGCGTGCCGGGCACCGCTCGCAGCGCATCGTCCAGCTCGATCATCGTTCCGACTTCCATCAACCACGCCCGCCCGCACTGCTTGAGCGATTCCTCGCAGACGCGCTCGAGCCGCTCCAGCTTGCCCGAGCGCGGCTCCACGACTGTCCGCGCCGTGCGAAGCGGGAACCACGCCGCCACGCCCGTCTGCGACAGTCCATCAATCATCGCAGAAAGATGATCGCCCTTGGGCGGACTCGTACACATCTCCACTCGCGGCACCGGCGGCGGAGCGACCGTCACGTCGGTGACTTCAACCACCATCTGCCAATCGCCCCGTCCTGACTTATTGATCGCACCGACGCGCCCCTCCGCCAGCAACCCTCGCCCATTGCGAAGGCCGATCCGATCGCCCGTTTCGCACCGCTTCACCCGCACAGCATGGTGGGCCTCTGGTCCGAGAATGGGCACCTTTTCGCCCGCTTGTGCGGTCTGGAGATCGGGTAGATAGACGACGTGGGCCATCGGTTCGGTGTCCGTTGCAGCAGGCCCCGCCTGCGTCCGATGAACGCGGCGTGAGCGCGGACGCTCGCGCTCGCTTCGCCGCGCTCATTGTATCGACCCACATGGCTGCCCAGACTTCCGACACGCCGACCAAGCCCGACAAGAGTGCGCCCGCCGGCGCGCCGGGTGGTGCCGCGCCGAGCACCGATCCGGTGGACGCGGCGGCCTCGCTGGATCAGCAGGTCAGCAATCTGCTCGCGGAAATCGAGTCCACGCAGCAGAAGGTCGAGCAGGCGATGCAGGACCCGCCCGTTGAGGCGCAGGTCGACCTTGCGGCGCTCGAGGCCGCGGTGCTGCAGGCCAGCGCGCCCGCCGAGCCCGACCTTGAACTCACGGACGATCTCGTCACGTCATCGGAAGAGCCTGGATCTTCTGCTGAGGCGGGGCTCGAGGACATCGTGAGCGATCTGGTCGCCGACTCGCCCGTGCGAGCGACAGAGCAGGAGTCGACGACGCAGGATGAACCGACGACAGAACCTGCGGACGAAGCTCCGCCCGCGCTCGATGACGAGCATGCCGCCAGCGACCTGATCGGCGAGGCCGAGGGTCAACTGGCCGACGAGGGGGCCGACGAAGAGGCCGATGAAGAGGCCGACGACGCTGTCGACGAACTCGCAGATGTCGAGAGCGGGCCTCAGGACGAAGTGGAGACCCATCTTGAGGCGGACGAGAACTACGTCGAAGAGTCTGCGGGAGCGGTCGACGAAAATGGTGATGAGCAATTCCTGGACGAAGCCGCGCAGCAAGAGGCCGAGGTAGAAGAAGCTCTCGCCAACGACCTCAATGATCTCCTCGACGATCTCCCGCCCAATCCCGCCGGCGACGCGTCCGTCGCGGGCGAGCAGGCCGCGGAGTTCTTCCAAGCCGAGCCCGCGACACAGGCCGACGCGGCGCACGCCCAGCAACCTGCCCCGGCTGCGTCGCAACGTCCTCCCGCCGTCGCTGTGCCGCCCGCCGGGGCCGACGGTGCGTTGGCCGATCTCGATCGCGCAATCGCTCAGACGGCGACGGAACTGATCAAGGCAGAAGCGCCGGTCGTCCCGGTGGTTGCGGCCACGGCTGCGCCAACGCCAGCGCCCGCCGCACCAGCACCCGCGCCTGCGTCCGCCGCCGCTCCCCTTGTCACGCCCGCCCCGGCGAAGGCCAAGGCCGCCGGCTCCTGGCTTTGGTCGCGTCTTGAGCCCAAACTCCACGACAGCGTTGCGCTGCTCAACAAGCCGCTGGAGAAGAGGCCGGCCGCGACGCGTCACGCGCTTGGCTTGGTGGGCGTCTACACGCTCATCACCGCCGCGGCGTGCTGGGGCTGGGCGATGTTCCTCCGCCCCGACACCGCCGCGAGCGCTGCCATTGAGCCCTTCGACTTCCAGAAGTCCGGCCTGCCCGCGCCCGAGCACCAGGAAGCACACGACGATCACGCCGGGGCGTCTCATGAACCAAAGGACGCTGGCGGGCACGGCGGCAGCAGTGGGGGCGGCGGACACGGCGAGGCCAGCAAGGATGGCAAGAAAAAGCCGCTGCTCGACGCAGGCGACGGCAAGTCCGTGATCAACAAGACCATGGACGAACGAGCCAAGAAGGCCAGGGAATCCGCGAAGGCCGGCAAGGGCGAAGCGAAGAAGAGCGGCGGGCACTGAGCGACACGATGATGGGATGACGAGACGGCGCGACGATGTGATTCACATCATCTCTTCATCGCATCACCTCTTCATCGCGGCGACACTGTTGCTCTCACGCCTCCGGCCGCATCAAGGGGAACAGCACCACATCTCGAATCGTGCGCTGGTTCGTGAGGATCATCGTGAGGCGATCAATCCCCATGCCCATCCCGCCCGCGGGAGGCATGCCCACCTTGAGGGCGCGCAGGAAGTCGTGATCCATCGTGCGGAAGGTGTTCTCTTCGGCGTTCTTGTCGGCGTCGATGCCCTTGAGCTGCTCGCGGAACTTTGCCTCCTGCACATCAGGATCGTTGAGCTCGGTGTAATGCGGCGCGATCTCCATGCCGGCGATGAACAGATCGGCGCGATCCGCGATCTTCGGGTTTTCGCGGTTGGGACGCGTGAGCGGGCTGATCGCGGCGGGGTAGTGCGTGATGAACGTCGGCACGCTGGGGTCCAGCTGGGCCTCGCCACCCTTCTGCTTGTCTTCGAAGAGCTCGTTGATCACCAGCACATCGTCCATGCCTTCCACTGCCTTGCGCCACTCTGCCCCGCCGTGCGGCTTCTCGGCGATGAGCACTTCGCGGGCCTGCGCAACGTTGGACATCGGGAAGCCATACGCCTGCTGGAAGAGATCGGCATAGGAGCGGCGCGCGAAGGGCTTGGTGTAGTTGATCGACCAATCGCCGAAGGGAAGGCTCACGTCGCCCGTCTTGCCCTGCGACGCGAACACCATCTCCGCCGCCGCTCGGATCGCGCTCTCCGTCAGTTCCATCACCGTTTCCATGTCGCCGAAGGCGTGATACGCCTCCATCATGGTGAATTCGGGGTTGTGCTGCTTGTCGAGGCCCTCGTTGCGGAAGTTGCGGTTGATCTCAAAGACCTTGGGAAACCCGCCCACGAGCAGGCGCTTGAGGTAGAGCTCGGGCGCGATTCGCATGAACAGGTTGATGTCCAGAGCGTTCATCTTCGTGACAAACGGCCGGGCCGCCGCGCCGCCCGCGAGCGACTGGAGCATGGGCGTCTCGACCTCGAGATAGCCACGATCTTCCATGAACTTGCGGATCGTCGACACGATCTTGCTGCGCATGGCGAGGACGTGCAGCGTCTCGGGATTGACCCACAGGTCCAGATATCGCTGGCGGTACCGCACTTCGACGTCTTCGAGCCCCTCGTGCTTGGCAGGCGGCACGACCAGGCACTTCGCGCCCGGGTGCACCGCGTCGGCCCACACCGTGATCTCGCCCGTGCGGGTCTTCATGAGACGGCCCGACGCCACCAGCACGTCGCCCAGATCGGTGGCCTTGGCGAGCGAGAATGATCGTTCGTTCACGTCCTTCTGCGACACCGCGACCTGCACGTCGCCCGAGTGGTCGCGAATGCTCAGCCAGATCAGCTTGCCATTGTCGCGCAGCAGCATGATCCGCCCCGCGATCGTCACACGCGGCCGGCCATCGACGAATCCCGGCTCCTTCGCTCGTGCGGCGTGGTCCTTGTCCGCCGCTTCGTCATACGCCGACCGCGCCCGCTCGACCGCCACGATCTCGTCTGTGGAGGCATCGCGCACGCCGTAGGGCTCTAGCCCAAGCGCCCGCACCTTCTCCCGATTCGCCCTTCGCTGCAGTTCATACTCCGACGCGGACATGGCTTGGTCTCCAGGACTGGAAAACCCAACACTACGCACCAAAAACACAGCCGCAATCGGCGTTTCGCGCGATCGCGGCTGGAATGAGGGTCTTGATTGACGGAACAGGTGATCGCTCAGCGATGGTGGCCGTTGGTGCCCGCAGGAGCCGGCCGCACGCGGATCGAGCCGGAGATGGTCACGTCCTGCGTGGCGCGGGCGTCGCACAACGGCTTGTTGACGCTGCCTGGCGTGTCGATCAGGTTCTTGAGCGTCACGCCATCAAGCAGCTTGATCATGGTCGCGGCGGCTTCGTCCATCTTGCGGTGCAGGGGGCACAGATTGGGGCCGTGGTTGGCCAAGCCGAGCGGGCAGGTGGTGATGCGCTGCAGACTGCCCACGGTGTTGACGACTTCGAGCAGATTGATGCTGTCGGCGGGACGCGCGAGCTTGTAGCCCCCGCCGACGCCGCGACGTCCCGTGATCAGATTCGCCGCCGCAAGCTGCTGCAGCACCTTCGCGAGGTAGTTGGTTGGCACCTTGGTCATCGCCGCCAGCGTGGTCGTCGGCACCAACTGCTCGGGCGCAAGAGCGAGGCAAGACATTGCACGCAGGGCATACTCGGTCGTTTGCGAGAACACGGCTGGCTCCTTTGCTCGCCGAGGGCGGGCCCTCGGCATCGACTCTTCCGACCATCGCCCATCCTGGCGATTCCAAGGTTTTCCTTGGGGATTTTACCATTGAATCGGCTCTTCAGGTCCGTTGAAAAGTCGAATTGATGCAATCAATCTCCCCGGGGTTCGCCCTGCTGGGAGGCCATGGGTTCCTTGGTTTGCGGATTTTCTTGTAGTCTTGCGTGCAATTGTGCGCAAGACCTTATTTTACAGCACTTTCACGCTGCTGCGACGTGTGGGCCTGCTTCCCCGAATCGCCGCGAGTCAACCCGCACGATCGTATCTGACGTCCGAGAATTCACTTCGAACCAGAGCAGTCGAAGTGAGTTGAGCACCACCAGAACGGTTCCGCCCTCGTGCGCGAGCACACCAATTGCCAGCGGCACAGGCCGAAGCAGCCACGAGCCGACGAGCGTGGCAATTGCCATCAGAATGATGACCGAAAGCGCGAGTGTGAGGTTTGCCCGCACCGTTTGCCGAGCCCTTCGGGCCAATCGCACCGACCAGGGGACCGTCGCCAGAGTGTCAGAGAGCAGCACGACATCGGCCGACTCCAGCGCCGCGGCGGTGCCGATGGTGCCGATGGCCATGCCGACGGTCGCGGTGGCAAGCGCGGGGGCGTCGTTGACGCCATCGCCAATGAGCGCGACGCCGCGCTTGCGAAGGGCTTGTTCCTGCTTCATCTCGTTCACGATGCGGAGCTTGTCTTCCGGCAGGAGCTCCGCGTCGAATGCGTCCAGGTTCAGGCCCCTCGCCACGCGCTCCGCCGTCGCGCGATTGTCGCCCGTGAGCATTCGCAGGGGCCTGATATCCAACGCGTGCAACTGCTCAACGAGCGAGTCTGCGCCGGGCCGCACGGCATCAGCCATGATGAGCACTGCGACCTGACCGCCCTCGGGCATCTGTGCGTCCTGCTTCGCGATGACCACCGCGATGTGCCCGCGCGACTGGATCCGCGAGAGCAGTTCCTTCGTGCGGTTGCGAAAGCAGACGGGGATGATCTCTTCCACGAACGCGTAGCGGCCCAGTCGCACCGTCGCGCCCTGGTGCCTGCCTTGCAAGCCTCGCGCGACGATGTTGTCGAGATTCTCAATCGGCTCGGGGACAACGCCCCGTTCCTTCGCGGCATCGCGGATCGCGCTGGCGATTGGGTGCGTGGAATCCGCCTCAAGCCCCGCGGCGACACCCAGCAGCTGATTCGCGTCCGACCAGGCGACGGGGTGAACTTCGTACAAGCGAGGCCGTCCAAAGGTCAGTGTGCCGGTCTTGTCAAAGCAGACAGCACCAACCGTGGCAAGCCGAGCCATCGCGCTGCCGCCCTTGAACAGCACGCCGCCCTTGGCCGCCCGCGCAATCGCAGCGAGCGTCGCCGTGGGCGTGGCGATGACCAGCGCACAAGGCGAGCAGACGATCAGCAGCGTGATGGCGGTCATCAGGGCGCCCGTGCCGCGGGTTTCGTCCGGGCCGAGGATCGGTCGATCCAGCACCAGCCACCAGACCAAGAACACGATCAGCGACAGCACCATCACGCCGATGGAGTACACCTGTCCGACCTTGTCGATCACCTGCTGCACTGGCTCGCGCTGCTCGCGGGCCTGAGTGACCAGGTTCATGATCTTCTGCAGGCTGCTCTCTCGTGCGGGCCGCAGCACCACCGCCTCGATCGGATTGTCGACGTTGACCGTACCAGCGTAAATCTCCTCGCCAGCCGCAACATCCCGCGGCACCGACTCCCCCGTGATCGTCGATTGATCGATGCTCGTCGCGCCTTCACTCACGCGCGCGTCGACCGGCACGCGCTCCCCGCCGCGAATCTTGACACGCTCCCCCGTCTCCAACGTCTGCGCATCCGCCTCGACCCACACCCCGCCCC
Organism: Phycisphaerales bacterium; assembly: GCA_022843045.1. GTDB lineage: Bacteria > Planctomycetota > Phycisphaerae > Phycisphaerales > UBA1924 > BJHL01. Next base: position 53,518 of record JALHOJ010000005.1, read on the forward strand.
TCCACACCAGCGCCTCCTTGGGCATGAGCGCGTGCAACGCCTCCACCTCGCGCTGCGTGCGCTCCATCGCGAGGTCCTCGAGCGCGCCCGCGAGCGTGAAGAGGAACAGAAGCAGCGCACCCTCCTCTGGGTGGCCGACGGCCGCGGCTAGCAACGCGGCGATCACCATCAGCACATCGATGTCAAACTTGCCCTCGCGCAGCACGCCCCACGCCGCGTGTGAGCCAAAGAGCAGACCAATCGCCAGGCTCACCCAATGCAGCGACGCTGTCCCAGGGAGGCCCTGCCAGTTGTGCAGCGCATAGCCCAGCCCCAGCAGCACGCCCGCCACGATCGCCCCGCGAAGCCGTGTTTGCGGCGCGAACACGCTCTGCCAGAAGGACCTGGCGTGCCCCGCCTGCTTTGATGTACTTTCGTCACTTGCCATCGCATCTTCACCGATGCTGGAAACACCGACACGTTTCTCCCGAATGATAGGTGGAGACCGGGCTCGCTCAGCTGGAGATCGTCATGAACCCGCTGCAACTTCCGTCGATTCCTTCGTGGGAGACCGCGCATCCTGCTGTTGTGCACTTTCCCGTCGCTTTGCTGATGATCGCGGGCGTGCCGTTGCTGCTTGCGGTCTTCTGGGGTTCCAAGCGCGTCGCGCTGCTGCTGTTCGCTTCGGGACTGCTGCTCGCGGGCGTGATCGGCGCGTTCGTCGCGACCTCCACAGGCGAGGCGGGCGAGGACGTCGCGCTCAACATGACTGACGCGGCCCATCGCGTCCTGCACGATCACGAGGAACTCGCCGAACTGGCTCGCAACCTCTTCATTGGCGTGCTGGTTTTTGCCGCTGGCGCGGCGGTGGTCGCATGGAAGACCGCGTCCAGCACCAAGAAGGTCTTCGCGCTCGCCAGCGCGGTCGTGGTGCTGCTCGCTCACGGCGCGTCGTCGCTCGTGCTCGCCAACGCGGCGCACCAGGGCGGCAGACTTGTGCACGAGTTTGGCGTCCGCGCCCCATTGGGGGTTGGAAGCAGCGGCCCGGCAGTGCCAAGCCAAATCACCGATCCCGACTGACTGGATGCCGCGTGCCTTGCGGCTTTCTTGTTGTCGACGAAATGAAGGCGCCAAGCCATGAGGCATCACGGCATCGAGTGTCGCTCCAACATGCGAGCGATGCGCAGCATCAGGCTCTCTTCAAACGCCGGCGCGATGACCTGCACGCCATAGGGCAGCTTCACGCCGCCTTCGTCGATTGATCCTGCGGGCATGCTCATCGCGGGCAAGCCCGCGAGATTCACGGCGACCGTGTACACGTCTTCGAGATACATCGCGAGCGGGTCGCTGGTCTTCTCGCCAATCTTGAACGCGGGGCCGGGCGTCGTGGGCATGAGAATCGCGTGGCACGCCGGCGCATGCTTGCCCGCGAAGACATCGACGAACTCGTCATGAATCCGCCGGCGCACCTTGAGGGCTGTGTTGTAGTATGCGTCGTAGTACCCGCTGCTCAGCACGTGCGTGCCCAGCAGTATCCGTCGCTGCACTTCCTTGCCGAATCCCTCGCTGCGGCTCTTGCAGTACAGGTCAAACAGGTCTTCGCCTGGCGCCAGCGTCGCGCGGTGGCCATAGCGGATGCCGTCAAACCGCGCGAGGTTGCTGCTCGCTTCTGCCGTCGCCACGATGTAGTACGCGGGGACCGACGCGTCGAGCATGGGCATGTCCACATCGACGATCTTCGCGCCCATTTCCTGGTACGACCGCTGCACATGCTCGAAAGCCGCCGCCGCGCTCGCGTGCGCGAGTTGGCGAGCCTGCCTGGGCACGCCCAGCGTCAGGCCCTGCACGGGCAGCTCCAAATCGCGCGAAAACTCCGTGTCGGGCCGATCCGCACTCGTTGCGTCAAACTCATCGCGCCCGCACAACACCTCCAACGCAAGCGCGGCGTCCACGACGCTGGTCGCCATCGGCCCGATCTGGTCCAGACTGCTGGCATACGCGACCAAGCCATATCGCGACACACGGCCGTACGTGGGCTTCACGCCCACCAGCCCGCAGAACGCCGCGGGCTGGCGAATGCTGCCGCCCGTGTCGCTGCCCAGGGCCATCGGCACGACATTGCCCGCGACCAACGCCGCGCTGCCGCCCGAGCTGCCCCCGGGGACGCGCGACAGGTCGTGCGGATTGCGCGTCGCTCCGAAGCAACTGTTCTCGCTCGACGAGCCCATCGCGAACTCGTCCATGTTGGCCTTGGCGATGATGATCGCGCCGGCGTCGATCAACCGCTGCGCCGCCGTCGCGGTGTAGGGCGAGCGATACTCGCGCAGCATCCCGCTGGCGCAGGTCGTGCGACCGCCATACCCCAAATGATCATGCTCGGCGGGCTGACCATGCACTACATGCTGAGACAGGCTTGGGCCCAGGCAGATGTTGTCCTTGATGACCACCGGCACGCCCGCGAGCGGCAATCGCTTCGCCCCGTTCGCGTCGTTGCGAGCCTCTCCCCGCGCCACCATCGCGTCCACGCGCCGGGCGTGCAGCAACGCCTTCTCATGAAACGTATCGACCGCCGCGTTCAACGCCGGATTCGCCCGATCCAGCCGCGCGAGTGCCGCCTTGACCACATCCTCCGCACGCCGCTCGCCCGACCGCACCTGCCGAGCGATGCTACCGGCGTCATGCCCCGCTTCCCGCGACAAGACCATCGCGCCCGTCGCGCCCTGGCCCGCTGGCCCGCCGGCCCGCTGACCCGCTTCGCTGCCTCGCACTTCGTCGCGCTCGCTCACGCCCCACCCCCGGCCGCACCGTCGCCCCGGGCCCCGCCATCCTTCTTGATCACCTTCGGAATCCGCACGAACACATCGGTCCCCTCCGGCGTTGTTTCCTCATGCGTCGCCGGCGCAATCGCCCCAAGCTGCTCCCGCGGCATCGCCGCCCGGGCCACATCCGCGTCCAGCCGATTGAACGCATCGCCCACATGGGCTAGCGGCTCCACACCCTTCAAATTGAGCTTCTGCAACTGCTCGACATACGCGACGACTGCCTGAAGCTTGTCCCGCGTCGCGGCGAGCTCATCCGCCCGCAACCGCAGCCGCGCAAGCATCGCGATACGCTGAATGTCGGCGTCGGAAAGCATCGGAGCATGGTACCCGATCGGAGCACTCTTGATGGCCGCTGAGTTGCCAGCTCGTCCCTCTTGGCGAGATCGGTGTTGGATGCTCGGTCACCCTCTGGTGCTCGTTGGGTGGCTTGTGGTGCTGGCGTTCCTCGCAAATGAACTGTGGAAGGTCCGAGCGACTTCGATGCTTGGTCGCGCCTTGCATCGACTGCTGGAGAAGCCTCAACCGGCGTTGTCGTCCTATACCGAGAGAAACATCAACCCATTGGGCAACCCATTTCCTGACGTTTGGGTACCGACCGACGGGGATGCGTTTGTAACCTCAAGCGACCAAAGCGCGGACGTTTTTCTGGAGCAGTACAACGGTCGCGGCGGCGAGCTTTGGCAAGTGTCGGTCGAAACCACCCGCCTGAACGATCCTGTGCTCTTCATCTGGCGCACGCGCGTGGTCCAGACTTGGGAGGTCAGGCGAATTTCCTCGGTTCAGCACTTTCCGGACGAAGCGGCTATCCGTCGGCGTGTCATAGAAGCGATCATCAAGCGCCGGGCCAATGACTCCTGGGCGCCGCTCGCCTGGCGAACTGGCATCATCGAGTCCCCGACGACTACGACGAGCTATATCAGGTACGACTATCGCGGCATCGGCCTCAACATCGTTGGACTGATCAATGTTTTTGGATTGGTTGCGTGGTGCGTCTGCGTGCCGGCGTGGCATCGCCGAGCGCGCCTCCGCCGCGCGGCCTGTTGCCTCGTTCGGGGTTTCTGTCCCGTGTGCCATTACGACATAGCCGCCTGTGCGGCAACTGGCCTCGCATTTCGCTGCCCCGAATGCGGCACCCTCAACCCCCGAGCCACCGACCCGCTGCTGTCCGCACCAGAGCCTACCGCTGAGTCCACCCCCCGCCCATGAAGCTCAAGACCGACAGTTCGGGCGTGGCGATGCCGCCGAGGGTGCGGTGGTGGTTGCTGCCGCTTCCGGTGCTCGGGCTCATCGCGTTGGCTGTCGCGGTACATCATGCGGAGCGCTTCACGAATCAGTCTTGGTTCTGGCGCTCTGGGCTGTGGTATCGAGCGAACTCAGACCAGACTATCCACGGCGATTCACGCTTTCTGGAGCTCTTTCTCAAGTACGACGGCACGGTTCAAGTAACTTCCATGGAAGGAAGCTGGGACTCCTTCGAGCAATACCTCGCGAGCGTCGATGGCGAAGTCTGGTCCGTGGCAGTGATCCGATGCGACTCCTTTTGGTGTGTTTTCGTGCCTTCTTTCCGACGGTCGGAGTTTACCATCGGCTACGAACGACTCTCGACCGGTAGGAACGTCTATGCGCTCACTAATGAGGTGCGTCGCATCACGGAGTATCTCAACGGCGAACAGTCGGGCCGACCAGGTATCGCGATACGCAAGTTCATCGAGAGCAACCGAATCGCCCCAGGATCTCACGTGCGCTACACCATCCTCTGGGGCTACGCAGCGCTCAACGCGACCATGCTTGCGTCGCTACTGCTCGCACCCTGGTGGGTCCAGTCTTGGTTGGGCCTCCCCGCATCGCTGCGATTTCGACGAAACTTCCCACGCTGCCGCTGTGTGTCGTGCTCGTACTCGCTCAAAGCTCTCGCATCGAGCAACTCCCCGTCCCGATGCCCGGAATGCGGCACCCTCAACCCCCCGCGCCCGAACCCGCCCCCGCCGCTGCCGAGTTCCCCGAACTCCCCGCCTGCTCCGTCATCTTCGCCAACGCCTTCTGAGCAATCAGCCCCACCACCCCCAGAACCACCAGCGACAACACAATCCCCGCCGCGATGATCCACCAGGGCCGCTGCTCCGCGACTTCGCTGGCCAGTTGGTTCTGGAGCTTCGATGCGATGAAGACCGCCACCGCCGTGCGCGGGGCCATCCCCACCAGCGTGCCAATCAGGAAAATCCACAGTGGCACCTTCACGCTCGACAAGACCAGATTCGTCAGCGCAAACGGCGAATTGGGCGGCACGCGCAGCAGCGTCACGATCCCCAACGTCTTGAGCGCGCTCCCGCCCACCAGCGCATCCCGCACTGTCTTCCACTTGGGCTTCTCCGCGATGATCTTCTCGACGCGATCTCCCGCCGTGGGCCGGCACACGGCATACGCGATCAACGCTCCGCCCAGAAACCCACAGAGTGCCGCCGGGAAACCGATCGCAAACCCAAACGCCCACCCACCGAGGATCGCGCTCGCGTACGTCGGAAGGATCGCAAGACCAGCAAGGATCGCAAACCCCGTGATGTACATCGCGATGCCTTCGTGCTCGTGCGAGCGAAGCCACTCGCCCACGGTGTTGATCTTCGCGAGCAGCAGAAATCCGCCCAAGGGCGGCAGGAACGCCGCGCCGGCGGCGAGCACCGACGCCGGGCCGAGCCGCTTGATGAACGAGAAGATGGAGTCGCCCTGCGAGGGCGCGGATGGAGAAGGCGTGGACACGAGCCGAGGTTAGGATCGTCTGGCGTATCCGCTCCGAAGGGGGCGACAAACGACTCACGCGTCGTCGAGTGGGGCGCGGCGTGCTCGCCCGCTGCGTCGCCGGGCCGCTCGCCCGTTCGCTCGACACCATCACTCGCGTCCTATCCTCACTCGCGCCGCGAACGGCGCAGAGTGCCCCAAGACCACTTCCCGCGAGGGCGACAGCCCCGCGCGATTGGAAGTTTGCGGAGTCTGTTGGATGCTTCCCAAGCCCCCGCCCCGTGAGAACTCGCTCGGCTTCCTGTATTGCCCGCCCTTCCGTATCTGGGGCGAGTCGATCGCAGGCGAAGCGACGTGCCTGCAGATCCCCGAGCTGGACCTGGGCTTTGACATCGGGACCTGCCCGCGCGCGATGCTGCCCAGCAAGCACCTGGCCATCACGCACGGCCACATGGACCACATCGGCGGCCTCGCGTACTACTGCTCGCAGCGCCGCTTCCAGGGCATGGGCACGGCGAAGATCGTGTGCGATCAACGCATCGCGGGCGCGATCAAGCGCATGATGGAGGGATACGTCGAGCTCGAACGCCAGCGCACGCCCTTTGACGTCGTGCCCCTGGTCGCCGGGCAGCCCCTCGAGATCAAGAACAACATCGTGCTCCGCGGCTTCGAAACCGAGCACACCTGCCCGAGCTTTGGCTACACCGTCAGCGAAAAACGCACCAAGCTCAAGCCCGAATACCACGAGTTTCCGCAGGAAAAGCTTCGCGAACTCAAGGAGCGAGGCGTCGAGATCACCCGCGCCTTCGAGGTGCCCCTCATCACCTTCACGGGCGACACCGCCCCGGGCCCGCATCTGCTCACCGAACCGATCCGCAAGAGCCAACTGCTCATCACCGAATGCACGTTCTTTGAGCCCGAGCACAAGGAACGCGCCAAGGTCGGCATGCACATGCACCTGGACGACGTCGCGGAATGGCTGCGCATCTGTGAATGCCAGTGGATGATCCTGACCCACGTCTCGCGCCGGACGGACATGCAGTACGCTCGCAAGCGCATCGGCGAGGTCGCGGGGCCCAAGGCCGCTGAGCGCGTCCTGTTCCTGATGGACTACAAGGCCAACAAGGCTCGCTACGACCAGCAGTTGATCGCCGCGGGCGAGCAGCCGCTCAGCGCGCCCAAGGCCGCTCCCCCTCCGAGGACCAATCGCGCTCCCGCGGCGCGCCCTGCGGAAATGTCAAGCGATTCTGACGAAGAGTGATCGCGAAATTTTTCGTTTCACGCGCAAGTCTTCGCACAACGGTGTGTTTGGACCAGCGCGATCGCCACACTTCGCGCGCAAAGCACTCCGCACTTCCGTGTCTGACAATTTTCTCGCGCGGAATGTTCTGTACGCGGTTGACAGGTTGCCCACCGCGCTGTATTTTCCCCTCCCGCGGCTCGCCCGTGCGTGACGCTCTCCTCGTTGATCATCCGCCGAACAAAAACGGCCGATGCCCAACGACCTGGGTGTCACGAACGGTGCGTTGAGCCGAAGGATGTGGTAGAAGTGGTTGTGGTGGATGGTGGTTGGTTCAACGTTTGACTCTTCCCCGGCGGCGCGACGCGGCGTTCTTTGAACACGCGCCCACCCCGCCGGTCACCGAGGTGGTTCGTGACAGCACGCGACACGGATATCTCCTCCTCTGAGGCGCGCGACCCCGCGCATGAAGCTTCTCATGGAGCGAATCGCGACGCCCAGCCCGGGCGCTTTGCCACGCCCCTCATTCCCAGCCCGCTTCCCGGCCCGCTTCCCGGCCCGCTCGGCGCGGCATTCCCCGCTCCCGCCAAGTCCGGCCCGGTCCGCCGCACGCCCGCGACCGTCGCCCGCACGCCCCGCCCGGGCGAACGGCCCGCCGCGCCCCGCACTGTCATCGCCGCCAAGCGCGATCAGGACCCTTTCCAGCAGATCTGGCAGGGCATGCGCCAGCACCTGAAGATCAACTACCCGACCTTGTGCCGCCAGTGGTTCGATGAATTGCTGCCGCTGGGCATCGGCGGCGGCGCGCTCGAGATGCGGACCCGCTCGATCCTGCATCGCGACTACCTCAGGCGGCAATGCAACGACGCATTCAACGACGCGGCTCGCACCGTGTCGGGCCGCCTGCTCTCCGTGCGGTTTCTGGGCCCAGAAGACCCCAGCGCAGTCGCCACGCAGCCTTTGCAGCCCACCGGCCAGCCCACCGGCCAGCCTGTTGTGCAACCTCCCGCGCAGCAGGTCGCAGCGCCCGCGTCGAACAACGGCCATGCCGCGCTCAATAACCACGCTGTGCGAGAAGTCGCGCCGAGGCCTGCGATCGAAGAACCGCCTGCGCCTTCCGAATCCCGACTGCCCGTCGAAGTGCTGCCTCCGCCCGCGCCGCGTCGCTCCGCTGTGACGGTGCACGAGCCTGGTCCCAAGTACGAGACGCTGGTTGTCAATCCCGATTATTCATTCGAGCACTTTGTGGTGGGTCCGCACAATCGGCTTGCGCACGCCGCGGGCAAGGCGGTTGCTGACAACCCAGGCCGCGCGTACAACCCGTTCTTCGTGCATGGGGGCGTGGGGCTGGGCAAGACGCACCTGCTCCAGGCGATCTGCCTCAAGATCGTCGAGAACAACCCCAGCGCGGTGTTGTACTACACCAGCTGCGAAGGCTTCGTGACGCAGTACCTCGAGAGCGTCGCGAACAACGAGATGGCCCAGTTCCGCCATCGCTTCCGCGACGTAGACGTGCTCATCATCGACGACATCCACTTCCTGACCAAGCGCGATCGCAGCCAGGAGGAGTTCTTCCACACGTTCAACGCTCTGTTCCAGCAGCAAAAGCAGTTGATTCTGTCTTCCGACGCGCCGCCGGAAGAAATCCCCGATCTCGAAGAGCGCCTGATCTCGCGGTTCAAGTGGGGCCTGGTTGCGCACATCGCCCAGCCCGACTACGAGACCCGCATCGAGATCTTGAAGAACAAGGCCCGCCTGCGGGGCCTCTCGATGCCCGACGATGTGCCCGCGTACATCGCCCAGAACATCGACAAGAACATCCGCGAGCTCGAAGGCGCCGTCACCAAGCTCCAACTGCTCTCGCTGGTCGAGAACGCGCCCATCTCTGTCGACATGGCCAAGCGCGCCATTGGCGAAAAGACCAAGGTCGATCCGCAGGAGCCCACCATTCAGGCCCTGATCGCCGCGGTGACTGACTTCTATCAGATTCGCCTGTCGGACCTGCAGAGCCAGCTCCGCCAGCGCTCCATCGCGCAGCCTCGGCACATCTGCATGTACCTCGCACGCAAGTGCACCCGCCTTTCCCTCGAAGAAATCGGCGGCTTCTTTGGCGGGCGCGATCACACCACCGTGATGCACGCCGTGAAGACCGTCGAGCAGCGCATGGTGGTCGATCCGGAGTTCGTCGCCCTGATCAAGGAACTCGAGCAGCGGGCTCGTCAGACCCTGCAGCAAGGTCGATAACGCGCGTCTGGGGTTTGCGCTTCACCCCATGCGCAACCGACAGAACCGATGTGCACAACCCGTGGACAACTTGCCCCTCGCGCCCAAGTAGGGTGGCCCGGCACGCGCCGAATCGGCCGAGTGAGGTCCCCGCGCATCTACGGGAGTCGCCCGCCGAGCGCTTGCGCCAGCCTCGCGCCAGGTTCTTGGTGGTGCGGAGTTTCACAAATGCCGCAGTACCAAACCCCTGCGACTTGTCCACACCAGTTTTCCACACCCCGACAGGGCGTATTACGACGACTACGGATAGATTTCTAGAGAAGAGAGGAAAGGCACCAAGACCACACCTCCAGCCCACCATCGAGTCCTGCCGCCTCCCAAACACCCGTGGACGCTCGTTGTGAGTAACTCCGCGAGTCCCGCCTCTCCTCGGTACGCTCTGCTCCCTTGGGCTCCAAACCCTCCCACACGCCGCGAGACTCCCAGACGGCCCGCGAGCCGGCCCTCGACGCCGCCCGCGTCCTGACCATGCTCCTGGTCGTCCTGCTGCATGCCTGCGCGGCGTACATGCTTCGCCCGGTGCCAGGCCTGCTCTGGCCCGTGCAAGAGCCGCCCGCACCCGAGGACCGCTTTGCGTGGCTGTGCGACGGTCTGTTCCATCTTGCCCGCGTGATCGCGGTGCCGCTGGCAACCGTGGTCGCCGGCTTCGTCGCGGCCCGCGCACTCGAGCGACATTCGCGCTGGGAGTTTCTGCGCGATCGATGGAAGCGGTTGGGTCGCCCCCTCCTCATCTGCATTCCGCTCGTGCTCCTGCCCATGTACCTGATCTGGGCGTGGGGCTGGATCAAGCGCGGCTGGGCCGCGCCCGAGCACATTCTGCACGTCCGCTTCGGGCCCGCGGTGCAGCCCAATCTGTACGGCTTCGCACACCTGTGGTACTTGCAGTACATGCTGCTGTACGTGCTGTTGCTCGCGGGCGCGTGGCCCTGGATCGCGCGCGTGCGAACCTCCCGCGCGGGGCAACGCGCCATCAACATCCTGTCGCATTCGCTGGTCGCGCCGGCGTTGCTTGCCGGGCTGCTCACGCTGATCTTGTATCTGTGGCCCACGAGCGTGCTGCGATTTCACAACGGGTTTGTGCCGGAAACTGGGCAGTTCGTCAAGCACTTGCTGCTACTGTTTGCGGGCGTGCTGATGGCCATCAGCACATCAAGGATGCCCGACCAAGCCCGCGCAACGCTCGCAGATCGGACGCGTTGGTGGTGGATACTCACGCCGATTGCGCTCGTCAGTGCATGGGTCTTGCTCAGCACGCTGCATGCTGGGCTTCGCCCCGTTGATCACGATCTCCTGCTCGTCGCGGCGTCGGCCGCAGGAACCATCGCCGCGGGCGTGTGGGCGATACTGGGCCTGCTCGCGCGCGTGATGCGATTGGTAACACAAGCGACCGCATCCATCCGCTGGCTCGCCGAGTCCTCGCTGTGGGTTTATCTCGTGCATCTCATCCCGCAAGGGCTGTGCGTGGTATTGCTGTACGAGGCAAGCGTGCCGGGCCCGCTGAAAATGCTGCTCGTACTGCTCGCCGGACTTGTGGTTCCGCTCGCGGCGTGGCGTTGGATCCGTACCACGCGCCTGGGCGAGCTCTTGGGCGGCCCGGGCCCCAGCACCCGCGCAGCGGCGCGCCCGAAGGCGGTATGATCGCCCGTGAGCGCTCCGATGTCAGGTACAAATCCCGATCCATCCTGGGACCCTTTCTCCTGGCGAACCAAGCCGTACGCGCAGGACGTCGCGTATCCAGACGCCACCGCGCTCGACAAGGCTGTGGGTGCCCTGCGCCGCCTGCCGCCGCTGGTCACCAGTTGGGAAATCGAGCGACTCCGCACCATGCTTGCCGAGGCGGCCCAGGGCAAGCGATTCATCCTGCAGGGCGGCGACTGCGCCGAATCGCTTGAGGCCTGCACACCAGGCGAAGTGACGAGCAAGCTCAAGATCCTGCTGCAGATGTCGCTGGTCTTGGTGCATGGCCTCAAGAAGCCCGTGGTTCGCATCGGGCGATTCGCGGGGCAGTACGCCAAGCCCCGCAGCAGCGCGACGGAAGTCAGAAATGGCGTCAGCCTGCCCAGTTACTTCGGGGACCTGATCAACCGCGCCGACTTCACACCCCAAGCCCGCACGCCCGACCCGCAGCTGCTCCTCGAGGGCTACTACCGCGCGGGCCTCACCATCAACTTCGTGCGCAGCCTCGTCGATGGCGGCTTCGCAGACCTGCACCACCCCGAATACTGGAACCTGAACTTCCTGAACAACGCCGGGCTTGCGCCGCAGCTTCGAGCTGAGTACGAGCGCATGTGCGCGAATCTCGCGGACGGATTGCGGTTCATGGAGGCCTTGGGCGAGAAGACCGTCGATGACCTCACGCGCGTGGAATTCTTCACGAGCCACGAGGGCTTGAGTCTGTGGTACGAATCCGCCCAAACCCGGCGCGTCCCTCGGCGTGATGGGCATTACGACTTGTCGACACACCTCCCGTGGATCGGCGAGCGGACCCGCGATCTCGCCGGCGCGCACGTCGAGTTCTTCCGAGGCATCCGCAACCCCGTGGGCGTCAAACTCTCCGCAAAGACCACGCCCGAACAATTCCTTGCCCTCGCCACGACGCTGAACCCCGCCAACGAGCCGGGCAAGCTTGTCTGCATCACCCGCATGGGCGCGGGCAATGTCCGCCCGGCTCTGCCCGCGCTGCTAAGCGCCGCGAAGACCCACGGCCTGCACGCCTCCTGGCTCTGCGACCCCATGCACGGGAACACCCGCTCGACGTCGACCGGCATCAAAACCCGCAGGTTCGACGACATCATGGGCGAACTCATCACCACCCACGAAGTCCATCTCGAACAGGGCGTGCCGATGGCCGGTGTGCACTTCGAACTGACGGGCGAAGACGTCACCGAATGCGTCGGCGGCGCGGCGGGCCTGACCGAACAAGACCTGACCACCAACTACGCAAGCCAGTGCGATCCCCGCCTCAACTACCAGCAGGCGCTGGAGATGGCGTTCGTGATCGCCAAGCGCGTGGGCGGGAAGGGCTGATCCCGCTCACCCGGGCATCCGTTCAGTCCGATACTACCGATTGTTTCTCGTATGATGGGCGAGCGGGCCGTGCGAACGGCTTGTGTCCCAAGGTGAGTTTGAACGGAACCTATTCATGTCCCAACCACGCCGCGCATTGATCACGGGCATCACGGGCCAAGACGGCTCGTACCTCGCAGAATTCCTGCTTGCCAAGGGCTACGAAGTCCACGGCATCATCCGCCGCTCGAGCTCGTTCAACACCGCGCGGATCGAGCAGATCTACGAAGACCCGCACACCTCGCGCGTCAAGATGAAGCTGCACTATGGCGACCTGTGCGATGGCAGCAGCCTGACCGACATCATGCGCAAGGTGCGTCCGCACGAGGTGTACAACCTGGGCGCGCAGAGCCACGTGCGCGTGAGCTTTGACATGCCCATCTTCACCGCCGACACCGTCGCAATGGGCGCGCTGCGCCTGCTTGATGCGGTCCGCGACTTCCAGCAGGAATCGGGGCAGCAGGTGCGGTTCTACCAGGCCAGCAGCAGCGAGCAGTATGGCAAGGTCGTTGAAACGCCCCAGACTGAAACCACACCGTTCTACCCGCGCTCGCCCTACGCGTGCGCGAAGCTGATGGCCCACTGGTGCACGGTCAACTATCGCGAGAGCTACGGCCTGCACGCTTCGTGCGGGATTCTGTTCAACCACGAAAGTCCGCGCCGCGGCGAGACGTTCGTGACGCGCAAGATCACCCGCGCCGTGGGCCGCATCAAGATGGGCCTGCAGGACAAGGTCTTCCTGGGCAACCTCGACGCGAAGCGCGACTGGGGCTACGCGGGCGATTACGTCAAGATGATGTGGATGATGCTCCAGCAGGATCGTCCCGATGATTACGTGATCTCCACGGGCAAGACCATCACCGTGCGGGAATTCTGCGAGCTGTCGTTCGCCCGCGTGGGCCTGGATTACAAGGACTTCGTCGCGTTTGATCCGCGGTACCTGCGTCCCGCGGAAGTGGACATCCTGCTGGGCGATTCGACCAAGGCCAAGACCAAGCTTGGGTGGGAACCCAAGACCACGGTCGAGGAACTGGCGAACATGATGGTCGATCACGACCTGGATCTCGCGAAGCGCGAGAAGACCCTGCGCGATGCGGGCCACAAGGTGTATGAACGCCGGGCGGACATGCACTGAGGCGCTCGTGTCGCAGGAGCCGACGAAACTGGATTGGTCGCGCGCCCGCGTGCTGCTGACGGGCGGCGCGGGGTTTCTCGGTTCGTGGGTCGTGCGCGGGCTGCGCGAGCGGGGCGTTTGCGACGACCGCATCATCATCCCACGCAGTGCGGCGTGCGATTTGCGCGATCCGCTGCATGCCACGCGAGCAGTGGGGGAGCTGCTCGCCCACGCCCAGCGTCATCACCATCAGCCCATCGTCCTGCACTGCGCTGGTCTCTCGGGCGGCCTCGCGCTTAATAGCGAACGCCCGCTCGACTTGTACCACGACAACCTCGCGATGGGCACCAACGTCATCATGGCGCTGGCTCGCGCTGGAGCCGCACTCGCAAACACGTCTGCGGCCCCTCGCCTCGTCCTCGTCGGCCACATGACGAGTTACCCCACCGACGAACGCATTGCGCCCCAGCCACTCCGCGAGGAGTCGCTGATGGCTGGCCCGCTCGATCCCGTCACCGCGAAACTCGGCACCGCCAAGGGCGAATTGCTCTCTCTCGCCCGCTTCGCACACACACGCTTCGGCCTTGCTTCGACCATGGTCGTGCCCACCAACTTGTACGGCGAGGGCGACGCGATGGACAATCCTGCCAAGTCCCACGCCGCGGGCGCGATGATCTGGCGATTCGCGCAGGCGGTTCGTGAACGCACGCCATCCATCACCCACTGGGGCACGGGCAGGGCCATTCGCGACTTCCTGCATGTCGAGGACGCCGCCCGGGGCACCCTCGCCGCGGCGGAACGGCTCGAATGCCACGCCGGGCCGCCAATTGCGGTCAATCTCGGCTCGGGACAGGAAACCACCCTCCGCGACCTCTCCGACACGATCCAAGGGGTCAGCGGCTACACAGGCAGGGTGGATTGGGACGCGTCCAAACCCGACGGGGTGCCCAGGCGGGTGCTGAACATCCGCCGGGCCCGCGAAGTCCTCGGTTGGATGCCGCAAGTGACGCTTGAGCAAGGCGTTGCGCGAACCTTGGCGGCGATTGAGAAGCCGCGAGCGTGAAGGAAAACTGTCCTGCGGGATGCATCGCTTGCGGAACGTCCCGAAAGTCCCCTCGTCTACTATCCGATCCTTCAAAAACGACCCCCGCGCGAGTCCGCGTCGTAGGTCGAGCCGCGCTGCGAGCGATGGTGGTCGCACGGGCGCGAAAGGTGGACTTTTTTGACCGGCGCACCCGCGCCGAGGAGCAGCGAGCAATGGCGGATATGTCCCTGGCCGGCGGCGTGAAAATCGATCCCAAGCAGACCATCGTGGTGACCGGCGGGGGCGGGTTCATTGGCGGGCACCTCGTCAACTTTTTCCGCTCGATGGGCGTCAAGAAGATCCGGGCTGTGGACATCAAGCCGCTCGACGAGTGGTACCAGGTCCATCGCGACGTTGAGAACCACGCCGGCCCTCTGAAGGGCGACTGCCGGGATTACAAGGTGTGCCGCAAGGTCTGCACCGGCGCCGACGAGGTGTACCAGCTCGCGGCGGACATGGGCGGGATGGGCTTCATCGAGAACAACAAGGCGCTGTGCATGCTCAGCGTGCTGACCAACACGCACATGCTGCTTGCCGCGCAGGAGTCGGGCGTGAAGCGGTTCTTCTACGCGAGCTCCGCGTGCGTGTACAACGCCGACAAGCAGAAGGATCCGAACATCACGGCCCTCAAGGAGGCCGACGCGTACCCGGGCCTGCCCGAAGACGGCTACGGCTGGGAGAAGCTCTTCAGCGAGCGCATGTGCCGGCACTTCCGCGAGGACTTTGGCATGCACACGCGGGTGGCGCGGTTCCACAACGTGTACGGCCCCAACGGCACGTGGGAAGGCGGTCGCGAGAAGGCGCCCGCCGCGATCTGCCGGAAGGTGATCGCCGCGAAGGTCTCGGGCAAGCACGAAATCGAAATCTGGGGCGACGGCACGCAGACGCGTTCGTTCATGTTCATCGACGACTGCGTGCGCGGGATCAACATGATCACGCACAGCCAGATCCTGGAGCCCATCAACCTGGGCAGCAGCGAACTGGTGAGCATCAACCAGCTGGTGTCGATCGCGGAGCAGATCGCGGGCATCAAGCTCGAACGCAAGTACAAGCTCGACGCGCCCAAGGGCGTCGCTGGCCGCAACAGCGATAACAAGAAGATACAGAAGTACCTGGGCTGGGAACCCAGCACACGCCTGCGCGACGGCATGGAGCGGACGTATCGCTGGATCGAGGAAGAGTTCCTCGCGAAGTACAACGCCAAGACGGCGCACAAGAGCAGCATCAGCACCTTCACCAAGGGCAGCCACCCGATCCCGGGCGACGGCTTCAACCCCGAGTCCAAGAACATGGACACGTGGCAGCAGGGCATTCCCGCAGGCTACGGCAAGGCCAGTCCCAGCAAGCCCGCCAAAAAGGCCAAGGCGAGCGGTGGCAAGAAGGCTTCGAAGAAGGTCAAGGCCAAGCGGTAAGAGCCTTGGCGCGTGCCAGGCTTGCGGCCAAGCAACGTTCGTTCATCTCCTGATCCATCTACATTCCGCGTGCCCAAGCCCACCTTCCTCATCATCTCCCAGGTCTATGTCCCCGACCCCGCGTCGGTCGGGCAGCACATCGCCGACGCCGCGGCGGCCATCGCGGAGCGCGGCTATCGCGTGGTCGTCTACGCCTCGGCCCGCGGCTACGACGACCCAAGCAAGAAGTACCCCTCGCGCGAGATGCTCAAGGGCGTCGACGTTCGTCGATTGCCGCTCAGCAGCTTCGGCAAGTCCTCCATCGCGGTGCGCCTGCTCGCGCAGACGATCTTTCTCGCACAGGCGTTCATCCGCGGCCTGTTCACCCGCAACCTCGTCGGGCTGATGGTCAGCACCAGCCCACCCTTCTGCGGCTATGCGGGCGCGTGGATTTCGAGGCTTCGGGGCGTGCCTGTCAAGTACTGGCTGATGGACCTGAACCCTGATCAGATGATCGCGATGAAGAAGATCACGGAGACGAGCCTGCAGGCTCGCGTGTTTGACTTCTTCAACCGCGCGATCCTACGTCAGTCCAGCGACATCGTTGTGATGGACCGCTTCATGCGCGAGCGCATCGAGCGCAAGGGCGTCGCCGTCCGAGAGAAGACGGTCGCGGCCCCGCCCTGGCCCCACGATGACGAACTCATCCGCGTGGAGCACAAGGACAATCCCTTCCGCGCCAAGCACAACTTGGGCGCATCCAACGCGGGGCCCGACGGCAAGTTCGTCGTGATGTACTCGGGCAACCACAGCCCCGCCAACCCGCTCAAAACGCTGCTCGACGCCGCGGAGCGGCTGCAGGGCGAATCGCGACTGGTCTTCTACTGCATCGGCGGCGGCGGGGGCAAGAAAGAAGTTGATGATCGCATCGCCAAGGGCGCCAAGAACATCGTGAGCCTGCCCTATCAGCCGTTCAGCGAGATCAAGTACTCGCTGTCGGCCGCGGACGTCCATGTGGTCAGCATCGGCGACGACGTCGTGGGCATCGTGCACCCGTGCAAGGTCTACGGCGCGATGGCCGTGTCGCGCCCCGTGCTCACGTTCGGTCCGCGCCCCAGCCACGTCAGCGACCTGGTCGAACAGCACAAGATCGGGTGGCACATTCCGCATGGCGACGTCGACGCCGCCGAGAAAGCCATGCGCGAGATGCTCGCCACGCCCGAAGCCGAACTTCGCGCCATGGGCGATCGCGCGGCGAAGGTCGTCGCCACCAGCCTCTCCAAGAAAGCCCTCTGCGGCGAATTCACCGACCTCATGGTGAAAGGACTGCCCAAGCCCGCGTAATCAAAGTTGCTTGCACCCATGTCGTTGCTCCCGCCGTCCATCCCGCGATCCCAAGATGCCGCCACAGGCCAAGCGGCCTCGCGCCCGCGCAGCAACGTCACCGTGATCATTCCGACGTTCAACGAAGAGGCCAACCTTCCGTTCGCCATCGACAGCGTGCGCGAATGGGCCGACGCGGTCTTTGTGGTCGACAGCGAAAGCAACGACAACAGCCACAAGATCGCCCGCGAGCGCGGCGCGACGGTGGTCGTGCAGCCCTGGCTGGGCTACGCACGCCAGAAGAACTGGGCCCTCGCCAATCTGCCCATCCAGACCGACTGGGTCTTCATCCTCGACGCCGACGAAGCGATCACGCCGCAACTCCGCGACGAAATCCTGCTCATCTCTCGTGGCGATCACGCCCAGCACCGCATCGCCGGGTATTACGTCAATCGCCTGACCTACTTCCTGGGCAAGCCCATCCGCCACTGCGGGTACTTTCCCAGCTACAACCTCCGTTTCTTCAAGCGCGGCAAGGCCCGCTACGAAGAACGCGAAGTGCACGAGCACATGATCGTCGACGGCCCCACCAGCCGCCTGCGACATCTCATGCTGCACGAGGATCGCCGAGGCCTCGAACACCTGATCGCCAAGCACAACCGCTACAGCACCCTCGAAGCCCGTGAACTCACGCGCGAGCGCGTGCTCCGCAAGGGCGAGGACCTCGGCCCGCTCGAGCGCGGCATCGCCACTCGTCGCTGGCTCAAGCGCAACGTCCTGCCGCGATTGCCCTTCACCGCCCTCTGGCGTTTCCTCTACATGTACATCATCAAGCTGGGCATCCTCGACGGAGCCACTGGCTTTCGATTCTGTCTGTTCCTCGCGGCGTATGACCTGTTCATCTCGCTGAAAATGACCGAACTGCGGGCTGCGGGGCTGGACGCGAGCGCGATCTTGCCCAAAGTCGATGCGCCCGCGTCGCCAACAACCGCGTCCACCCCGGTCCAGCCAGCCGAATCGTCGCCCAAGTCAGTCCAAGGCCTCGCGATTGCTGAAGGCGATGCCGCCACCGTGCCGCTCAATCAGTACGCGGCGGTCAAGACCGTGATTCTCGCGCCGGTCGTCGCGCCGACGCAACCGATGACGCCCGCCGCGCAGGCAAGCGCGTCCGTGATCGACCTTGCCGAGCCCGCCCGGCCGATTCCCGACGCGCGCCGCCCTGAAGTCGACGAACTTCGCGCCAAGCTGAATCCCACGCAGATGCCGCCTGGCGACTTCCCGCCCGTGGGCAGCGTCAAGGTGTCGATCCTGGTGCCCGTCAAGAACGAGCAGCGCAACATCGTTGAGTGTCTGCGCCGCTGCCAATGGGCCACCGAGCTCGTCGTCGTCGACAGCGCGAGCACCGATCAGACCATCGCGCTCTCGCAGGCGATGGGCGCGGATGTCTATCAGTTCAACTACAACCGCGCCACCGGCTGGCCCAAGAAGAAGAACTGGGCTCTTGAGATGGTGCCGTGGAAGAACGAATGGGTCATGATTTTGGACGCCGACGAGTACATGACGCCTGAACTCGCGCAGGAAATCAAGCGCGTCGTCGAAGGTGCGTGGACGCCCAAGGGCAAGTTTGCCAAAGCCGGCTGCGGCGACGGTTTCTGGGTCAATCGACGCTTCATGTTCATGGGCCAGTGGATCAAGGGCTGTGGGTATTACCCCAGCTGGAACGTCCGCCTGCTCAAGCACAAGCTGGGTCGCTACGAGCGCATTGGCACGCTGGGCGACACGGGCAGCGGCGACAACGAAGTCCACGAGCACATCGTGCTAAGTACTGGCAGTGCGGGCTACCTCTCCAACGAGTTCCTGCACTACGCCTACCCCGACCTCTCCGCGTGGATTGAGAAGCACAACCGCTATACAACGTGGGAAGCCCACGCGATGGAAGCCAAGGACGAAGGCGCGGTCCAGGCCCGCCTCTTTGGCGAGCCCATCGAACGCCGGCGCTGGATGAAGGCCTTCGCCAGAAAGCTCCCCTTCCGTCCGACCCTTCGCTTCTGCTTCTCGTACATCGTGCAGAAGGGCTTCCTCGACGGCTACCCGGGCTTTGTCATGTGCCGCTTGATGGCGTGGTACGAGTTTGTCAGCATCGCGAAGTATCGCGAAATGCTCGCGCTCCGCGGCGAAGAAGCACGTCGAGCCGCCGCGGATACGAGTGGGCGTCCACGCTGAGTACCGAGGGGCGCAAGCCCCCGCCGAAGCGGTCAACTGCATTGGCATCCCCCGCCGACTTCCGCCGACGGCCCGCGCCGGTCGGTCCTTACGACCGAATCACAAACACGGCCCTTCGCTGAACACGCTGAGAAACGCGTCAATGTCCTGCGGATCAAACACCGACCCGTCGTTGTTGAAGTCGATGTCGTTGCACGTCGCGCTCGCGGGCACGCACGGCCCCTCGCTGTAGACGCTCAGCAGCGCCTCAATGTCCTGTGGATCAAAGAACGAGTTGTCGTTGTTGAAGTCGATCGAATCACAGACCGGGCCGGTGGTATAGATCACCGTCAAGTATGGCCGCACGGCCACATCCGGATTCTCGCGCGTGTCAAAGCGCTTTGCCGTTGCCGCCGCGTCTTCGTTGCCTCGAAGGATCCAGCCGAAGTTGTTGTTCGGATTGGCGAGCCAGTACTGCACATCCGCCGCGAGACCTTCGGACTGCAGGTCGTAGAAGTCGACATTGCCGATCGGCTTGGTCAGGCTGGGCGTTGCGACAAACTGCCCGCCAGCCTGCAGCCAGCCGGTCACCGGATGAATGCGGTTGAACCAAGTGGCGTCGCCGTTCGTTGCCGTAGCGCCTTGGCCTTCGTTGGTGTTCGCGTTCGAAGTGCCCTGTCCCCAGTTGGCCAGCACACGGTGCATCTTCAGGTCTTCGGTGCCGGCAATCGCGGAGCGCGAGCAATGCAGCGTCAGCGTGACCTCGAGGATGGTGGCATTCTGCGGAATCGACGAGAAGTTGAACTGCATCAACCCGCGCCGGAGGCTGCTTTGGATCGTCTTGCCGATGAAAAAGTGCTGCCCCGCGCCGTTGCTTGTCGCCGTTGCGCCCGGCGAGACTTGATACAGCGTGTTGTCCTTGATCGGGCTGAGCTCAACAGAGACCTGGCCCAGTGCGGCCGTCGTCAACGCCAACAGGCCGCACGCCACGCTTCCGAATCGAATCGCACCTTGCATTGTCCTTGCTCCACTCGTGCCGACATTCGTCGGCGGATCGATTGATCGCTCGAAACACCCCCTCGCAGAATTGTTGGAGCGCCGGCGGAGCGTTCCGGTCGGCGCACTGCACTTGCGATCACAAAAGCAGCACAAATCCTGTGTTTGCGCCCCCGTGTTCACCTGTTCTCGGCCCTCCCGACACCGTCCCGCGTAGCATCATCCCGTGCCATTGATCGTGAAGGAATACCAATCCACGCCCAATCCCAACGCGCTCAAGTGCGTCGTGGATCGTCCGATCGCGCCTCTTTCCGGCGCGTCCGGAGCTCTTCGTTCGTACTCCATGCCCGCCGCCGCCGCGAGCGACCCCCTTGCCGCCGCGCTCTTCGCGATCTCGGGCGTTCGCAACGTGCTCATCCATGCCCCCGGTCGCGAAGCAGGCTGGATCAGCATCAACAAGTCTCCGGAAACCGACTGGCGCACGCTCAAGCCCGAGATCGAGCGCGTCCTCCAGGACCAGGCATGAAGCCCGGGCCGCGCAAGACCGTATCGCGAGCATCGCCGCGCCGTGCGCGCAGCGGCGCATCGGGGACCACGTCTCCCCGTGCAGCACAGCACACACCATCAGACTCGCAAGCCGCACGCATCGATCCCGCCATCGTCTCGCCTCTGTTGGCGTGGTTTGACCGCAGCGCGCGAGACCTGCCTTGGCGGGTCGGCGATCCAATCACCGGCGTGCGCGACCCCTATCGCGTGCTCGTGAGCGAAGTCATGCTCCAGCAGACCCAGGTCGCGCGCGTGATCGAGAAGTTTGCGGCCTTTCTCGCGAGGTTTCCCACTGTGCGAGCCCTCGCCGCCGCGCCCGAGGACGATGTCCTCGCCGCGTGGACGGGCCTGGGCTATTACCGCAGGGCCCGCCTTCTGCACGCGTGCGCGAAACGCATCGTCGAGCGGCACGCGGGCCAGATTCCCGCGGAGATCGCCGCCCTCCGCGAACTTCCAGGCATCGGCGCCTACACCGCCGGCGCAATCGCTTCGCTCGCCTTCGCCAAGCCCGAGCCCCTCGTCGATACCAACGTCTCGCGCGTTCTGCTTCGGATCGCGGGCAAGCAACTCGCCGTGTCCGACAAGGCCGCCAGCGCGTGGGCGTGGGAGCAAGCCCGCGATCTGGTTCATGTCGCCGCGGAGGCACGTGGCACACCGTTGCTTCGGGCGCGCAACCGCCCCGGTGCATGGAACGAAGCCCTGATGGAACTGGGCGCGACCGTTTGCACCCTGCCCACGCCACGCTGCGTGCTGTGCCCAGTGCAACCACACTGCCGAGCCTTCGCGACCGGCAAGGCGGACGCCATCCCGCTTCCCAGCCGCAAAGCCGCGCGCTCCGCGATCACGCACCACTGCCTGCTCATCCGCGACCGGCAAGGCCGCGTTCTCGTCGAACAGCGTCCCGCCACCGCAACCGGCGGCGGCCTCTGGGCCGGCTTGTGGCAACTTCCCACCGTTGAATCTGTTCCCCTTGGCGAAGACAAGGCGGACTCCATGCCGCCCGCGACCATCGCCCGCCAACTTGGCCTCAAGCTCCCTCAGAAACCCCGCTGGCGCGCCCACGAGCCATTCCTGTTCAAGACCACCCATCGCGATGTGCGCTTCTTTGTCGTCGAGTTGCTCACCCCAGCGCCCGCCACGATCGCAACCACGCCCCAACGCCGCTGGTGCGACGAAACCATGTTCCGCGAACTGGGCTGGTCCAGTCCAATGAAGCGATTGGTTGCCGCGGTGATCACGACGCCAGCCGCTTCTCCAGCCCCGCCCGCACGGTCGGCCACTCGCTCTTGATCACGCTGAACATCGCCGTGTCGCGCACGAAGCCGTCGGGCATGATCATGTGCTTGCGGAGCACCCCCTCAAACGTCGCGCCCATCTTCGCGATCGCCCGTCGGCTTCGCTCGTTGCGCCAGTCACACTTGAGCTGCACGCGCTCGCACCCGAGCGCGTCGAATGCATACGCGAGCATGAGCAACTTGCTCTCCGGATTGACCATCGTGCCCCGCGCCGCAGACGCGTACCACGTCGAGCCGATCTCCAGCCCCAGGTGGGTCGGCCGCATGTCCATGAAGGACGACGAGCCGACCACCGCGCCGCTGCGAGCGTCCGTGATCAGCATCATCCGCCGATTCGACTCGCCCAGCATCGCTTCGACGAACCGCTGAAACGCCTCGCGCGACCAGACCGGCGGCCCGCCCGGAAAGTACACAAACGTGTCGGGCGGCGTCACGCGGAACAATTCATCAAACCGCTCCATGCCCATCGGCACGAGACGAACGAATCGCCCTTCCAATGTCGGTTTCTGCGTCCAAGTCGACACGATCAATCCTCCGATCTCGTTGTTCGCCGCCTTCTACGAAACGCGCCCGTCAGGGAGCGTCGGACGCAACGGAGATTCGTTTTCACCACGGAGTACGCGGAGCGCACGGCAAGAAAGAAGAGTGGCCGGGGATCTACGCGGATGTGCGCGGATCAATACAGGGCTTTACATTGATCCGCGCTCATCCGCGCAAATCCGTGGCTCCTCTTGCCTTTTTCCGTGCACCGTGTGCTCCGCGATGAATTCGAACCCACATGGAGTTCGACACTCCCTCACGGTCGCGTTTCGTTCGCCCGGTCTTTCATCCATTCCCAGTGCTTGCGAACGCCGTCGTCAAATCCCGTTCTCGGCACGTACCCGATCTCCCGCTGCGCCCGCGAGATGTCCGCACAGGTTCGTTCTACGTCCCCCGCCTGCATGGGTCTGCGTTCCACGATCGCATCACGCCCCACCGCCCGCTCGATCGTCGTGATCATCTCTCGCAGCGCGACCGGCTTGTTGTTCCCGAGGTTCCACACTCGCTCGCCAAATCGCGGAATCGCCTCGTACGCGCCCAGCACGCCGCCCACGATGTCGTCGATGAACGTGTAATCGCGGGCCGTGCTGCCATCGCCAAACATCTGGATCGTCTCACCCTTCGAGATTCGCGACAGGAAAAGGCTGATCGCCAGGTCCGGCCTCTGGCGCGGCCCATACACCGTGAAAAACCGCAAGCTCGCAATCGGCAGCCTGGTCAAATGATGATGCGTCGATGCCAGCAACTCGCACGCCCGCTTGCTCGCGGCGTACGGACTGATGGGTCGACTCACATCCAAGTCCTCATGAAACGGCGCGTGCTCAGGATTGCCATAGACGCTGCTGCTGCTGGCCATCACCACGCGCGAGCAGCCGACCCGCGTTGCGTGCTGCAAGACTCGCGCAGTGCCCGTCACGTTTGCATGCATGTACCCCGCCGGGTCCGCGATGCTGGGTCGCACCCCCGCCTTCGCCGCGAGATGGATCACACCCTGGGGCTTGTACTCATCGAAGACCCGCGCGATCGCGGCTTCGTCGGTGATGTCGCACTCAACCAGCACGCCCGCGCCGCGCGAACTCGCCGTGCCGTGCGCGAGTCCCGCCTCGCGCGCATTGTGCGACTTGATCTCGCGCCCATAGAACAGATCGAAGTTGTCGACGCCCACCACCCGCCCACCACGGGCCATGATCGCCGCCGACACGTGCGAACCGATGAACCCCGCCGCGCCGGTCACGAGGATCGGGCGCTCGCCAAACACCAACTTGGATGTAGTTTGATCCGCCATCGTGGGGTGAGCATTCTTGCAGCCAACAGGCCGCCCACCACCCGCGTCTCGCGAAAACCAGAGTCGCTTGTCCGTTCCTCGCCCGGCGGCAACCGCGGTCCGAATCCGCTGGTTCAAAAATCAAGCAGGGCGCCATCTTTTCGACAGCGCCCCGCTGGAGGAGAGAGAGATCAGTATATTGTTATTGGTCTTCGGTCCATAAGTTGCCTAAACCACCAAAGTTCGATGCAGATTTCACGAAGCAGCGTGATTTCGCAATCGTGTGCGAAATCGTTTGCACTCAAAACTACAAACACAATGCAAACAAATACCCGTCCAACGCGCAATTCCAGCCCCTAGGCAGGGTGATTGCGTCGCCCGCCGCACGATCCCAAAAAAAGCGGAAGGCCGCGCCTTTCGACACCGGCCTCCACGCTATCGGGGGCAAACTTGTTCTTGGTCCAACGCCTAATTCCGTTGGCTATTGCTCAGAATCCAGAAAATTCTCGCTGATTCTCCCTGCGCGTCGCGCGGGTGGCTCGCCAGCCCTTACTTGCCGCCCTTGCGAGCGGGCGCCTGATCGCCCAACTTCTCGCGCAGGAACTCCTTGCGTTCCTCGGGGCTCATGCCCTTGAGCTTCTCGCGGTCCTCCGCCGAGAGCTTCTCGAGCATGCGCTCGCGCGGGCCACCTTCGCCACGACCTTCTCCCCGGCGATCCTGCATCTTGGCGCGAATCTGTTCGAGTTGTGCCTTTACGTGTTCCTGCTGCGCGGGCGTGAGCACCGCCATCGCCTTCACCTGGGCGTCCTCGGCCTTGGGCGCGCCCTCCATCAGTTCGCGCAGCCGCTGACGAGCCGCGAGAGCCTCCGGTGACGGCTCGCCTTCGGCAGCATCGCCACCGCCCTTGCGACCGCGTTCCCCGCGGGGCATCTCGTCCATCGGGCCGGCGTCGGGGCCGCCTTCGGGTTTGCCCTTGGGGCCACCCTTGGGCCCGCGCTCGCCGCGGGGGCCGTCGGGTCCGTTTGCAGGCCCGTTCAAGAACCCATCCACGCGCCGGCGTTCGCGCTCGGGCAACTGCTCGCGCAGGGTCAGAATTTCGTCCTTGTGCTGCTCGACGTACACGCGCATCAGCGTCTGCTGCTCTTCGCGGATCGACTTGAGCTGCGCTTTCTGGTCTTCTGAGAGCGACAGGCCTTCGGGCGCGTCGGGCCCTTCCAGCGAGCCGATCGCGCGCATCATCACCATCGGCGGGAGCGGACGGGGCGCACCCTTCTCTCGTGAGCCGCCGGCAAACTGGCGAGCCTGGCCCGGCACCGAGTTGTCCTTGATCTTGGGCCCGCCCAGCGCGTCCTGTTCCTTGCCCGCATCCTGCGCGAACGCGGTGGAGGTCGCCACGCCCGTCCCCGCGATCAGCGCGAAGACCGCAACCAAACCAACCCGACCCAAGCCCCGCACACGATCAGATCCAAGAGCCTTCATAAGACACGTTCCTTTCGGTTTCGCCCAGGGCTCATCCAGCCCGGACGCTGCTTGCTGTTGACACGTCGCCCAACGCTTCCCCCGATCGTCGATTGCACGCCCACGCACGATTTCAGGCCCACGCCGCATTGCCAAGCGAGGCCAACGTCCGCTTATGACGCCTGCGCGGGCACTAAACTTGGGCACAGCCACGCCGCGGCTTAGTGATTCCCAGCGGCACCGGAGCAAGCAATGCCCCTGACCAAAGACGCGATGCGCGACGCGCTCGCGAGCGTTCCAGGCACCGACGGCGCGTCCATCGTGAGCAGCGGTGCGCTCCTGTGGACCACCGTCTGCGACACATATGCGAGCATCAAGATCGAAGCGGGCGCGGGAGCGAGCAAGCAAGACCTCGAAGCCCTCTCGCAGCGCAGCCGGGCCGCGATCGAGCACCTGGCGCAGCAGAACAACACCAGGCTCGACAGCTTCATCGTCGAGTACGTCGACCACGCGGGCAAGGTCGTGCACACGTCCCGCTTTGGCGCAATGACATCCGTGCCCGCGGGCACCACACCGCCGCAAGCCGCTTCGCCCAAGCCCGGACCCGGCGGGGCCCCGGCAGGCCACACACCCATCGGCGGCCTCAAGCAGCCCACGCCCCAGCAGAACGCTGGCGCATTGCCCAACGTCCGCCACGTCATCGCCGTGGGCGCGGGCAAGGGCGGCGTGGGCAAGTCCACCGTCGCGCTCAACATCGCCGTGGGCCTGGCGCGCCGCGGCCACAGCGTGGGCCTGCTCGATGGCGACATTTATGGCCCGAGCATGCCCACGATGCTGAATCTGGCGGGCCTCGATGCGGTCGTGCATCAAGGCATGCTCCAGCCCTTCTTCACGCACGGCATCAAGGCCATGACCATCGGCAAGCTCGTCGACACCGACAAGCCGCTGATCTGGCGCGGGCCGATGGCCCACGGCGCGTTCAAGCAACTGACTGAGCAGACCGAGTGGGGCGAACTGGATTACCTCATCATCGACCTGCCGCCCGGTACGGGCGACGTGTCGCTCACGATGGCCCAGATGCTGCAATTGACGGGCGCGGTGGTCGTGTGCACGCCGCAAAAAGTCGCACAAGACGATGCGGTGCGGGCCGCGAAGATGTTCCAGCAGCTTGGTATCACGGTGCTGGGCGTGGTTGAGAACATGAGCGGCTTCATCGCTGATGACGGCAAGCACTATGACATCTTCGGCCGAGGCGGCGCGGAGCAGATGGCGCAGCGGTTGAACGTGCCGTTCCTGGGCGCGCTGCCGATCACGATGTCGCTGCGAGCCAACAGCGACAGTGGCAACCCCACCGCGAACTTCGCCGGCACCGACGCGCCGGGCACGCGCCTCCGCGATGCCCTTGAAGCGATGCTCACCAATCTCGAAGGCCAGGTCGCGCTGGCGAGCATGAGCAGCGGCAAGCAGCGGCCGACACTTTCGATCTCCTGACACGAAACGCGACCGTCAGGGAGCATCAACCGCCAGAAACACGAATTCACCACGGAGATCACGGAGAAAAACTAGAACAGCCGCGGATTTCCGCGGATCAGCACAAGCCCAGCCTTGATCCGCGTCAATCCGCGCAAACCCGCGGCCACGCTTCTTCACCGTGTTCACCTTGATCTCTGTGGAAGACTCGAAGATTTAAGGCGGCCGACGCTCCCTCACGGTCGCCTTTCGTTTACGAAATGGTCACGACGCCGCGCCAGATCAGCACGAACAACACGATCGCCAGCCCAATCCGATACCACCCAAACGGCGCCAACCCGTGCTTGTTGAGGAAGCCCACCAGCCACTTCACGGCGATCGCCGCGCTCGCCGCCGCGACCACGATGCCCACG
The DNA here is from genome assembly GCA_022843045.1 of Phycisphaerales bacterium. Taxonomy (GTDB): domain Bacteria; phylum Planctomycetota; class Phycisphaerae; order Phycisphaerales; family UBA1924; genus BJHL01. Next base: position 80,737 of record JALHOJ010000005.1, read on the forward strand.
ATCACGGGCAGCACGCCCAGCACTTCGAACATGTTGGGCGTGCCTTCCTTGTGGCTGGTGTAGAGGTTCTTCGCCAGCTTGTAGCACGTCGCCGCGCCCAGCGTGGGAAGGCCCAGCAGGAAGCTGAACTCAGCAGCCTGGCGCGGGCGCAAGCCAGCAATGACCCCGCCCGCGATCGTCATCATGCTCCGGCTCGTGCCGGGCCACATCGCCAGCACCTGCATGCAGCCGATCAGCAGCGCCTGCTTCATCGTGACGTCCATGACGTCCGTTGTTTCCTGCGTGTGAAACTTGGGGCCGCTGAAGCGCCCTGCGCGCCACTTGTCCAGGAAGATCATGAAGCACCCGCCCAGCATCAACGCCGCGAGCACGGGCCCGGCGTGAAACAGCTTCGCTTCGATCCAATCGTCCAGCAAGAGCCCGATCACCGCGGCGGGGATGAACGCGATGACGAGGTTGCGAAACAGCGCGAACCCCTTCGCGTCCTTGCCAAGCAGCCCCCGCAGCATCCGCACCACGCTGGGCCAGTACAGCCCCAGCACCGCGAGGATCGCCCCGCCCTGAATCACGATGTTGAAGTCATCGATCGCCTGCTTGCGCGCGGGGTCGTTGAGGCCCATCAGCCCGCTCGCGAGGATGAGGTGCCCTGTTGAACTGACGGGCAAGTACTCGGTGATGCCTTCAACCAGTCCCAACACCACAGCGTGCCAGAGTTCGAGCGGCTGAGAAACGGCGGCGGCGGGGTCGGGAAGTGTCATGCGTGCTCCAAGATCGGCTGAATGACAGAAGCCTCACGAAACGCGACCGTCGGGGAGCGTCGAGCGCGCAGTGTTCGATTTCACCACGGAGATCACTCAGTTCACGGAGAAAGACCAAGAAAGAAAAGCGGAGCCGCGGATTCCCGCGGATTAGCGCGGATGAGAAGAAAGAACTGTCTTGATCTGCGTCAATCCGCGAAAATCCGCGGCCACTCTTTCTCTTCTCCGTGATCTCCGTCGTGAAATCGAGCCTCCAGCGGTCCACGCTCCATGACGGTCGCGTTTCGTTGGGCTTCACCCCCCAAACACCGCCTCCACCACCGCGTCGGGCGTGCCGAGTTTCTTCCCCGCTTTCGCGGCGCGGGCCGTCGCCTTCGTGACGTTCTCTTCAGCCTCGCCCCGCGTCTGGCCCAGCGTCATCAACGCCGCGATCGCGTCCTCGTGGATCGGATCGCCTGAAAGCCTTGCCAGGGGCTTGGTTTCCACGCGTCCGCCCGCGATACTCGCCTCGCCCGCCACCAGGAACGCGTCGACCTTCCCATCCAATTCCGCAATCACGCGCTCGGCCATCCGCTTGCCGATCTCAGGCAGCGTCGCCAGCAGCCGAGCGTCCTTTTCGTGGATGGCCCGGGCGATGATCGCCGGCTTCTGTGTCATCGCTCGCAACGCCTTGCGATTGCCGATGCCGCTCACGCTGGTGAAGACGTCAAAGAACGCGCGGTCGAGCACGCTCGCGAACCCGACCAGGCGCGGGATGAAACTGGTCCCTTGTCCCTGGCCCTCCAGGTACTGCACGGTGTGCAAGGTGATGCGCTGACCCGCGCGAGGCGCAAGTTCGACGCCGAGGAACGCCGGGACCAGCACTTCATAGGCAAACCCTGCGCCCCCTGGGCCAGACTCGCCGACGACAACGACAGCGCGGCCCTGCTCGATCGATTCCAACGTCCCTGTCAGTCTCGTGATCATGCGGCGGAGCGTAGTGCTGCCTGACGAAACGCGCCCATCAGGAAGCGTCGCGACGAAGAGGCCTGACTTCACCACGCAGAACACGGAGAAAAGGCAGAATGGCCGCGGATTGACGCGGATCAGCAAGGCCCTGTCTTTATACGCGCGAATCCGCGAAAATCCGCGGCAACTCTTGCCTTTCTCCATGATCTTTGTGGTGCATCACGGCTCCCGGCGGCCACCGCTCCCTCGTGGTCGCGTTTCGTGAGCCGCGGGCTGCTCCGTGCGGCCTTGCCTTGCCGATACCTACCCACCGTGATTGTCCCTGTGCCCATCTCTGCTGCTACTGAAGACGGACTTTGGCGTCATCCCGTGCTCATCGGGACACTCGAGAGCCTGACCGCGCTCGCGGGCCAGCTCGCTGTGACCAACTTGCTGCCGCAGCACGTAGGGTGCATCGTCGTGGGCGCGGAGGCTGGGTTGGATGTCGCGATCGACGTCGCCGGGCTGCCCGTGATAGGGCGGATCGAGCAACTTGCGGACATGCACGCGATCCACGCCTTCAGCGTGGGCGTCGTCAGTCTTCCCGCAGGCGAACGTGCCCTCTCCATGCGCGTCCGCGAAGCGCTGCGCAGCCTGGGCATCCCCGAGCGCGTCGTGCCGACCCTGCCCGATCTGCTCTCCAGGCCGCCTCAGGCCTCTGCGACCGCAAGCACACAACCACAGCTCAACATGGCCGAACTCATCGGCCGTACGCCCTACGGCATTGATCGCCGGCTCGTCCGCGCCGCCCTGGAGGCCAAGCGCGTGCTCATCACCGGCGCGGGTGGCAGCATCGGCAGCGACATCTGCCGGATCGTCGCGACTTTCAAGCCGTCGCTGCTCATCATGATGGAGCGCAGCGAGAACGCCCTGTTTGACATCGACCGCCAGATCGCCCGTCGCTTTCCCGATCTGCCTCGCAAGGCCTTGCTCAACGACGTCGCCGACGCAGACGCCACCTTGCGGCATGTCGTGCAGCTCAAGCCCCACGCCGTCTTCCACGCCGCGGCTCACAAGCACGTGCCGCTCATGGAGGACCACCCGGCCCTTGCGATCAGCAACAACGTGCTGGGCACCAAGTCGATCGCCGACGCGAGCATCGCGGTGGGGGCCGAGCGGTTCGTGATGATCTCGACCGACAAGGCCGTGAACCCATCGAGCACGATGGGCGCGACCAAGCGGATCGCTGAGATGTATGTGCAGTGGCTGGGCAGCCTTCGCCAAGGCGCGGACACGCCCAGGCAACGTCCCCGCACGCTCGACGCCCTCGCCAGCTATACCCCATCGCACACGACCCAGTGCTCGATCGTCCGCTTCGGCAACGTGCTGGGCAGCGCGTGCAGCGTGCTCCCGATCTGGGGTCAGCAACTGAGCGAGGGTGGCCCGCTCACCGTCACCGATCCGCGGATGACCCGGTTCTTCATGACCATCCCTGAGGCCGCGAGCCTCGTGATCCAAGCTGGGTCCATCAGTCAGCAGGGCCCCGCGGGGTTTATGCTGGGCGGCGACGAGGCCCCCGCCCCCGCCCTCCCGACCATCTACGTCCTGGACATGGGCGACCCGGTTCGGATTCTGGACCTGGCGATGCGCTTCGCCACCCTGCACGGCTACCAGCCGCGCCTGGTCACCCGAGACGGCCAGCCCTTCCCCGGCGCGCCGATCATCGAGTCCAGTTCCGGGCCAACCTCAGACCAACCGACCATCGACATCGCCATCACGGGCGTCCGCCCGGGCGAGAAGCTCCACGAGGAACTGGTCTATGCCGCCGAGGCCTTGGCCCCCACGGACTATCCGGGTGTGCTGGCCTTGGGCCAGCGCGACGAGTCGGGCGGCCAGCCCCTCGACATCCCCGCGATGATCGCCGACCTCGCGGGCCTGCAGCGGACCCACGACCCCGCCCTGGTCCGGGCGGCCCTCCGGCGCTACTTACCGGAATATGCCGAGTCCGCGGGAGCCGGGAAAACCAACCCGGGCACCTTCCAGGACACGAACGTTTCCGGACGCCCCCCAGGCGTGACACAAAACGCGGCTTGACGTAGAATGGAGACCGGTGCCCGACGCGGGTTTGGCCGATCCCATCTAGCGGATGGGGGAGAGCCACGCCGCTCGCGGATGCCCGACGACCTTCACGAACCACTGTGCAAACCATCATCGATCAACCCAGTCTTGTCTTCCCCGCCGCCTCGAGCGATGGCTCTGCGTCCGTGGATGCGATTCGGTCTCAATTGCTCGCCGCTCGTGAGCAATCCATGCAGCTTGTGGCATCCCTCACCATCCAGCTCCAAAGCCAGCAATCCAGCGGCTTTTCGCGGGTGGATGGGCGGCCCGATGTGTTCCGCCAGGTGACGGGTCAGTCCAGCATCGAAGTCGCTGTTGCGGATGCGCGCCGACTGGTCGAGCAGTATGACCGCCTGCTGAGCGAACTGCCCGGCGCGACCAGCAATGGCCACGCGAACGGCAACGGCACCCACGCCGCGGCGACGATCGAGGCCCAGCCCGTGGTTCTGCGTGGCTCGTTCCGCGTCGGCCCGGCGACCGTGGCCCGTACCGGCTGAACAACGCTTGATAGGATTTTGATTGGGCGTGCGCGGCACGCCCTTTTCGTTTTTGCGTGGAAAACCTGTGCCCAATCGCAGATTCTCGCGCGAAACTGGCCATCATCCTCGCATGGCAGCATCTCTTCCCGTCGCGGCCCCTTCCGAACCAGCCTTGATCGAGGTTCCGGCTCGCCCCGTCGCTCCAACCGTCCGGTGGAAGCGCCTGAACCAACGGGCCACGCTGCCGGCGTATCAGTCCGCCGGGGCTGCTGGTCTGGATCTCGCCGCCTGTTTGGCGGAGGGAGAAGCGGTTCGGATTGAGCCGGGCCAGATCGTGCTGGTGCCGACGGGGTGGGCATTGGCGATTCCTGCAGGGTTTGAGGGCCAGGTGCGGGCGCGGTCGGGGTTGTCCACCAAGCACGGAATTGGGCTGCCGAATGCTCCGGGCACCATTGATAGTGATTACCGGGGCGAGTTGCGGGTGGCGCTGATCAATCTCTCGAAGGTTCCATTCGAAGTGACGCACGGCATGCGCATCGCCCAGTTGGTGATCGCGCCGGTGGCCCACGCGAAGGTCCTAGAAGTCGCCGAGCTCGACGATACCAGCCGGGGGGCGGGGGGGTTTGGGTCGACGGGGCATTGAGCACCTGTCGCGGGCCAATTGATCTGGTTTTTGGGGTATTTGCAACAATTCGAAGAGAGATGAGGTTTTCTGGCAACCCGCCCCGATCTCATCGGTACACCCAAAGGAGCCCTTATTGGGCGAGGCTTTGGGTGCTGCATGCTGGACCGGCAACGCGAGCTTGAGTTGGTGAGGGGGGCCGTGGGCGGGGATCCGCACGCGACCGCCGAACTCGTGCGCGCGATGCAGGGGCCGCTGTATTCGTATCTGCTGCGGCTGTCGCGGTCGAGCCATGTCGCGGAGGAGACGACGCAGGAGGCGTTGTATCGCGCGATCAAGCACATTGAGCGGTTTGACAGTCGCTGGCGGTTCAGCACTTGGGTCTTCACGATCGCCAGACGGCTGCTTTCCAACACGCAGCAGCGCAAGACGCCGCGGGTTGACAGTGAGTTGGTGGAGCATGCCGCGCCGGTCGCCCCAATTTGGGGCGTGCACGGCTGGACGCAGGAGCGCGGGGCCGAGTCGCTCGAGCAGCAGCACAAGCAGCGGATGCACATCGACCGCGCGATCGGGATGCTGCCCGAGAGCCAGCAGGAAGTGGTCGTGCTGTTTCACCAGTTGGATTGGTCGATCGGGCAGATCAGCGAGCTCACGGGGCTTGCGGAGGGCACGGTCAAGAGCCAGTTGCATCGGGCCCGCGTCACGCTGCGGGAGTTGCTGTCGGGGCTCAAGGAAGAAGTCGTGGGTCGCTCTGATTCCATTCAGGGTGGTGCCGCCATCGATTCGAGTGTTCACTCGGGCGGCGGAGCGCAGGTGTCTCGTTCGAGTTCGGGTGATGCCCGCGCGTCTGTCGTGCGTCGGCATCGCATCAGCAGGGAGGATGCGCCATGAGCAATGTCGAGCGCAACCAATTTGGCGACGGGCGAAGCTCGTCGCGGAACGTTGATCCGGGTCTCGGGGGATCGGGTGAAGTCGGCGCTCTGGGCGAGCGCGAGTTTGACGCGCTTCTGAACGCCGCGCTGGATGCGGAAGCGGCGGGAGACATCGCTTTGGCCCAGGAATCATGGGCCAAGATCGCGGCGATGGACGAGGCCCGCCGGCGGAGCGCCGCGCTGCTGGCTTCGGGCCTGGCCCAGCTCAAGCAGGGCAATCACGCGGGGCCGGATGTGTCGGGCCGCGTGTTGGCGCGACTGAACTTTGCTCGAACAGAGTGGGACAAGACCATCATCACAACCATGCCTGACGCCGTCACTGCGGAGACGGCGCCCGCTCGGGAAGTTAGCGGGACGGCTCAGGCGATGGATCACTTGGTTGGGGAGGGGCGGCGCGAGATGCGCCGCCATCGGACGCCCATGGACGGGCAGGAAGGCCAGGCTCCGGCGGGCTCTTCACACACACTCGCCGACGCGCTTGCGTTCGAGGCCGCGGCGGATAGTGCGATCAGTTCGGGTCGGGCCTGGGGCGTGCCATCTCAGCGCGCTCATCGCAAGCGCCGGTGGTATCAGGTCTCACCCATGCTCGCGTCGTTTGTGCTGGGCGGGCTGGTGACGGTGGGGCTGTTGGCGCTCAAGCACTGGACCGAGGCGCCGCAGAATGCCGCGCCGATCGCGGCGACTCCGTTGGCAACGCCTGCGGAGCCTTCGCAGCTCGTGCCTGAGTTGGTGCGGGCCGTGCCTCGCCCGGCGCCGTCGCTGCAGATGGGCGACACGCGGCGGTACACGCAGATCAACGGGCTCTCGCCGGATTGGCGGATGTCTCAGACGCCAACGGCGGGCCGGTGGTGGGAAACGCCTCGAGATACGCGGGCGTGGATGGCTTTGGAGCAGCGTCAGTTCGCGGAAGGCGTCCGCGCCAAGGGCGCGAATCCGGCGAGCGCGAGCTCGGGCAACACGTTGTGGTTCAACATGCTCGAAGAGGATGACGTGCTCGACGCGTCGATCCCGCTGACTGAGTTGCAACCGGCTCAACCTCGCAAGCAGCCAGGGGCCCAGCCACCCCGCCCCGCGCCACCACGTTGATCGGTACTCGTTTCGGAAGTTCTGCTCCTCCAGAACGCCCCTTTGTCCCCGGGTTGACAGGCCCTTGGCGAAGGGGCGTTTTCATTGGGGTTCGGTTCAGGCGTGGCCGCAGGGGTGGGGAAATCGGGCCGGTGCGCCTATCATCCGCTCCCGTCGCGGGATGCGCTTGGGGTGGGGGTGTTGTGTGTTTGTTTGGCCATGTGTGTGGTCATTGGCACGCCGGCCGCGTCGGGCGCGGTAGCAGCCGGGACGTGGTGGGTCTGGTTGCGGGTTGGCCCGGGGGGGTTGGCGGGTGGATTCAGGTTTGGAGTAACGCATGTCGAGCGCGGCGATGACAGAGAACCAGGGCAATGTGGGGGGCATGATCGGCGGCGTGGGGAACATTCCTCGCAACGACAGCATCCGCAACGTCGCGATCATCGCGCACGTTGACCATGGCAAGACCACGCTGGTGGACAACCTGCTCAAGCAGAGCGGAAACTTCCGCGCGGGCGAGCTTGAGAAGCTCGAGGGCGGGCAGCACAGCCTGATCATGGACAGCAACCCGCTCGAACGCGAGCGCGGCATCACGATCCTGGCGAAGAACTGCGCCGTGACGTATCACTCACGCGATGGCAAGGACTATCGCATCAACATCCTTGATACGCCAGGCCACGCGGACTTTGGCGGCGAGGTTGAGCGCGTGCTGCGCATGGCCGATGGCGTGATGCTGCTGGTGGACAGCAGCGAAGGCGTGATGCCCCAGACCAAGTTCGTGCTGGGCAAGGCGCTGGAGCTTGGTCTCAAGCCTGTCGTGATCGTGAACAAGGTCGATCGCCAGGACCAGCGGGTCGAAGGCGTGATGAACGAGGTCTTTGACCTGCTCGTGGACCTGGGGCAGGACGAGTTGGCGATGGACTTTCCGGTGTTGTACGCGGTGGGACGAGATGGATGGTGCACGACCAAGTGGCCCGTGCCCACCGATCCCAAGCCAAGCAACCTGCGGGATGCGTTCGAAGCGATCGTCAAGCATGTGCCGCCGCCTCAGGCTGACACGAGCAAGCCGCTGCAGGTGCTGATCACGAACATCGACTATAACGATTACGTGGGGCGCATTGGGATCGGCCGGATTTTCTGCGGGCGGATCAAGTCTGGCCAGCAGGTGGCGGTGATCAAGCACGACGGGACGAAGGTCATGAGCAAGGTGCAGCAGTTGCTGCAGTTTGTCGGGCTCAAGCGCGCCGAGGTGGACAGCGTCGAGGCCGGCGATCTGTGCGCGCTGGTGGGGCTTGAATCTGTGGACATTGGGGACACGATCGCGGACCCCGAGAACCCCAGCCAGTTGCCGCCCATCAAGGTCGAAGAACCGACGATGACGATGCTCTTCCGCATCAACGACTCGCCCTTCGCGGGTCAGGAAGGCGAGTTCGTCACCAGCCGCCAGATTCGCGAGCGGCTGTTCAAGGAACTGCAGCGCAACCCGTCGATGCGAGTCGAGAACGGGCGCACGGCGGATGAGTTCATGGTCTCGGGGCGCGGCGTGCTCAGCCTGGGCATCCTGATCGAGAACATGCGGCGCGAGGGCTTTGAGCTTTCCGTCGGCAAGCCTGAGGTGATCATTCGCGTGATCGATGGCGTTGAGCATGAGCCGGTTGAAGAACTGGTGATCGATGTGCCCAACAGCGCGGTGGGCAGCGTCATGGAGCTGGTCGGCAGCCGCAAGGGCGAACTCAAGAAGATGGAAAGCCGGGGCGAGACGGTGAGCCACCTGGTGTTCGAGATTCCTTCGCGAGCGCTGATCGGCATGCGCGGTCGCGTGCTCACGGCGACGCAGGGCGAGGGGATCATGCACCACAGCTTCGTGCGCTTCATGCCCCTCGGTGCGGAGTTGCCACGCCGCAAGATGGGCGTGCTGATCAGCCTCGAAACCGGACCCGTCACGACCTACGCCCTCAAGGAACTCGCCGATCGCGGCGTGATGTTCGTGGAGCCGGGCGACAAGGTGTATAGCGGGATCATCTGCGGCGAGCACAACCGCGACAACGACTTGACCGTCAACTGCACCCGCCTCAAGCACCTGGACAACATGCGTGCCGCGAGCAAGGAAGCCACGGTGGTGCTCAAGGCTCCCCGCAAGCTGAGCCTCGAAGCGGCACTGGAGTACATCGACGACGATGAACTGGTCGAAGTGACGCCCAAGAGCGTGCGGCTGCGCAAGAAGCTGCTGTCGGAAAACGAGCGCAAGCGGGCCGAGCGGGCCAAGGAATAGGGCCGATGCCTTCGGGTGGGGTCCTGGGTTCGGAAATCGTTCGATTGGACGCGTTGTGCCGCAATTCTCGTGAACTGACGGGGGCTGCCGGGCGTCTACTCTTGGTCACGGTGCGTTGTCGTCACGCTCATCTTGCTGGTCTGTTGGCGGCGGTGTTGCCCTGGGGCGCGGCGTGGACCGCTTGCGCGCAGGACGCGGGAAGCGATGCAGCCATCGCCGCTCAGCCGCCGGCCATGCACGGCATCGTCGCGCGGCTGGGCTCGAGTGACTACGCCCAGCGTGAAGCGGCAGAGAACGAGCTGACGCTGCGCCCGCTTTCTGAGATTCTCAAGGCTTTGGGAGATCGTTCGCTTTCCGCGGAGCAGCGCGAGCGGCTGGAGCAGGCGGGTCTGACGCAGTTCCGCGATGCCGAGCGGGCCGCGCTGGGCGTGCAGTTCAGTCAGTTCAACTTCGGGCGAGGCGGCGCGGCTGGTGGCGGCGTCACGATCGAGCGCACGATTCCCGGGTTTGATTCCACTCGCGTGTTCCAGGCGGGCGACATCATCCGGTCGATGGGTGGGCAGACGATCCGCGATCAGAACGAGGCTCGTCCCGTCATCGTGAGCTTTGAGCCGGGGGAAGAGGTTGATGTCGAGTTTGTGCGGGGTGGCGAGGTGATGCGGGACAAGGTCAAGCTCGGCTCGTTCCGCACGTTGACCAACCGGGGCGACCTGTCGGGGTTTCAGTTGCAGCGAGCGTGGGAGTATCGCTTGGCTCGGGCCGCGGGCGGACCGCCGCCGGCGGCGCCTGTGCCGGCGATGGATCCGACTCGCTTCCGGCGCGTGGTGAACCAAGAGCGGCGCGCCAGCGCGGACTTGGCGCGCGAGGCCGCGGAGCGATTGCAGGCCAATCAGATTCCTGAAACCGCGACGGGGCGAGGGCTCAACTTCGTCCGCGCGGGCGCTGCGCGTGACCTGACCGAAGACGCGCGATCTTCGTTTGACGCGGATCGCATCAATCTCAAGCTTTCGGGCAAGGCCAACCTCGACCCAGCCGACGCGACCCGCGAACGGATTCGTCAGCTTGAGTCGCAGATCCGCGACAACTCTCTTCGGCTTCGCAACGCGAACCTTGACGACGGCACGCGGGCCCGCATCGAAGCCAACAACCGCCAGCTGCGCCTGCTCGTTCAGCAGAACCGCGAGGACCTCCGTAGGTGGCTGCAGGACCAGGCCAAGGAAGAGCCGGCGGATCAGCAGGACGGCGAGGGCCAGTTCGAGCCGGATATGGACGGTCCGAAGAAGAAGTGATCGCCTGTCGGCAGATTGCTTGGCAGATCACTTGCGACGCCGACGCATCGCCAGCAGCCCCGCGCCGCTCAGCACGCCAGCGCTCGCTGGGCTGGGGACGCTCACGGCGAAGTCGCTGAATTGCACGTTCGCGTTGGCGGTGCCGGTGCTGTCGCCGATGAAGACGTTGGCATCCATGCTTTGCCAGCCCATGTTCGCCGTGCGGACGAGCTGGTTGTTCACGAACATCTGGAAGGTGCCCGTGGCCCAGTTGCCCACCATGCGGTAGTCGTTCCACTGCGTGGGGCTAAAGCCCAGCGACGCGGCGTTCTGCACTTCAAGGTCGGTGTACGTGATGGCGGTGGTGGAGAGGCCGAAACCCATCCAGCGATTGCCGCCTTGCACGCTGGTGCCAAAGCCGTAGTGGTACAGCGAGACTTCGCTGCTGACGACGCGGGCCCGCATCGCGATGGTGACGACGCTGGTGGAGTTGATGGCGGATTCGCCGATGAAGTTGCGAGCTCCCAGGAAAGAACTGGTCAAGTTCAACCCCGCGCCCATGGTGTTGATGGTCAGGCTGCTGGCGCCGGGCGTGAAAGCGTTCACTTCCGCCGTGCCGGCGTGCAGGCCATTGGTCTGATACGACCAGCCTTGCTCGCTGGGGAGCGAATTGGTCTGAATCGTGACGATGGGCGTGGCGAGCGCAGTGCCACCACAGGCGGCCAAGGCCGCCAACGCGAGCAAACGGGTCTTCATGATGCAACTCCTGATCTTCAGATGTTCCACCCGGCGGGCGGCGGGCCGATCGCTTGCGCGGTCGACGCGCCCCGCCGGAGCGCGAGGCTGAGAGGAAGATGCACCATGCAGGGCCGCGGTCAAGGCGCGGGGTGGATCAGGGGTGGTTTGGGCGCGTGAAAAACCCGCACATGTGGTGCGGGTTCGCTGGGTTGACGGGGTTATCTGTCGTTATGGTCGGTGCGGCAGTCGCCTTACTCAACGCGTTACGTAGAACCGGCGTTGTCGATCGACCGCCGAATACAGGCCAACAGCAAACCACCCTTAGACGTCACATCCCAGATTGTGCCCAGTTGTCCACCTGGAATGATCGCGAAAGCTTCTTGCGAAAGAGAGCACTCATGGGCATACCAGTCGCACTTGCGTTGAATCCAATGCTCGAAGGCATGATCTGCGAACACGTCGGACGAAACAAGACCGAACCACGCCGCCCGACTTCCGTCGCTAGGAGTCACGATCACGTCGCCCTCTTCGATGCTGTGGAAGAGATCCGCTTCTTTGCTGTAGAATTCCCCTTCCCCGTTCAGAAAACGACGACGATCCTCGTACGAAGCTTCAAGCGGATACTTCGTCAACTTCTTGCCATGAGCTACCACACCCCTCGGCAGAAACAGCGACTTCACCAAGCTCCCGCGTTCTCCTCGGACAATCCACCATCCTGACGCCTGCTCGAACCGACGCAATGTGGCAGTGCTGGAAGGAAGCATGGACATTCTTATGCTGAAACCGCATTCTTCGCACTCGCCCCCACGCTGATCTTCACCGGCACGAACGTCGGCTTCACGCGCTTCTCGAACTCGTTCCAGTACTTGTTCATGATCGTGCGCACGGCCCAGTTGTTGCCGTCTGCAAGACCGCAGATCGTCGTGCCGGGCATGCTGCCCATGCTGGTGGCGATTTCGAGGGCGAGGTCGAGGTCCTTGGTCTTGGCGTTGCCCTCTTCGATGCGGCCCATTAACTGATACAGCCAGCCCGAGCCTTCGCGGCATGGCGTGCACTGGCCGCAGCTTTCGTGCTTGAAGAATCTCGCGATGTTGCGGGCGACGGCGACCATGTCGGTGTCTTCGTCGAAGATTGTCGGACCCGCCGTGCCCAGACCCAGCACGTTGTACTTGCGGCCGATGTCAAAGTCCATCTCGGCGTCGTACTGGTCGGGGCCCAGGATGCCCATGCTGACGCCGCCGGCGATTGCGCCTTTGAACTTCTTGCCGCCTCGGATGCCGCCGCAGAGTTCTTCGACGAGCACTCGCAGCGGGATGCCCAACTCGCACTCGTAGCAGCCGGGGCGATTGACGTGGCCGCTGACGCCCATGAGCTTGGTGCCGAAGCTGCCCGGGGCGCCCTGGAACGTGCTGGCGACGCCCTGCTTGGTGAACCACTCGCCGCCGTTGCTGAGGATGCTGGGGAGGTGGGCGAGGGTTTCGACGTTGTTGATGATGGTGGGCTTGCCGAAGAGACCCTTCACGGCGGGGAAAGGCGGCTTGATGCGGGGCCAGCCGCGCTTGCCTTCGATGGCTTCGAGCAGGCCGGTTTCTTCGCCGCAGATGTACGCGCCCGCGCCGCGGTGGAGGTAGCACTCGACGGCGAACTTGCCGTTGCGGGCGGTGTTCGTGCCGTTCATGAGGCCTTGGCTGCCGAAGATACCCTTCGCGTACGCCTCCTTGATGGCGTTCTCGACGACGTGGGCCTGGTGGTGGTACTCGCCACGGATGAAGACGAACGCGGTCTTGATCCGGCACGCGTAGCACGCGATGGCGATGCCCTCGAGCATCAGGTGCGGATCAAAGTCCATCAGCAGGCGATCCTTGAATGTGCCCGGCTCGGATTCGTCGGCGTTCACGGCGAGGTACCGCTGGCCCGGGTCGGCCTCGTTGCCGGCTTCGTCGACGGCGAGCTTGGGCAGGAACGTCCACTTGAGGCCGGTGGGGAAGCCTGCTCCGCCGCGGCCGCGCAGGACGGACTTCTTGACCTCTTCGGTCACGGCGTCGGGCTTCATGGTGAGGGCCTTGCGCAGGCCTTCGTAGCCGCCGGTCTGCATGTACTCGTCGATGGAGACGGTGTGGCGGCCCTTGGGATCGGCGTATGGCCAGCAGGGGATGCGCTGCGTCAGGACGGGCCCTTGGCCCATGGCCTGGAGCTTGGGGTTGACCTTGCCGGAGGGGGAGCTGGTGGTGAGGCCTTGGGGGTGGAAGGCGGTGGGGGGCATAGGGGAAGAGTTTAGGGAGGTGGTGGGGGGAGTGTCGTAGCGAAGAGTCGAGCTTCCTCGGCGTCGTACGAGGCGCCCACTTTCTTAAACAACGCGGCCGCCCGCAGCGCGAGGCGCTTGGAGAGCTTTAATTCTCTTCGGTCTTCGGCACTGCCAGCAAGGCTTCGAAGGCACCTTGCAACGCCCACGAGATTCCCAAGTCGACGATGAGTCAAGAGCGCCTCTTGGAGCAATCGCTCCGCCAATCGAGGCCTCCCAAGTTCGAGATGAATGCCACTCAGTACGGAGAGATCGATCGCGACGTCGATGGGATCCCCGTGCTTGCGATGTAGTGCAAGCGCCGTTCGCTGATAACGCAGTGCGGCCTTTGGCCGCCCCCTTTGGAGTTCAAGGCTGGCCATGTTGCCAAGAACATCCGCGATGCCGGTGGAATCGCGAAGGCGTTTCATGACGCGTAACGCGGACTT
>JALHOJ010000006.1:0-17925 GCA_022843045.1 Phycisphaerales bacterium
TGCGTTGCGGGCGTCCGCGCGTTGGAGCGTGAGGGTGGCGATGCGGTCGGTGAGGGTGAGGGTGGCGAGGGGCAGGGGGGGGAAGAAGAGAAGAAGAGACGAAGAGACGAAGAGACGAAGAGACGGAGTGACGGAGTGGGGGGTGTCAGCGTTTGGGGGTCCAGGCTTGGGGGAGGAGTTGTTTTTCTTCGGCTTGGCCGACGAGGGCGAGGGAGGTGTTGAGGGCGGTTCGCAGGGTTGACTCGTTGGCTTCAGGTGTGATGGTGTTGAGCCAGGACTTGGTCGCGGCGAGGGCGTGGGGTGGTTTCGCGGCCAGGTGTGTTGCAATCTCGCGGGCGCGGGTTTCGCAGGCGTCGCGCGAGGGGAGAGACTCGCTCGCGAGGCCCAGTCGCGCGGCTTCGCGGCCGGAGATGAGTTGCGTGTCAAGCAGGCGGGCGCGGGCGGGGCCGTGGCCGCAGGCGCTCGCGAGCGTTGGTGCGGAGACGGCGGGGGAGATGCCCAGTTTCACGACGGGGTAGCCGATCTTGGCGTCGTCGGTGGTGAGGACGATGTCGCCGCCGCCCAGCAGGGCGCAGCCGCCGGCGATCGCCGCGCCGTGGGCGCTGATGATGACGGGGCAGGGTGCGTTTCGCAGCGCGGCGATGCACGCGGAGAGGCCCGAGAGCAGGGCGGGCAGGACGCTGTCGTCGTCGCGGCAGAGGGAGAGGTCAAAGCCTGCGCAGAAGAGGTCGCCTTCGCCGGTGAGGAGGATGGCGCGTGTGGTTGTGTTGGGCGATGCGTTGGCTGAGTGGGTTTGGATCTCGGCGAGGAGCGCATCGAGCATCGCGGGCGTGAGCGCGTTGCGCTTGTCGGGACGGGCGATGGTGATGGTCGCGATGCCGGCGGCGTCGACGCTGGAGCGGATGTGCTGGGCCTCGCTCATGCGGTTGCTCCTGATGAGGCGGCGGCGCGGGACTTTGCGACGATGTTCCTGGCGAAGGCGGCGGCGGTTTCGAGCGCGGCGAGGTCAACATGCGTGCGCAGGCCAGCTTCGTGGATGGTGCGGACGAGCAGTTCGGTGCTGATGTTGCCCGGGGCGCGCTTGCCAGGCGTGCTGGCGTATGGGCAGCCGCCCAGGCCGGCGACGGAACCGTCGAAGGAGCGAAGACCCAACTCGAGGGCGACGCGCACGCACGAGGCGGCCTTGCCGAAGGTGTCGTGGAGGTGGAGGGTCATGCCTGGTTGGCCGCTTCGGCCTTGGGGCCAATCGCGGAACTCACGGAGCAAGGCGCGGGTGGAGGTTTCGTCGGCTGCGCCGATGGTGTCGCCCAGATCGATTTCGTCGACACCAAGGGCCCAGAGTTGGTCGGCCACGCGGCGGACGGCGGCGGGTGCGATCGGGCCCTCAAAGGGGCACGCGATCACGCAGGAGATGTAGCCACGGAGCGAGAAGTGGTGTTGTTTCGCGCCGGCGATGACGGGGACGAAGCGTTCGAGAGTTTGGGCGATTGTCGCGTTGGTGTTCTTCTGGGCGAAGGTCTCGCTGGCGGCGGTGAAGACTGAGAGCTTGTGAAGGACTTGGGGTTTTAGGGCGAGGGCGGCGGCGAGGCCTTGGGCGTTGGGGACGAGGGCGGAGAATGTCACGGAGCGGGTGCGGGGAGCGGCGGAAAGGAATTCGCCCACCCCAACCCCTCCCTCTGGGAGGGGCTTTCTGAGCAACCCGCACAACTCCGTCGCATCGCCGAGTTGCGGGACCCATTTCTTGCTGACGAAGCTGGTGACTTCGACTTCGTCCACGCCTGTTGCGCAGAGCAACTCGATGAGGCGGGCTTTGTCGGTGGTTGCGATGACGCCCGACTCGTTTTGCAGGCCGTCTCGCGGGGAGACGTCGGTGATGCGGACGAGGTCTGGGACGGGCATCTGGAAGGGTACGAGGGGCTGGAAGCCCCTGAGACTCATGGCCGGGACGGCCATGCCACAAAAAAGTGCAGGGCCCGCACATCCGAAGACGCGGCGGGCCCTGCGGGAGGGGGGGGCTGGTTGTTGCAACGCGTGGGGCTCAGTCTTCGCGCTTGTCGCGGGCGATCTGGGCGTAGGCGTTGTGGTTGTGGATGCTCTCGAAGTTTTCGGAAGAGATTTCGTAGCTGACGATCTGGGCGTGGCGTTCGAGGCTCACGGCGAGGTCGCGGATGATGTCTTCCACGAACTTTGGATTGTCGTACGCGGCTTCGGTTACATACTTTTCGTCAGGGCGCTTGAGGACGGCGAAGACCGGGCAGCTCGCGGCCTTTTCAAGAATCTGCACAAGGTCTTCGATCCACAGCAAACCGTCAAAGCGAACCTTGGCTTCGATGCGGCAGCGCTGGTTGTGTGCGCCGTACTCGCTGATCTCCTTGCTGCACGGGCAGAGGCTTTGCGCGGGGGCGGCGACCTTCATCGTGAAGTCGGTCGTGCCGTTGGCGGTGCATTCAAAGGTGACTTCATAGTCCATCAGGCCCACGGCGCCGGTGACGGGGGCGGGCTTCTTGATGAAGTAGGTGAAGGTGCACTGGAAGTGGGCGGTTTCGGCGTTGAGGCGTTCGCAGATTGCGCGGGTGACTTCCGGGATGCGATGGGGCGTGAGGGGCTCGGCGGTCTGGGCGTTGAGCACTTCGAGGAAGCGGCTCATGTGCGTGCCCTTCTGGTGGTGGGGCAGGGACACGTACATATTGATTTTGGCGACGGTGGTCTGCGTTTCGCCGTCCTTGGTGCGGAGCTTGAGCGGGTAGACCACGTCCTTGACGCCCACGCGGTCGATGGCGATGCGTCGCGCGTCCTGCGTCGACTGGATGTCGGGCATCGACTGCTTTTCGGTGGGCTTGCGTTTGCTGGCGGTGGTGGCGGACGCGGCGCGTCGGGGCATTTCGGGCTCCATGCTCTGGCTTGACACGTGATCAGCGGATGCGATCAGTTCCAACGCCGGGGCGGGGGAGTGTAGTGGGGATTGATTCGTGGCTGGGCTCATCACAGGGGACTTCGCCCCTAGTTGGGCGAGCGGATTCACGCACCGGATCAGAAGGGCGCGAAACCAAGTCCTATCACAAAAACTTCATGGCTTGCGATAGACGGGCGCAAACGCACAAACGTCTGCGTCGACGTTTGTGATTGCTTCGTGATGTTGGATGCATCCACGCCGCGTTCGGTTACGAAAGCGGCGACTCGCTCAGCGGGGCGAGGTTGGCGAGGTCTCGGCGGGGGGCGTGAACGCATCACCCGGCTGCTGTGAGGGCTGCGTTGCGGGTTGTGGAGTTGGCTGCGTCGCGGGTACCGAGCTGGGCGTCGCGGTCAGCGTGCCGGAGTCGGCGGGCGCGGCCAGCGGCAGGCCGCTGGTGCGGAGCGGATCGATGCGCACTGCGTTGATCAGGTTCAGTTGCAGTGAGCGGTCGAGTTGGTTCTCGCCCACGACGCCGATGATCTGACCGATGTAGCGGTCGAGGTCGAGTTCGCTGCTGTGGCGGATGTAGCCGAGGGTGCGGGGACTGGTGCCGCCCACGCTGACGACGCGGTACATGCGGGGCAGTCGCTCGCCGTTGTAGATGGTGCTGGGCTGGAGCACGCCGACGATGTTGTACACTCGGGCGGTGGCGGCCATTTCTAGCTGCTGCTGGGCCTGCTGCTCGTTCTGCTGGATGGTGGTCGCGGCCTGGGTCTGGCGACGCAGCGCGTCGCGATAGTCGCGGCGGACCTTGAGGGCTTCGATGCGCTGCTCGAGCGCGGCCTTGCGGCGAGTCTGATTCGCCTCGACGCGCTGGGCGGCGACTTCGTACTGGCCGATCAGTTCATCGACTTCGCTGGACTCGATCGGTTCGCGCCAGACGCGCTGGAAGATCCGCTCGAGTTGCTCGGGCGTGGGGTCGCTGAGATCGGCGATGGTGCTGGTTTCGGCGTCGGCGACGATGTTGTCGCCGGTGATGATGTTGGCGGGTTGACCGCTGCCTGCGTTAGTGTCGGTTGCAATCGTGTCGCCGGCGCCCAGCGTGCGGACGGGGGCGGGTGTCTTGGGCGCTGCGGCTTCGGTGGATTGGGGAGTCGGCGCGGGAGCGGTTTCGGCGGTGCCGATGGTCACGTTGGGAAGCTGCGGCAAGGCCTTGCCCGCGGCCCACCAGGCGTCGACTTCACTCTGCGTGGCGCGGCGCAGGCGGCTGGTTGGGACGTAGCCGCGGGCTTCGCTGGGCGCGACGACCTTGTAGCCGACGACGATCTCGCCTTCCTTGATCGATTCAACGAGGGTGAGGCTCGTGCCCGAGGCCAGCGGCGCATCGGTCAGCATCTTCCACGACCAGCCGTAGCCTTGCGTCTGGTTGATGGCCTTGAGCTGGCTTTCCTTGCTGAGGACGACCTTGTTCTCCGCGAGGGTCGCGTCCTTGGCGTCGACGAAGGCTTCGGCGCCGACGGGATACAGCACGCGGTTCCAGCCCTGGGTCTCGCCATCGACGACGAGGATCGTGCCGTTGGTGAGGGGCAGCACCGAGTAGAAGTTCTGGCTGGGGCCGCTGCGGAGGTTGGTGGAGTCCTGCGTCACCATCGCGTAGTAGGGCGACACGGCCTGAACCTGCGCGAGCGAGACGTCCGCGCCGGCGACCATGGCCACTGCGGCGAGGGGCAGAGCGAAACGACCAAATGACGGGGCGAAGTCGAACATGATCAAGGCCTCCTGCCTGAGAGCGCGGGTGCGCTCTGAAACTGTGCGGACATCCGTGCCGCGCGTCGGGGTGGCGGTGTGCACCGGCCAATCCTGCGCGTTGCGCAAGGATAGTCGATTCTCGGTCGCAGGGTGGAATCGACCTGCACATTTCCAATCGGAAGGCACCCGCGAGGGCGAATTTCGCGGATAAACTGTCGGCCCCGAGGTCGCTCGCCTGGCGAGACACCCCCAGGGACCGCCCCAATCTCGCCCCAGCGATGCTCGGAGCGGTCCAACAGACCTCGCCCAACCCGATTCGCTCCCCGATGCTCCGTTGGCCGTACGTACGCCCGCGAAGCCAAGCGGCGGAAGTGTGCCGCGAGCCAGTTTTTCACTATGACCAGCCGATCCCGCTCGACGTTGCCCGCCAGCCCCAGCAGCCTGCCCGCGGGGGTTGTGGTCGTGGCTGGGATGGTGGCGTTGCTGGCGGGCGGGTGTCAGACGGCGAGCCCGATCGCGGACCAGTCTGAGAAGCAGCTGAAGCGGTCGCTGATTGAGGCGGCGGAGCGGGAACTTGAGGACACGAAGGGGCAGCCGCTGCCGGTGGTGACGGATCGGGACGAGGGGATTCAGCGGCTTGAGTTGCGGGATGACATTCGCAACGAACTCGAGCTGATGGCAGGGCCCAAGGCGTATGGGGATCAGGTGCCGGCGCTGGGCGTGGACCTGACGGGGCGGGCGGTGCGGACGGTGTCGATCAACCTCGAGCGGGTGATTCGGGGCGTGATCGAGCAGAACGTGCAGATTCAATTCGCGCGGTTGCAGCCGGCGATCAGCGAGGCGCAGTTGCAGGCGGCGGAGGCGGCCTTTGACTGGACGCTGGTTGCGAACACGAACTACTCCGCGCAGGACTCGCCGCGGATTTCGACTCAGGGCAGCACGATCTTCACCGAAGAGGCGCAGACCGTGTCGGGCAGCTTTGCGCTGCGTCGCCAGTTGATCGGTGGCGGGCGTTTTGCGATTCAGAATGATGCGTCGTACAACGACAACAGCGTGCCGGGGATCAACCAGCGGCCCAACCCGGCGAACCAGACGTCGCTGACGCTGCAGTGGGATCAGCCGCTGCTGAGGAACTTTGGCAGCGATGTGGCGAAGGCCGAGGTTCGGCTTGCTCGCAACCAGCAGCGTGTGAGCATCCAGCAACTGCGGCGGGACTTGCTGCGGACCAGCGCGGAGGCGGAGCGGACGTACTGGCAGCTGGTTCGCTCGTATAGAGACTTGATGGTCGTTCAGAACCTGCTGCGGCGGGGCGAAGAGGTGCAGGCGCAGGTGAAGGCGCGCGTGGACATCGACGCCAACAGCGCGCAGGTGGCGGACGCGACGGCCCGCGTGGAGCGGCGCCGCAGCGATCTTCTTCGCGCGCAGACGCAGATGCGGATCGTGAGCGATCAGCTCAAGGTGTTGATCAATGATCCCAACCTGCCCGTGGGCAGCGAGGTGGTGCTGATTCCATCGGATGACGCTCAGGACGCGCCAATCAAGTTCAACCTTGCCGAGAGCGTGCGGACGGCGATTCAGAATCGGCCGGAGATTCAGCAGGCGATTCTGTCGATCGATGATGCGTCGATCCGTCAGGTGGTCGCGGACAACGCGCGGCTGCCGGACTTGAGCCTGCGGCTTCAGACGCGATTTGCCGCGCTGGACGATTCGATGGGCGAGGCGTATGTCTCGCTGCTGGATGGTTCGTACGTCGACTACGTCGCGGGGCTGTCGTTTGAGATGCCCATCGGCAATCGGCGGCCTGAGGCTGAGTTCCGCCGGCGGCGGCTGGAGCGGATGCAGAGCGTGCTGAGCTATCGCAACACGGTGCAGCAGGTGGTGAACGAAGTGAAGGCCGCGCTCAATCGCGTGGTGCTGAACTACTCGTTGATCGGGCAGACCAACCTGAGCCGGCTTGCGGCGAGCGAGGCGCTGCGGGTGCTGCAAGTCGACAAGGAGCAGGGCGGCGGGTACACGATCGAGCGGCTGAACATCGAGCTCAATAACCAGGAGCAGGTCGCCGCGGCGGAGCGTGAGGAGATCGAGGCGCTGACGGAGTACAACAGCGCGCTGGCGGACCTGTTCCTGTCGATGGGTACGGCGCTCGAACGCAACAACATCGAGTTTGTAGTGCCGACGACGGACGATGAGCTGTCCGCGGCGGCACGGAACGCTGGCGAAGAACGCCCCGCCGTGGACGAGTGAACCTTCAAGTTGGTTCGTACGCTGCTTCATGGCCGTCGAGCGCGACCAAGCCGTGTGCCTGCGGGTCTGGGACTGGTCGGAGACCAGCCAGACGATGGTGCTGTTTGCGCGGGGGCTGGGGCTGGTGCGGGCGCTGGCGAAGGGCGCGAAGCGGCCCAATGCGAACTTTTCGGGCGGCATCGAACCGATGACTCGCGGGGAGATTCTGATCAGCACGCGGCCGCTGCAGAAGTCGGCCAACGCGCTGGCGACGCTGGCGGGGTGGGACTTGCTCGAGGCGTTTCCGTTTGCGAGGCGGTCGCTGGACGCGTTTTACGTGGGCTCGTGCCTGCTCGATCTGGTGCAGCATGGGCTGGAGGACCTTGATCCGCATCCGGAGGTGTTTGATGCGCTGGTGGAAGCGCTGCGGAGTCTGGATGGGAGTGACGCCGCGAGGCAGGCGTTGGTTCGATTCGCGTGGACGCTGCTGGAGAGCACTGGGCATGCGCCGGAGTTGCTTGCGGACGTGACGACGGGCGAGCCGCTGGGCAGCGCGGCGAGTTATGCGTTCCTGCCGCATCGGGGCGGGTTCACGCGGGACGCGAGCGATCGAGCGCACACGGGCGATCGCAGCGATGCGTTGGTGTGGAGGGTGCGGGCGAACACACGGGATCTGCTGCGAGCGCTTGCGGAGGATCGTGCGATCGCGCCGGACGCGGCGAGCGCGTCGCGGGCGGCGAAGTTGCTGCTGATGTACTTTCGCGAGGTGCATCGGTGCGATCCGCACGCGATTCGCGTCGTGCTTGAGTCCCGCGTGCTTGCGGCGACGTGATGTCAGAGGTACTGTCGAACTGCCCGCCTTATGTCAGCGTCCGGTGATTCCATTCTCGCGGTTGTACACGCCACCGACGTGTTTGTGGTCGTCAACAAGCCCTCGGGCTTGCTGAGCGTGCCCGGCAAGGGAGCGGACAAGCAGGATTGCGTCGCGTCGCGGGTGCGAGCGATGTTTCCGCACGCGAGCGGGCCAATGGTCGTGCATCGGCTGGATATGGATACGTCGGGGCTGCTCGTGGTCGCGCTCACGGCTGAAGCGCAGCGGGAATTGTCGCGGCAGTTTGAGCAGCGCGAGGTGGAGAAGGCGTATGTCGCTCTGGTCGCGGGCGGGCCGGAGCGTGAGGAAGGGTTGATTGACCTTCCCATGCGCACGGACATTGACAACCGGCCGCGGCAGATCATCGACTTCATCTTCGGGAAGCCCAGCCAGACGAGGTATCGAGTGCTTGAGCGCGAGCGTGGTCGCACGCGAGTGCGGTTTGAGCCGATCACCGGGCGAAGTCACCAGCTGCGCGTGCACGCGGCGGCGGCGGCGCGGGTGCTGCGGAACGACGATGTGTGGGTGGAAGGCGGCTTGGGGTGTCCGATTCTGGGCGATGCGTTGTATGGCGAGAAGGCGAGTGCGCCGCGGCTGATGCTGCATGCGAGCGAACTGACGATCACGGATCCGGCGACGGGGCGGCGAGAGTCGTTTGCTGTTGAAGCGGAGTTCTAGCGCGGGGATGTGGTGGCGGGGTCGATGATCCAACCCTCGCGCGGGTCGGCGGTCGCCGCGACGCCCAGACCGTGGGTGCGCTGCGTCCAGGCCCAACTTGCCTGCACGCAGCAGAGGATGGCGTCGAGGGCGTTGGCGTCTTCGTCGGAGAGGGCTTGGTCGCGCAGCGAAGTGGATGAGAGCTGGACGCGGAGGCCGTATCGATCCGTGAGGCGTGAGTCGTCTTTGTCGTTGCCTTGCTGCAGCAGGCGACTGAGCAGCAGTTCGCGCGATCGCTGGCGGTCCAGGCGTGTGGGCGCGTCGGCGCCGCCTTTGTACGACGTGCGGCCGATGAGCGTGCGGGCGACGAGGGCTGGATAGGCCTCGACCGCGATGCGGGTCGCGTCGCGCTCGCGGCAGGGCACGATCCGCCAGTCGCTCCTGGCCAGGCGGGTGGCGCACTGGAAGAACATCTTGCCCACGGGCGGGCGGACGATGTTGATGGGGGACGCCGCGCCGGCGAGGTGGTCGCAGGAGCGGAGGGGGTGCTTGGCGCCGTCGGGCTGCTTGGTGCGGAAGCGGGTGATGAGGGATTCGAAGCCGCGGTCGCCCATGGCGGCGATGGCGGGGATGGTGCTGTGCCAGGAGCCGGTGAGGCCGGCCCAGTCGAGGAAGGCGAGGGGAAGGCCGAAGGGGGCGTCGATGGCGAGGATGGTTTGGTCGGGCGAATGTGCGAGCACGGAGTCGAACGCGGCGAAGGTGGTGTGCGATTCGAGGCGATTGACGGTGAGCAGGTTGGCGGCGTCATCGAATGTGGCGTGCGCGAACCAGAGCGGGTGGACGCGGCTGGGGGCACTCGTGAAGTCGATGCCGAGGAGGCGCATGGTGGAGATTGTTGAGTCAGCGGGGCGCGGCAGCCTGCACAGGGCTTAGAAGGCCCGGAGACTCACGGGCGGGACGCCCGTGCCACGGGAGTTGGGTCATCGGCGTCGGCGGCTTGCCAGAGGCAATAGGGCGAGGATCGCGACGGCGCCTGGTGACGGCACCACCATCCATTGCAGGCTGCTGATGACTTGACGCATCGTAATCGCGGCGGCTTGTGTGCCGACGGCGACGTTGACCTGCTGACCGACGTGGACATGGCCGGACATGAGGCAGGAGGTGGGGCTCAAGGGGTTGTCGTCGTTGGCATCGCGGTAGCCGGCGGCGAGGAAGGGGAGATAGCCACTGAGGAACGCGCCGCCGAAGTCGAAGGCGTTGGGGTTGGCAGGGTTGTAGTTGGCGATGAAGGGACTGAGCTGCGTAGAGGTGAAGGCTGCGTCGACGGCGGTCACGATCTGCTGCATGGGCAGGTTGGAGACGCGGATCTCGCCCAGCGGGACGTTGGCGACTTCGACGGGCTGGCGCACGCCGAAGTAGTCATTGGTGTAGGTGGGAATCGTGCGGCCCGGGACCTGCGTGGTTTCACCCGTGAGGCGGAAGCGGGTGTAGGCGGGTTCCATTTCCCAGCCGATCTGGGTGTTGGCGCGGCTGAAGCTGACGATGGCGATGGGCTTGAGCTCGTCGACGATACGGTTGAAGTCTGCAAAGGTGTCTTGGTAGTCAACTTCGAAGTCGCCATTGCCGCGGGGGTTGCTGCCTGTGCCGCCTGGGAACTCGGGGAAGTGGGCGTGGAGGTTGAAGCCGCGGCCTTCCCAGTTTTCGCCGATCCAGCCGGCTGGGTTCTGCGTGGGGTTGGGGCTCCAAGGGCGGAGCATTTCGTTGGTGGGGGGCCAGTAGCCGGTGATGAGGATGTTGCGGTTGCGGAGGGGCGGGGCTTGGTGCTCGGGGGGGGGTAGGGATTGGGCGAGGGCTGCGGGGGAGAGCAGCGCGAGCAAGATGAATGGAAGCAACCGCATACGCGAGCGTATGGGTTGTCGGCCAGAATGTGACGCGGGTGCTTGGTTCTCGGGGCTGGCGAAGGTGCGATGTTGGCCGTTGGTCCGGGGCCTGAAAGGCTCTGGGATTCACGGGCGGGATGCCCGTGTCACGGCATTAGACCAGCAGCGTCGCGGGCTTTTCGAGGTAGTTCTTGATGGTGCTGAGGTATTGGGCGGCCATCGCACCGTCGACGACGCGGTGGTCGCTGCTCATGGTCATGCTCATGACCAGGCCAGGCTCGACCTTGCCGTTGCGGACCACGGGCTTTTCGATCGCGCTGCCCACAGCGAGGATCGCGACGTTGGGCGGGTTGATGATGGCGTTGAAGTGGCTGACGCCGAACATGCCCAGGTTCGAGATGGTGAAGGTGCTGTCGGACATTTCGTTGGGGGCGAGGCCCTTGGCGCGGGCCTTCTCGGACAGCGCCTTGGTTTGTGCGGAGATCTGGCGGAGGCCGAGCTGGTCGGCGTTGCGGAGGGTGGCGACGACGAGGCCGCCGCCGGTGCCGTCTTCGTGGATGGGCAAGGCGATGGCGACGCCGATGTTGACTTCGGGGAGGTATTCGATGAAGTTGTCGAACTGACCGTGCTTGGCTTGTTGCGTGACCCAGCGGGCGTTGACGTACGGATGCTGGTGCATCGCGAGGGCGCAGGCCTTGACGAGGAAGTCGTTGACGCTGAGCTTGACGCCCTGGTTGGCGAGCTGCTCGTTGAGCTGGCCTCGCAGGGCCATGAGGGCGGACATTTCGACGTCGAAGGTGACTTGGTAGTGGGGGATGGTGCTCTTGCTCTCGGCGAGGCGCTGGGCGATGACGCGGCGCATGTTGGACACCGGGATCATCTTGCCCGAGAGGGTCGCGTTGTACGCGGGGAGGGGCGTCGGCGCGGCCTTGGCAGGCGGCGTCGCGATTGGCATGCGGGCCACAGGTTGGGCCGCGGGCATGGTGCTGCCGCCTCGGGCGAGGACTTCTTCGACGTCCTTGCGGACGATGCGGCCGGCGGGGCCGGAGCCTTGGATGTTGCCCAGGTCCACGCCTGCTTCGCTGGCGATCTTCTTGGCGAGGGGGGAGGCAAAGACGCGGCCGTTGCCTTCGCGGAAGCCCTTGTCGAGGGTGGCGGTGGCGCTACTGCTGGTGGTCGAACTGCTGCCGACCGCGGCGGCGGCGGGAGCGCTCGCGCTCTTGGCGGCGGGGGCGGCTGAGCCGGCGGCGCCTCCAGCGTACTTGGCCTTGATGGCGGCGGGGTCTTCGCCCGGCGCGGCGAGCACGAGCATCAGCGTGCCGACGGCGACGGCTTGGCCCTGAGCGACAGGGATGGTCGCGACGACGCCGTCGTCAAAGGACTGGAGTTCCATCGTGGCCTTGTCGGTCTCGATGTCGGCGATGACTTCGCCGGTCTTGACCTTTTGGCCTTCCTTGACGTTCCACTTGACGATGGTGCCCTGCTGCATGGTGTCGGACAGGCGGGGCATGGTGACTTCGATGGGCATGGGGGAAACCTTCAATCGAAAAGCGGGAAAGCGAAAAGCGAAAAGCGAAAATGAAGACGGGTCAATCGGGGTTCTTGGACTTGTAGGGGGTTGGGGCTTTGGAACGGACGATCATGGTACCGATGATTTTGCGGAGTTCATTGGCTTCGATCAGCACTGGCTGGGCTTTCTTGGCGGGTACTCAATCACGACCAATCGCGAGACGGAGCCAGTAACGCGTCTCGCTCAGTTCTTTCGCCGCGATGGACAGACACTTGACGAAGTCCTTGCGGCTCATGGCTTCGTCAGCCTCGAACACGTTGGCGCCAACAGATGTTCCCGACGCGGCGAGTTGGTCCACGATCCTTCGCGAGACGCCTTGGTCGTCCATCAAACCGACAACATCCAACACAGCGTGCGAAAATGCCTCGATCCGATCCAAGAGTTCCAGGCGAAGCCGTCCCATCCTTCAACCTCCCGCGATGCCCGCTACGGATTGCCTCGATTTTCGCTTTTCGCTTTGCACTTTTCGTTTTACGCCTTGACGACACCCCGCACCGCCGCCGCGATGCGATCCTTGTTCGGCAAGTACGCGTACTCCAAGTTCTTCGCGTACGGCGTGGGCACGTCTTCGGTGTTCACACGAACGGGCTGGTGGTCGAGGTAGTCAAAGCAGCGTTCGCAGACTTGCGTCACGACTTCGCTGGCGACGCTGGCGAAGGGCCAGCACTGATCGACCACCACGATGCGGCCGGTCTTTTGGATGCTGCGGATGATGCTGTCGATGTCGAGGGGGCGGATGGTCCGCATGTCGAGCACGTCGCACTCGATGCCGTCCTTCTCGAGTTCCGCGGCGGCTTCGAGGCAGAAGTTCACGGGGCGGCCAAAGCTCACCACGGTGCAGTCGCTGCCTTCGCGAGCCAGGTACGCCTGGCCGAAGGGGATGTAGTACTCCTCGGCGGGCACATGGGCCTTGTCGCCCAGCATGCGTTCGCTTTCGAGGAAGAAGACGGGGTCGCTCTCGCGGAGGGCGGTCTTGAGCAGGCCCTTGGCGTCGTAGGGGTTGCTGGGGATGACGATCTTCATGCCCGGCACGTTGGAGTACAGGCCTTCGACGCACCAGCTGTGGGTGCTGCCGAGCTGGCCGCCTGCGCCGTCGTTGCCGCGGAAGACGATGGGGCAGCCCCATTGGCCGCCGGACATGTAGAGCATCTTGGGGACGTTGTTCAAGATCTGGTCAGCGGCGACGAGGCTGAAGGACCAGCTCATGAACTCGATAATGGGCTTGAGGCCGTACATGGCGGCGCCGACGGCGAGGCCGGCGAAGCCGTTTTCGGAGATGGGCGCGTCGATGATGCGCTTGGGGCCGAATTCGTCGAGCATGCCTTGGCTGATCTTGTACGCGCCGTTGTACTGGGCGACTTCTTCACCCATGAGGAACAGGCGGAGGTCGCGGCGCATTTCTTCGGTCATGGCCTCGCGGAGGGCTTCGCGGAATTGGATCACGCGGTCGCCCTGCCGGCTGGGGAGCGGCTGGCAGAAGAGGTCGGCTTGGGGCAGGGACGGCGGAAACTCGAGGGCTGGCATGGTGATATTTGAGAATGAGCGGTGGGAACGGAAAGGGGAGGTCTCGTGAACGCCGAAGCGGGCCAAACAAAGCCCGACAATCGTGGCGCGTCCGCCGACTGCAATACTAGACGTTTGGAGCGGGGCGGGCACTCTGAAAAGGCCGGTGGAAACCACCGAAAAGGCGAGGGCCAGGAAGGCCCTGCGACTCACGGGCAGGATGTCCGAGCCACGCGCTGGCCGCGAGGCTTGAATACGGAGAGGCTCACGCTATCATCTAGGCCCTGCTCGGCGGCCCCCCCAGCCCTGATATGGCCCCAACAGGCAGGTCCATCGGAGTTTTACGAATCATGTACGCCATCATCGAAGAATCCGGCAGCCAGCGCAAGATCACCCAAGGCGAGGAGATCTTCGTCGACCTGCTCGAAGAAGGCCAGGCCAAGGCCGGGTCCAGCATCAAGTTTGACCGCGTTCTGGTCGTCGGCAAAGAAGGCGGCGAGGCCAAGCTTGGCGCTCCGTACGTGACTGGCGCGACCGTGACGGCGGAAGTGCTCGAGCCGGTGGTGCTGGGCGAAAAGCTCTACATCCAGAAGTTCCAGGCCAAGAAGACCTGGCGCAAGAAGACCGGTCACCGTCAGCGGTACACGAAGCTGAAGGTCACGGCGATCAACGGCTGAGTTGGGTGAGTCAAGATTTGAATTACTGCAACCCCGCCTCGTGCGGGGTTGTTCGTTTACTGGTGGGACACGGCATTCGGGATTCGGCATTCGTGCAAGGCGTGCGGGTCGGTGGCGCGAAGCGGTCGCGTGTTGGCTCGTCATCGGTGTGAATACCCGTGTCGTGTGGGTGGGCGAGTCCGCACAGGCGTTACACATGCACCACCCGCACGTGCGATTGTTCAGGGTTTGTAGCCCCTTCTTGCGCGAACCGATACACTCCCAACGCCTTCGCACGCAGGTTGTGTCATGCCGTGCGCGCTGGCGAGGAGCCTTTCATGGCCAAGGGTAAAGACGGCGATCAGATGCCTCCCACCAACCCCAACACCCCCAGTGCGGGCAGCGTCGCGAATGCTGCTGGCAATGACCAGGGTTTCAAGGGGCGGAAGGTGACCACGTGCTCGTTTTGCGGCAAGACCAGCCGGGAAGTGGGGCCGATGGTCGAGGGGCCCGGGAGCGTGTACATCTGCTCCAACTGCACGGACCTCTGCCAGAACATCTTCAAGCAGGAGCGTCGACGGGTGTCGAGCGCTTCGGCGTGGCTGCGCGAAGTGCCCAGCCCGCGGGCGATGAAGGAGTTCCTCGATCAGTACGTGATCGGGCAGGACGTTGCGAAGAAGAGCCTGTGCGTCGCGGTGCACAACCACTACAAGCGGTTGCTGCACCTTGAAAGCGAAGCCGCGGGCAACATCGAGATCGACAAGAGCAACATCCTGATGATCGGGCCGACGGGCAGCGGCAAGACGCTGCTGGCCAAGAGCCTGGCTCGCATGCTGAAGGTGCCCTTCGCCATTGGCGACGCGACCACGCTGACCGAAGCGGGGTACGTGGGCGAGGACGTCGAGAACTTGATTCTGAAGCTGCTGCAGAGCGCGGACTTTGATCTTGAAGCGGCGCAGCGCGGCATCATTTACATCGACGAGATCGACAAGATCGGCAAGACGTCCAACAACGTCAGCATCACGCGCGACGTGTCGGGCGAGGGCGTGCAGCAGAGCCTCCTCAAGATGCTCGAAGGCACCGTCAGCAACGTTCCGCCTCAGGGCGGGCGCAAGCACCCCGAGCAGCAGTACATTCAGGTTGATACCACCAACATCCTGTTCATCTGTGGCGGGACGTTCGTGGGCCTCGAAGAGATCATCCGTCGCCGGCTTGGGCAGACCAAGATCGGCTTCAAGCTGCCCGCGCTGGCCGCCGCCGATCGCGACGAGGCCGACGAAGCAGCAGTGCTGTACCACCAGGTGATCGCGGATGACCTGATTGAGTTCGGCATGATTCCCGAGTTCGTCGGGCGTCTGCCGGTGCTCGCGCCGCTGGCTCCCTTGAGCATCGAGGCGATGATCAACATCCTGACCGAGCCCAAGAACGCCTTGATGAAGCAGTACACGCACCTGTTCGGCGTCGAAGGCGCGAAGCTGAGCTTCACGCCCGGCGCTCTGCGGATCATCGCGGAGCGGGCCAAGGCTCGCGAGACGGGCGCTCGCGCTCTGCGCAGCGTGATGGAAGAGATCATGCTGCCGCTGATGTACGAACTGCCCGATCACGACAACACGGGCGTCGAGTACGTCATCGACGAACGGGCCGTGCGCGAGAAGGTGGGGCTGATGCAGCTCAAGACTCGCCGCAAGGAATCGGCGTGAGGAGAGTTTGCCACGGAGGCTTCATCGAGAGGGCATTGAGATAGGGATTTGAGACCACGAGGCGCGTCGCTTCGTGGTTTTTTCATTCCCGTGCTTCTCGTCTCTGGCTTCTCTCCTCTCGCCTTTCTCGTTTCTCAGCCTTCTGCTCCGTGCAATCTCCGTGGCTCCCCGTGTCCCTCCGTGGTGATTCTCCTTGATACGAAAAAAGCCCCTCTCGCGAGGGGCTTTGTGCTTTCGTTGTCAGGCTTGATTACTTGCCGCCGTCGGCGGTGGGCACGGCGAAGGTGTTGCCTGCGGGAGCCGTCGGGGTCGAGGCGGTCGCGCCCGAGCCGCCCAGCTTGGCCATGTAGATTTCAACCCGGCGGTTTTCGCGGGTGTTGCCGTTGGGGTTGTTGGCGACGGTGGGGCGATACTCGCCCCAGCCCGCGGCCATCAGGCGGCCCTGCTGGATGCCCATGCCGGCGAGCACTTCGATCACCGAATTGGCGCGGTTGGTCGAGAGGCCGCGGTTGCTGCGGTGGCGCTGGATGGTGGACTGGTTGGCCATGCGCTGGCTGTCGGTGTGGCCTTCGACGATGACGTCGTACTGGGTCGCTGCGCCGCTGGTCAGGACCTGCGAGAGGGCCTGGAGACCCTGGCGGGCCTGGTCCTTGACGGTGTCGCTGCCGGAGTCGAAGGTCAGGTCGCTGTTGACGCGAACCATGCCGCGGGCGCTGTCGAAGGAGAGCAGGCCCGGGAACTTGCTGACGATGTCGTCGATGCGCTGCTCGGTCTCGCGATCGAGGGGACCGAAGGAGAGCTGGCCCAAGCGGCCTTCGAGGCCCTTGAGGTCGCCCTGGGCGGAGGCGAGCTGGTTCTTGAGGTCCATGTTCTCACGCTGGAGGGCCGCGAGGGCGCCTTCGCCCTTGCCGTATCCGGCCTGGAGCTGGGCGAGGCTCTGCTCGAGCTCGCTGATGCGACCGTTCTTCTCGGTCATCTGCGAGGCGCAGGAGGTGTAGGCCTCGTGGACGCGGTCATACTCGCCCTGGCTGATGCAGCCCGAGAGGGTGGCGAGCGCGAGGCCGCCCATGGCGAGGAACACGGAACGGGTGATTCGATTGGTCAGCATCATGGTCGCACACTCCTTGTGCGGCCCGAAGAATCGCGGGATGCTGCGGCAAAGTGCCCAGCGAGGCGGCGCGGTCCGTCGAGCCATCCACTCCATCGCGTCCTTGTTCGCACAGCGGCACCGGTTGCTCTGGCGCACGTGCGTGGAGTGGTCAAGATTTCGCAGATGATAGCCGCAAGCCTTGCGCGATGGGGCCCAAGTCAAGGGCGGAAATGGGTTGTCCACCGGTTGTTGTCAGGCCTTCCACAGGGGGAATGTGGATAAGTTGGCGGTGGCAGGATGAAGTTGCCGCCACCGCCTGACTTTCGCGCTGTCGCACGTGGGATTAGACGTAGCGGAAGACCTTTTCCTTGCTCGCGCGGACCTTCTTGAGGTTGGCCAGCCAGTCGTCGCTGGCGCGATAGCCCGCCGCGCCGAGGACGACGGGCATGTAGCCGTCCTTGCTGGTGTTGAGGATCCCGTCGTAGCCCTTGGGGTCAAAGCCTTCCATCGGGCAGGCGTCGACGCCCAGCATGGCGCAGGTGGTGAGGAAGACGCCCAGGGCGATGTAGGTCTGGCTGCGGGTATAGGTCTCCATCGAGCCGCCCGGGAGGCCGGCGGGGCTGCTGACGCTGCCGACCATCATGCCGCGGTAGTCTTTGAGGGTGTCGGCGGGGACGCCTCGCTGGGCGGCGATATCGGCGACATAGGCGTCGACGTCGGCGACGGTGACGTCGATCTTGCGGCAGAAGACGATGAGGTGGGAGGCGTCGGTGATTTGCGGCTGATTCCAGGAGAGTGGGCGGAGCTTGGCCCGCACGGTGGGGTCGTTGACGACCACGAAGCGCCAGGGCTGGAGGCCGTAGGAGGAGGGTGCGAGGCGGGTGGCTTCCTCGATGGTCGCCCAGGTGGCTTGCGGGATCTTCCGCGCCGCGTCAAACTTCTTGACGGCGTAGCGCCAGTCGAGATTGGAGAGGAGGGTCTGATCGGCGACGGGGATCTGGGTGGGCATGGTGGGGTCTCGATGAATCAGGAACGTGTCGCGCTCCGCGAGCGCGACAAAGACTCGATGGCGGTCGTAGTGGGCAGCCGGTTGGATGCCGGTCGAGCGCGGGGGTCTCGCGCGTCGATGATAT